>NZ_JBHJVQ010000010.1:0-236261 GCF_042263835.1 Streptomyces sp. NPDC056128 | reverse complement strand
AAACGCCCGGTTACATTCCGAACCCGGAAGCTAAGCCTTACAGCGCCGATGGTACTGCAGGGGGGACCCTGTGGGAGAGTAGGACGCCGCCGAACTCCTTTTAGAGCTCTGGCTCTTGGGCACACAGCCCGAGAGCCAGAGCTTTTTTGCGTTGAGGTAAGGTCAGTGAGCATCATTGGCTCGTTTCCCACCAGGAGGCCCCCGCGTGGAGGTCCAGGAGACCCGCGTGCAGACCGACCGGGTCCTCACCATCCCGAACATCCTGAGCATGGCGCGCCTCGCCGGCGTGCCGCTCTTCCTGTGGCTCATCCTCCGCCCCGAGTTCGGCGGCCCGCAGAGCGACGGATGGGCGCTGTTGGTACTGGCCCTGAGCGGGGTCAGCGACTACCTGGACGGGAAGCTCGCGCGGCGCTGGAACCAGATCAGCAACCTCGGCCGGCTCCTGGACCCCGCGGCCGACCGGCTCTACATCCTGTCGACGCTGGTGGGCCTCACCTGGCGGGAGATTCTCCCCCTCTGGTTGACGCTTGTACTTCTTGCCCGTGAGGCGGTCCTGCTCGTGATGGTGGGCATCCTCCGCCGGCACGGCTATCCGCCGCCACAGGTGAACTTCCTGGGCAAGGCGGCCACCTTCAACCTCATGTATGCCTTCCCCCTGCTGCTGCTCAGCGACGGCAGCGGGTGGATCGCGTCACTCGCCGCTGTTTTCGGATGGGCGTTCGCCGGATGGGGTACAACCCTGTACTGGTGGGCAGGTGTTCTCTACGTGGTGCAGGTCCGCCGCCTGGTCCGTGCGGACGCCACCGCCGATTGAACTCGCTGATTGTGCGGCCCCAGTGGCCGGATGGCCCGCGCTGGAAAAGTGCGGGACCCTGGACGGGTGAAGTCGGCTTAACCGTCGTCTCTTAGAGGAGGACGCTTCCGACATGAAGGCCGTCGTGATGGCTGGAGGCGAAGGCACCCGCCTTCGTCCCATGACCTCGAGCATGCCCAAGCCGCTCCTGCCGGTGGCCAACCGGCCGATCATGGAGCATGTGCTGCGGCTGCTGAAAAGGCATGGGCTCAACGAGACCGTCGTCACCGTTCAATTCCTGGCCTCCCTGGTCAAGAACTACTTCGGTGATGGCGAGGAGCTCGGAATGGAGCTCACGTATGCCAATGAGGAGAAGCCACTCGGTACCGCCGGAAGCGTCAAGAACGCCGAGGAGGCATTGAAGGACGATGCCTTCCTCGTTATTTCCGGCGATGCCCTGACCGACTTCGATCTCACCGATCTGATCAATTTCCACAAGGAAAAGGGTGCGCTCGTCACCGTGTGTCTGACACGCGTGCCCAACCCGCTGGAATTCGGTATCACCATCGTCGACGAAGAGGGCAAGGTCGAGCGCTTCCTGGAGAAACCGACCTGGGGCCAGGTCTTCTCGGACACGGTGAACACCGGTATCTACGTCATGGAGCCCGAGGTCTTCGACTACGTCGACCCCGATGTGCCCGTGGACTGGTCCGGCGACGTCTTCCCGCAGCTGATGAAGGAAGGCAAGCCCGTCTACGGCTACATCGCCGAGGGCTACTGGGAGGACGTCGGCACCCACGAGAGCTACGTCAAGGCCCAGGCCGACGTTCTGGAACGCAAGGTCGACGTCGACATCGACGGCTTCGAGATCTCTCCGGGCGTCTGGGTGGCCGAAGGCGCCGAGGTGCATGCCGACGCCGTGCTGCGGGGGCCGCTGTACATCGGTGACTACGCGAAGGTCGAGGCCGGCGCCGAAATCCGCGAACACACGGTCATCGGCTCCAACGTCGTCGTCAAGAGCGGCGCCTTTCTCCACAAGGCCGTGGTGGCCGACAACGTGTATGTCGGCCCGCAGAGCAATCTGCGGGGCTGTGTCGTCGGCAAGAACACCGACATCATGCGTGCCGCGCGGATCGAGGACGGCGCGGTCATCGGCGACGAATGCCTGGTCGGCGAAGAATCGATCATCCAGGGCAACGTGCGGGTCTACCCGTTCAAGACCATCGAGGCCGGAGCCTTCGTCAACACCTCGGTCATCTGGGAGTCCCGGGGCCAAGCCCATCTGTTCGGGGCGCGTGGCGTGTCCGGCATCCTCAACGTGGAGATCACGCCGGAACTGGCGGTACGGCTGGCCGGCGCCTACGCGACCACCCTCAAGAAGGGCTCCACCGTCACCACCGCCCGTGACCACTCCCGTGGTGCCCGTGCGCTGAAGCGGGCAGTGATCTCCGCGTTGCAGGCCAGCGCCATCGACGTACGAGACCTGGAGAACGTACCGCTGCCCGTGGCGCGGCAGCAGACCGCGCGGGGCAGTGCCGGTGGGATCATGATCCGGACCACCCTCGGGGTGCCGGACTCCGTCGACATCATGTTCTTCGACGGGCAGGGCGCCGACCTGTCGCAGGGCAGCCAGCGGAAGCTCGACCGGGTGTTCGCGCGGCAGGAGTACCGGCGCGCGTTCCCCGGCGAGATCGGGGACCTGCACTTCCCGTCCAGTGTGTTCGACTCGTACACCGGGTCGCTGCTGCGGAACATCGACATCACGGGGATCGCGGACTCCGGCCTCAAGGTGGTCGTCGACGCCTCCAACGGCAGTGCGGGGCTGGTGCTGCCCAGTCTGCTCGGCAAGCTCGGTGTCGACTCGCTGACCATCAACCCCGGACTCGACGAGTCCAGGCCGACCGAGACCGGCGATGTGCGGCGGTCGGGGCTGGTGCGGCTCGGGGAGATCGTGGCGTCCTCCCGGGCGGCCTTCGGGGTGCGGTTCGACCCGGTCGGCGAGCGACTGTCGCTCGTCGACGAGAAGGGCCGCATCATTGAGGACGACCGGGCGCTGCTGGTGCTGCTCGACCTGATCGCGGCCGAGCGGCGCAGCGGGCGGGTCGCCCTGCCCGTGACGACCACCAGGATCGCCGAGCAGGTCGCCGCGTACCACGGCACCCAGGTGGAGTGGACGACCACCTCTCCGGACGACCTGACGCGGGTCGGCGGCGAGGAAGGGGCCATCTTCGGCGGCGACGGCAAGGGCGGCTTCATCGTCCCCGAGTTCAGCAGTGTCTACGACGGCACGGCCGCGTTCGTGCGGTTGATCGGGCTCGTCGCGCGGACGCAGCTCACGCTGAGCCAGATCGACGCGCGGATCCCGCGGGCGCACGTCCTCAAGCGTGATCTGGCGACTCCGTGGGCCGTCAAGGGCCTCGTGATGCGGCGCGTCGTCGAGGCCGCCGGGGACCGCTCGGTCGACACGACCGACGGTGTGCGCGTGGTGGAGACCGACGGACGCTGGGTGATGGTGCTCCCCGACCCGGCCGAGGCGGTGACCCATCTGTGGGCCGAGGGCCCCGACGACGCCTCCGCGCAGGCGCTGCTCGACGAGTGGGCCGCGGTGGTGGACAGCGCCGGCCGGTAGCACACACCGCACGCGTGCGTGCCGGACAAGTGTCCCCAAGGGGGCCTGTCCGGCACGCCGGTGGGGCCGTTCGGAGGTAGTGGCGGTGGCGTGCGACGATGTGCGACATGCCGCAGCAACCCCCCGTTCGGAGCACATCCACGCGGCCCGCGCGCCCGGACGCGTCCATGTCCTTGCTCACCAACGTCATGGACCACAGCCTCGACGACGGCTACGCCGAGGCGGCCGCGCGGAAGAAGGCCGAGGGCGGCGGCGGTATGCCGAAGACGCTGCGGGCCAAGCTCGGACTGGCCGCCGGTCTGGTGCTGGCGGCCCTGGTCGTCACGGTCGGCGCGGCTCAGGCACGGGTCGCCGCCCCCGTGGTCGCCAAGGAGCGCGAGGAGCTGATCGACCGCATAGAGGGGGAGACCTCCGCGGCCGACAAGCTGGAGAAGAGCGTCGACGAGCTGCGGGACGAGGTGGGCGCGCGGCAGCGCGAGGCGCTGGACAAGAGCGGCGCCGGCGACCGGGCCGACCTGGTGGGCATCCTGTCGGGCGCGGTCGAGGTGCACGGCCCGGGCGTGAAGCTCGTGGTGAACGACGCCAAGGACGTGGGCACGGGCGGTGACGGGCAGCCGCGCGGCACCTCCGGGTTCTCCGACACCGGCCGGGTCCGGGACCGGGACATGCAGCGCGTGGTCAACGGGCTGTGGGAGTCGGGCGCCGAGGCGATCTCCATTAACGGACAGCGTCTGACGGCACTGTCGGCGATCAGGGCCGCCGGTGACGCGATACTGGTCGACAACAGGCCGCTGGTGCCGCCGTACACGGTGCTCGCGGTCGGGGGCGGCCAGCGGCTGAGCAGCACGTTCCAGGACAGCGCCGACGGGCTGTACCTGCACGCCCTTCAGGAGAACTACGGCATCCGGACGGCCATCTCCGTGGCGGACGACCTACGGCTGCCGGCCGCACCGAGTGTGATCGTACGTACAGCACAGCCGATAACCGAGAAGGGCACATCGTGATCGCCGTACTGGGCCTCGTCGTGGGAGTCGTGGCCGGACTGTTGGTCCGGCCCGAGGTGCCGGCGGCCGTGGAGCCTTACCTGCCGATCGCCGTCGTGGCGGCGCTGGACGCCGTCTTCGGTGGTCTGCGGGCCATGCTCGACGGCATCTTCGACGACAAGGTCTTCGTGGTGTCCTTCCTGTCGAACGTGGTCGTGGCCGCGCTGATCGTGTTCCTGGGCGACAAGCTGGGCGTCGGTGCCCAGCTGTCCACCGGTGTCGTGGTCGTCCTCGGCATCCGGATCTTCTCCAACGCCGCGGCGATCCGACGCCACGTCTTCCGGGCGTGAGGCCGATGAGCGACCACGACGAGCAGCCCGCGAACCGCCTGCGCAAGGAACTGCCCGACGAGGTGGCGCCGGCGCAGGACGCCCCCGCCGCCGACACTCCCGAGGAGCCCCAACCGGTGCAGGGCGGGCCGAGCGGCCGGGAGCGGCTGCTCAAGGGCCTGTGGCCGCCACGCCTGACCAGGGCCCAACTCATCGTCGCCCTGCTCCTGTTCGGGCTCGGTTTCGGGCTCGCGGTCCAGGTGGCGTCGAACAGTGAGAGCGACGGCGCGCTGCGCGGTGCCCGGCAGGAGGATCTGGTCCGCATCCTCGATGAACTGGACGACCGTACTCAGCGTCTTGAAGACGAGAAGCAGGGCCTCGAGAAGCAGCGCGACGAGCTGGAGAACAGCTCCGACCAGGCGGAGGAGGCCCGCAAGCAGACGCTGGAGAAGGAGCGGCAACTGGGCATCCTCGCGGGCACCGTGGCCGCGCAGGGACCCGGCATCACGGTGACGGTCCAGGACACGAAGGGAGCGGTCGAGGCCGACATGCTGCTCGACGCGATCCAGGAGCTGCGTGCGGCGGGCGCGGAGGCGATCCAGGTGAACGGTGTGAGGGTCGTCGCCGGCACCTACCTCGCGGACTCCGACAAGTCCGTGAGCGTGGACGGGAACAAGATCAACGCGCCCTATCGTTTCCAGGTCATCGGCAAGCCGCAGGACCTCGAACCGGCTCTCAACATTCCTGGAGGCGTGGTGCAGACTCTGGAAAAGGAACAGGCCACCGTTACTGTTGAGCGGTCGAGCAAGATCGTCGTGGACGCCTTGCGAGCGGCGGAGCGGCCTGACTACGCTCGGTCGTCCTCCCAGTGAACCGGCGGTGCATGGGGGACGTCCGGCGAGGGCATGAGGTTGCGGGGGGTCGGCGCACCGATTGGGTGGTGCGTGGTGGAAACTGTCTGGTGGAGACGGACGTTGTGAAGATGTCCGGGTCGGTCAGTACGGTCAGTCAGGGTTCGTCCTGCCCCACGGGCGGGTCTGTTTCGGTCAAGGGGAATCGCCCGTGAAGTTGTTTGCGAAGTTGTTCGGCAAGAGCGCGCGAGAGGGCAGCGACAACGCGACCGCGCGCCATCGCGCCCAGCCCGACGCGGAGGGCCGACGCCCGATGTTCCGGGACCAGGTGGGTGGTCCGGGCGGTGACATTTCCGGTGGTCAGGGCGCGCCGTCTGTTGACCCTGCACAGTCCGGCGGCATAGGTTTCGGGCAACCGTCAACCTCAGGTACGGGTGGAGGGTTTACCCCTGATCCGTACGCGTCGAACGCCCCGGCGGGGCAGCCGCGGCAGGAGGATCCGTCCATGTCGGCCCTGGTGTGTACGAGGTGCGGTAACCGCAACGCGGAGAACAGCCGCTTCTGCTCCAACTGCGGTGCGCCGCTGCGTGCCGGCGCGGTTCCGGAGCGTGCCTCCGAGACGACCTCCACGATCTCCATCTCCGGTCTCGAGGCGTACGACGCCGAGGTCACCGGTCAGACCGCGGTCCCGGCGCTCTCGCCCGAGGCGCAGGCGGCCGTGGACGCGCTGCCGCTCGGCTCCGCGCTCCTGGTCGTGCGCCGTGGTCCGAACTCGGGCAGCCGCTTCCTGCTGGACGGTGAGCTGACCACCGCCGGGCGTCACCCGCAGAGCGACATCTTCCTGGACGACGTGACGGTCTCGCGCCGGCACGTGGAGTTCCGTCGCAGTCCGGACGGTTCCTTCACGGTCGCCGACGTGGGCAGCCTGAACGGCACGTACGTCAACCGGGAGCGCATCGACCAGGTCGCCCTGTCCAACGGTGACGAGGTGCAGATCGGCAAGTACCGGCTGGTGTTCTACGCGAGCCAGCGGGGTTACTGACCCGAATCTCCAGGGAAGGTCCATGCTGCATACACCGAGCGGCGGTGCCGGTCACGGCGCCGCCGCCACGGACAGTGGGCTGATGAGCATCGGCACGGTGCTGAACGTGCTGCGGGACGAGTTCCCCGACATCAGCATCTCCAAGATCCGCTTCCTGGAGTCCGAGGGCCTCGTCGAGCCGCGGCGGACCCCGGCCGGGTACCGCAAGTTCAGCGCGCACGACGTGGAGCGTCTGGGCCGGGTGCTGCGGATGCAGCGGGACCACTATCTGCCGCTCAAGGTCATCCGCGAGCACCTGGACGCCGTGGAGCGCGGTGAGGCGGTGTCACTGCCCACGGTCGGCCGGCAGCGGGACGGGGAGGCGGCGCCGGAACCCGCCGAGAGCCCGACCGTCGCCCGGATCGGACGGGACGAGCTGCTCGCCGCGGCCGGGATCGACGAGCAGGAACTGAAGGAGTGGGAGTCCTACGGGCTCCTCGCCCCCCTGCCCGACGGGGCGTACGACGCCGAGGCGGTCACCGTGGCGTCGCTGGTGACGCAGCTCGGGCGCTTCGGGATCGAGCCGCGGCACCTGCGGGTGATGAAGGCCGCAGCCGACCGGGACGCCGGGCTGGTGGACCAGGTGGTCGCCCCGCTGAAACGACACCGCAACCCCCAGACCAGGGCACACGCGGAAGCACGTACCAAGGAGCTGGCGGGCCTGGCGGTGAAGCTGCACGCGGCGCTGGTACAGACCGCGCTCGGCGTGCGGCTTCCCTGAAACACGCCTGTTCGGAGCCCCGGATCGCCCAGCCGATCCCGGCCCGACTACCCAAACGTCCCGAGCACGGCCTAGGGTTGCTGTGTGAACGAGCTCGATGTCGTAGGTGTCCGGGTCGAGATGCCCTCCAACCAACCGATCGTGCTGCTGCGCGAGGTGGGAGGCGACCGCTACCTTCCCATCTGGATCGGACCGGGTGAGGCGACGGCGATCGCCTTCGCCCAGCAGGGCATGGCTCCGGCACGGCCGCTGACCCACGACCTGTTCAAGGACGTGCTGGAAGCCGTCGGCCAGGAGCTCACCGAGGTACGCATCACCGACCTGCGCGACGGGGTGTTCTACGCCGAGCTGGTCTTCGCCAGCGGTGTCGAGGTCAGCGCCAGGCCCTCCGACGCCATAGCGCTGGCCCTGCGCACCGGAACGCCGATCTACGGCAGCGACACGGTCCTCGACGACGCGGGCATCGCGATCCCGGACGAGCAGGAGGACGAGGTGGAGAAGTTCCGCGAGTTCCTCGACCAGATCTCGCCGGAGGACTTCGGGACGAGCAACCAGTAGGGTTTCCCCGAATCAGGGCACGCGAAACCACTCTTAGGGTGATTATCACTCGGCGTGCCGAGTGTGGCGATCGTTGACGCACCCTTGGTGACTGCCTACCTTCGAGGAGGCAGGTCAAGGACGGAGGTCGGCGTGAGAATCAGCGGCGACGGTACGGCTGGGGGTGGCCCCGGGCACGGTCTCGGGGCGAGTGGTCCGTACCCTCCTCAGGACTCTCGGCTCCGCACGGGCGGGGGGTACGCGCAACAGGCCGGCGTGCCCGATTCCGCTCCGCAGCGGCCGGCCGCCGTGCCGACCAGCGGAGGGGCGGCGTCCATGGCGTCCGAGGAGATCGGCTACCGCGGGCCGACGGCCTGCGCGGCCGCCGGCATCACGTACAGACAGCTCGATTACTGGGCCCGCACGGGGCTCGTCGAGCCCAGCGTGCGTCCGGCCCACGGCTCCGGCACGCAGCGCCTGTACAGCTTCCGCGACGTGGTCGTGCTGAAGATCGTCAAACGCTTCCTCGACACCGGGGTGTCCCTCCAGAACATCCGGACCGCCGTCCAGCACCTGCGGGAGCGCGGCTTCCGTGACCTGGAGCGGATGACGATGATGAGCGACGGCGCCACGGTCTACGAGTGCACCTCGCCCGACGAGGTGCATGCCCTGCTCCAGGGCGGCCAGGGCATCTTCGGGATCGCCGTCGGCGTGGTCTGGCGCGATGTGGAGAGCGCGCTGTCCCAGCTGCACGGGGAGCGGATCGACACGGGGGAGACCCTGGTCGGGCACAATCCGGCGGACGAGCTGGCGCGACGCCGCAACAGGGCGGTCTGAGCGGCGAGCCGGTCCGCCCGGCGCGCGGGCCGGCCGGTGGCGGCCGCATTGTCAGTGGCGTAGGGCAGCATCGGAGATGTGAGAACCGCGCCCACGATCCTGCATCTCGACATGGATGCCTTCTTCGCCTCGGTGGAGCAGGCGTCCAAGCCGAGTCTGCGCGGGAAGGCCGTGGTGGTGGGCGGCCTGGGGCCGCGAGGCGTCGTCGCCACCTGCTCGTACGAGGCGCGCGTCTTCGGCGTCCACTCGGCGATGCCCATGGGCCAGGCCAGGCGGCTGGCGCCCAACGCCGCGTACCTCGTCCCGCGGTTCGAGCTGTACCGGTCGATCAGCGAGCAGGTGATGCGGCTGCTCAGGGAGTTGTCGCCGCTGGTGGAGCCGCTGAGCCTGGACGAGGCGTTCGTGGACCTGGAGGCCGGCGGGACGGCCTGGGACGCGGCGTCGGCGCGGCTGGCCGGGACGAAGCTGCGCACGGACATCCGCGCCGTCACGGGCCTCACCGGATCCGTGGGACTGGCCGCCTCCAAGATGCTGGCCAAGATCGCCTCCGAGGAGGCCAAGCCCGACGGGCTGGTCCTGATCCCGCCGGGGACGGAGCGGGCCATGCTGGAGCCCATGTCCGTGCGGACCCTGCCCGGCGTCGGCCCGGCGACCGGCGACCACCTGCGCCGGGCCGGCATCACCACGGTCGGTGAGCTGGCCGAGGCGGGCGAGGACGAGCTGGTGCGGCTGGTGGGCAAGGCGCACGGACACGGCCTGTACGCCATGGCCCTGGCGCTCGACGAGCGGCCCGTGGTGGCCGAGCGGGAGACCAAGTCCGTGTCGGTCGAGGACACCTACGACGTGGACATCCACGACCGGGTGCGGGTCGGCGTGGAGGTGGGCCGGCTGGCCGACCGGTGCGTGCGCCGGCTGCGCGCGTCGGGGCTGTCCGGGCGGACCATCGTGCTCAAGGTGCGCAGATACGACTTCTCCACGCTGACGCGCTCCGAGACGCTGCGCGGGCCCACGGACGACCCGGCGGTGGTGCGGGAGGCCGCTGCCCGGCTGCTGGACTCGGTGGACACCACGGGCGGTGTGCGGCTGCTCGGAGTCGGCGTCAGCGGCCTGGCCGACTACACGCAGGAGGACCTGTTCGCGCAGGCGGCGGGGGGCGGGGCCGAGGAACCGGCCGAGGAGCCGGAGGCCGAGCCCGACGCGGAGCACCGCCCGGCACCCGCGGAGCGCCGCTGGCCGTCGGGGCACGACGTGCGGCACGCGCGGTTCGGGCACGGCTGGGTGCAGGGCAGCGGGCTGGGGCGGGTCACCGTGCGCTTCGAGACGCCGTACTCGCGGACCGGACGGGTACGGACCTTTCCGATGGACGACCCGGAACTGACGCCCGCGGATCCGCTGCCGCTGGTTCCGTCCGACACGCGAAGACCCGGGGAAGGCCCGGCCAGACCGGTGGCCGGTTAGCCGCGCGTGCCGCGTGCAGTACGTGCCGCGTCCGCCGTGGGGGCGGAGCGTCAGCTCTCCTCGTTGCCCTTGCCCGCCAGCTTGCCGAAGTCGTGGTCGGGGAGCGGGGGAGCGGCGGCCACGTCGAGGCCGTAGTGGTGGTAGAGCTGGAGTTCCTGTTCCGGCGAGAGGTGGCGGCCGACGCCGAAGTCCGGTGCCTCCTTGATCAGGGCCCGCTCGAAGGGCACGCGCAGCGCTCCCTCGACCAGCTCGCTGGGCTCCAGGGGCACGAAGGCATCCCTGCTGAAGAGGCCGGTGCGGATGGCCGCCCACTCGGGCACGCCGGTGGCATCGTCCAGGTACACCTCGTCCACGGTGCCGATCCTGGTGCCGTCGCGGTCGAACGCCTTGCGGCCTATCAGGTTCCGGGGGTCGATGTCAGTACGCACGGGCCCTCCACTTGGTCGCACTGGGGTCGCACACCAGCCGCCGAATCATCCGTAAGTACTACAAAAAACTACATATGGCCGGTCGGCCACTCGAAGGTTCGTGCCGCGGGCGCGCTGGTACGCTGGCAAACGGCTGCTGACCCCGCGCGGGAGAGTCCTCCGGACACCATCGGAGGCGCCGAAGGAGCAAATCCTCCCCGGAATCTCTCAGGCTCACGTACCGCACGGACGAGGTCACTCTGGAAAGCAGAGCGGGTGTCGACGGCTTCCGCTCTCACCGACGGTGAAAGCCGGGAAGCCCTCGGGCCGCCCCGGTGAAGCTCTCAGGTTGAGATGACAGAGGGGGAGGCCGTCCGGGTACCCGCGCCGTGGTGCCCCTCGAAGGTCGTCAGACCAGGAGGCCTCCGCAATGACCGCCCACCGCACTCCGCTCACCGAACTCGAACAGGCAGCACCGTTCGAGCAGCGCCACATCGGCCCCGACCACGAGGCCCGGGCCAAGATGCTCGCGCAGGTCGGTTACGGTTCGCTCGACGAGCTGACGGCCGCCGCGGTGCCGGATGTGATCAAGAACGCCGACGCGCTGGACCTGCCCGGCGCCCGCTCCGAGGCCGAGGTGCTGGCCGAGCTGCGCTCGCTGGCCGACCGCAACCAGGTCCTGGACTCCATGATCGGCCTCGGTTACTACGGCACCTTCACCCCGCCGGTCATCCTGCGCAACGTCATGGAGAACCCCTCCTGGTACACCGCGTACACGCCGTACCAGCCCGAGATCTCCCAGGGCCGCCTGGAGGCCCTGCTCAACTTCCAGACCATGGTCGCCGAGCTGACCGGCCTGCCCACCTCCGGTGCCTCCCTGCTCGACGAGGGCACCGCCGCCGCCGAGGCGATGGCGCTCTCCCGGCGCATGGGCAAGAACAAGAAGGGCCTCTTCCTGGTCGACGCGGACGTGCTGCCGCAGACCATCGCCGTCATCCAGACCCGTGCCGAGCCGACCGGCGTCGAGGTCGTCGTCGCCGACCTGAGCGCGGGCATCCCCGCCGAGGTCGCCGAGCGGGAGATCAACGGCGTCCTGCTCCAGTACCCGGGCGCCTCCGGTGCCGTACGCGACATCAAGCCGGTCGTCGAGCGGGCGCACGAGCTGGGCGCCCTCGTCACCGTCGCCGCCGACCTGCTCGCCCTCACCCTGCTCACCTCGCCCGGCGAGCTGGGCGCGGACATCGCCGTCGGCACCACCCAGCGCTTCGGCGTGCCGATGGGCTTCGGCGGGCCGCACGCCGGCTACATGGCCGTGCACGAGAAGTTCGCGCGGAGCCTGCCCGGCCGCCTGGTCGGCGTCTCCGTGGACGCGGACGGCAACAAGGCCTACCGCCTGGCCCTGCAGACCCGCGAGCAGCACATCCGCCGCGAGAAGGCCACCAGCAACATCTGCACCGCCCAGGTGCTGCTCGCCGTCATGGCCGGCATGTACGCCGTCTACCACGGTCCCGAGGGCCTGCGGGCCATCGCCCGGCGCACCCACCGGTACGCCTCGATCACCGCCGCGGGCCTCGCCGCGGGCGGCGTCGAGATCGTCCACGGCGCCTACTTCGACACCGTCACCGCGCGGGTGCCCGGCCGCGCCGACGCGATCGTGCACGCCGCCCGCGAGAACGGCATCAACCTGCGGCTCGTCGACGCCGACCACGTGTCGTTCGCCTGCGACGAGACCACCACGCGCGCCCAGGTCGGCGGCGTGTGGCACGCCTTCGGCGTCGAGGGCGACATCGAGGCGCTGGACGCGGAGACCGCGGAGACGCTGCCCGAGGCTCGGCTGCGCACCGACGACTTCCTGACCCACCCCGTCTTCCACCAGCACCGCTCCGAGACCGCGATGCTGCGCTACCTGCGCCGCCTCGCCGATCGGGACTACGCGCTGGACCGCGGCATGATCCCGCTGGGCTCCTGCACCATGAAGCTCAACGCCACCACCGAGATGGAGCCGGTCACCTGGTCCGAGTTCGGCGCGCTGCACCCCTTCGCGCCCGCCGAGCAGGCGCAGGGCTACCTGACCCTCATCCGTGAGCTGGAGGAGCGGCTCGCGGAGGTCACCGGGTACGACAAGGTCTCGCTGCAGCCCAACGCCGGGTCGCAGGGCGAGTTCGCGGGCCTGCTCGCCGTACGCGGCTACCACCGCGCCAACGGCGACGAGCAGCGGACCGTCTGCCTCATCCCGTCCTCCGCGCACGGCACCAACGCGGCCAGCGCGGTGATGGCCGGCATGAAGGTCGTCGTCGTCAGGACCGCCGAGGACGGCGAGATCGACATCGAGGACCTCCGCGCCAAGATCGAGAAGCACCGCGACGAGCTGGCCGTGCTGATGATCACGTACCCGTCCACGCACGGTGTCTTCGAGGAGCACGTCGCCGACATCTGCGGCCGGGTGCACGACGCCGGCGGTCAGGTCTACGTGGACGGCGCCAACCTCAACGCCCTGGTCGGCCTCGCCAAGCCCGGCCACTTCGGCGGCGATGTCTCCCACCTGAACCTGCACAAGACGTTCTGCATCCCGCACGGCGGCGGCGGTCCCGGCGTCGGCCCGGTGGCCGTACGGTCGCACCTGGCGCCGTACCTGCCCAACCACCCGATGCAGCCCGCGGCCGGTCCGCAGACGGGCGTCGGACCGATCTCGGCGGCCCCGTGGGGCTCGGCCGGCATCCTGCCGATCTCCTGGTCGTACGTGCGGCTGATGGGCGGCGAGGGCCTCAAGCGCGCCACGCAGGTGGCCGTGCTGTCCGCCAACTACATCGCCAAGCGACTGGAGCCGCACTTCCCGGTGCTGTACACCGGCCCCGGCGGGCTGGTCGCGCACGAGTGCATCATCGACCTGCGCCCGCTGACCAAGGCGACCGGCGTGAGCGTCGACGACGTCGCCAAGCGGCTGATCGACTACGGCTTCCACGCGCCGACGATGTCCTTCCCAGTGGCCGGCACGCTGATGATCGAGCCGACCGAGTCCGAGGACCTGGCCGAGCTGGACCGGTTCTGCGAGGCGATGATCGCCATCCGCGCGGAGATCGAGAAGGTCGGCTCCGGCGCCTGGCCCGCCGACGACAACCCGCTGGGGAGCGCGCCGCACACCGCCGCGGCCCTGGGCGGCGCATGGGACCACGCGTACACGCGCGAGGAGGCCGTCTTCCCGGCCGGGGTGTCCGCCGCCGACAAGTACTGGCCGCCGGTGCGCCGCGTCGACCAGGCCTTCGGTGACCGGAACCTCGTCTGCTCCTGCCCGCCGCTGGACGCCTACGAGGACTGATCCCCTAAGTACGCCCAGTACGTCCAGTACGACGAGAGGCTCCCTGCCGGCCCATCGGGTCGGCACGGAGCCTCTTTGTCGTGTCAGGCGGACGCGAGCGACACCTCGGTCGACTTGATCAGTGCGACGACGGGAGCGCCGACGGACAGGCCCAGGTCCTCGGCGGCCTCCTTGGTGACGACGGCGGTCAGCGCGCCGCCCTCGACGGCGATCCCCACGGACGCCATCGCGCCACCTGTGGTGAGTGCGGTGACGGTGCCGGGCAGCCGGTTGCGGATCGACAGGCCCTCGACGCGCCCGGTGGCCAGGGCGACCTCCGTGGCCTTCACCAGGGCCCGGACGGCGGTCCCGGCGGCGAGCGCCAGGTCGTCGGCGGCGTCCCGGGTGATCGCCGAGGTGAGGTCCTGGCCGCCGGAGAGGCGGACCTTGACCGTCGCCATGGCCTCGCCCGGGGTGACGGTGGTGACGGTGCCGGGGAGCTGGTTGCGGATGCTCAGGCTCATGGGGGCACCGTAGCCCTGAGACGGGGGCCGTGCCGGGCACCTGGGGCGTTGGGTGTAACGCGATATAGCGCTAGTATGTCGCGTGGCGGGGTGCGTACCGGATGCCCCCGGGGAGATCGGGGTGGAGCGATGTCGGTACAGCCCTCACCAGGAGGCGGGGCGCTCGCGCTCCGGGCCTCGCACGCGGACCGTGACAGTGCCGTGGACGTCCTGAGTGCCGCCGCGGGCGACGGCATGCTGACCGCCGAGGAGCTGGACGAACGGGTCGGGGCGGCGCTCTCCGCGCGCACATTGGGCGAGCTGGCCGCCCTGACGGCCGACCTGCCGGTGGCGCCGGACGGACCGTTGTCGGCCGAGGCCAAGGATGTCGTCCGTATCGAGCAGGAAGGCGCGTCCACCCGGAGGGGTGATGGCTGGGTGGTGCCGCGGCGGATGGAGATCCGGTCGGACTGGGGAGAGGTGACGCTCGACCTCGACCGAGCGGTGATCACCCACGACACCCTCCACATCGACCTGGCCCTGCGCGGCGGCACGCTGAAGCTCGTGACACGGCCCGGCATCGTGGTGGACACCGACTCGCTGGTCGCTAGCTACGCCAAGGTGAAGGTGGCGCGGGCGGCCGACGCCGGGACCCCGGTGACCCTGCGGGTGGAGATAGCGGGAGAGGTCAGCTTCGGGCAGGTCGTGGTGCGTGCGCCGCGTCGGCGGTTCGGGCGGAAGGCGTAGTCGGAGGCGGCCTGAGGCGCCCTGAGGCGCCCTGAGGCGGCAGCCCATGACCGCGTCGGCACGGCGGATTACGGGGAGTGACCAGCCTCGCACACGCGTCGGGGCCGGTTCGCAACCGTGGCTGCGGGCCGGCCCCATGATGCGCCGGGCGGAGTGACGTCACCCCGGCCGGCGGGTGCTCAGGCGGCGGCGATCAGACCCGCGCCGACGGGGCGGTGCGGGGCGATGATCTGGCCGTCCGGCAGAAGCTCACCGGTGTCCTCGAAGAGGACGACGCCGTTGCACAGCAGGCTCCAGCCCTGCTCCGGGTGGTGCGCCACGAGGCGGGCGGATTCCCGGTCGGCGGAGTCGGCTGACGGACACGGTGGCTGGTGCTGACACATGAGTGGGGTCTCTCGGTCTGTGGTGATGGGTGAGTTCGCTGTCTTGTCTGTCCCGCGGCGTGAAGCGTTGTCCATGGCCGCCCCCCGTATGTTTAAGTCGGTCCGAACCCAGTGTTGCCCCACGGGCGCCGATCCGCAGGTATTTCGCAGCACCGCTTCTCACAGGTTGATGACGCATCACCCGCGCGGACGGTTCAGCCCAACTGCACTGTCACTTCGGATGGTTCGGCATGGCCGAATGGGGCTAGTCCGCGCGGGTGGGTGCCATGCGGGTCAGGCCGGCGAACTCAGCAGCCCCGTCGGCGTCACCCGGTGCGTGAGGACCGGCAGCAGCTCGGCGACCCGGTGCGGACGGTGGGCCGCGATGCCCGGAGGTGCGGGCGCCAGCGGTATCAGCAGGTCGGCGGCGGCGGGGTGCCCGGCGGCGGCGTCCGCGGCGCAGTCGCCGTGCAGCCACAGCGTCAGCATGTACAGCTCGGGAACCGACAGCAGACGCGGCTGGTAGGACTGGGGCACCGACTCCGCCTGCCGCAGCGCGCGTTCGGTCGAGGCGACGTAGGGGCCCTCGAAGAAGTGCGAGAACGCCCAGCCGTCCGGGGTCAGCATGGTCTCCGCGGCCGCCACCGCACGGTCGCCGCAGCGGATCAGGAACCGCCACCCGGTCAGCCGCGTCGCCGTCGCGCCGTCCGCCGTGACCCGGTCCAGGACGTGCACGGGCAGCGGCAGTTCGGGCGCGACGGGGCCCTGGGCGCCGAGCAGCGCGGGAGTCCGGGCCTCCCGGACCGCGGTGGGCGAGGAGAGGGCGGTGAGGACGGAGCGCAGGGCGGGCGCGGGGGCCGGCGGGACACGCAGGGGCATGGTGGGTCGCCTCTCATTCGAAGGCACGGTGGCGCGAGGGCGGAGCGGGGCGGACGACGCTGTCAGCTCACGGGGCTGGGGAGGCAGGGGCCGGGGTCCGGGAACCGAGAAGGGGGGTGAGGTCTGCCGCGTGTCAGCTCGACGGCGGCATCCTTCGACCGTGGGCGCCGGTCTTCTGCCTTGTCCGCGGAGTTTATACGACATGTGTTCAGACTGTGTTTCGGCTAGCCGATTCCGGCAACCAGTACAAGGTTGCATTCGGCCGTCGACATGCGGGATTTCTCCGGATTTCCAGGCCGGTGCACGACGGTGACCTCGGGGAATGTTCACCGAGCGGTCGGCCAATTGTCGTCGGCGTTTTTCACGAGTTACCGGACCCGGAAACTGCTCCACGCGCCATGCCTGGTGAATGTGCCACCGGTCACATCGGCACAGCGTAGCGGGTGCCGGGCCGCCGTGGGGACGTTATCGATCGCTTCGGCTGGGCATCATCCATCCTGACCGGCCACCGGCGGCCGGATCTTCGACTGCCGCTCGCAGAAGGGAAGCTTCCATGGGGGAGAAGGTCGTGGCAGGTCAGTTCGACCTGTCCGATCGCCAGCGCTACCGCGACAAGGTGCAGCGGTGCCTGACGGGTCTGGAGCGGCTTCTGGCGGAGAAGCGGTTCGACGAACCGAAGAACCTGATGGGGCTGGAGATCGAATTGAATCTCGTCGGGGCCGACGGGATGCCGAAAATGTTGAATGCGCAAGTCCTCGAACGCATCGCGAGCCGGGACTTCCAAACAGAACTCGCCATGTTCAACCTGGAAGTCAACATCGCTCCTCACCGGTTGGGCGGCCGGGTATTCGACCGGCTCGCCGAGGAGATCCGTACGTCTCTGGCATATGCGGACCGCAAGGCCGGCGAGGTGGACGCGGGAATCGCGATGATCGGAATTCTGCCGACGCTGGACCGGGACGATCTCGTTTCCTCCAATCTCTCCGCCGTGGACCGCTACGCCCTGCTCAACGACCAGATCGTGGCCGCGCGCGGTGAGGACTTCACCCTCGACATCGAGGGGGTCGAGCGTCTGACCTGCACCTCCAAGTCCATCGCGCCCGAGGCCGCCTGCACCTCGGTGCAACTGCACCTCCAGGTCACCCCGGACCGCTTCGCCGACGTGTGGAACGCGGCCCAGGCGGTCACCGCCGCGCAGATCGCCGTCGGCGCCAACGCGCCCTTCCTGTTCGGCCGCGAGCTGTGGCGCGAGTCGCGCCCGCCGCTGTTCCAGCAGTCCACCGACACCCGCCCGCCCGAGCTTCAGGCCCAGGGCGTCCGGCCGCGCACCTGGTTCGGGGAGCGCTGGGTGACCTCGGCCTACGACCTGTTCGAGGAGAACCGGCGCTATTTCCCGGCGCTGCTGCCGATCTGCGACGAGGAGGACCCGCTGGAGGTCCTGGACGCCGGGGGAGTGCCCTCGCTCGCCGAACTCGTCCTGCACAACGGCACCGTCTACCGCTGGAACCGCCCCGTCTACGACATCGCCGACGGCGTCCCCCACCTGCGGGTGGAGAACCGCGTCCTGCCCGCCGGACCCACCGTCACCGACGTCATCGCCAACGCGGCCTTCTACTACGGTGTGGTGCGCGCGCTCGCCGAGGAGCCGCGGCCGGTGTGGACCCGGCTGCCGTTCGAGGCCGCCGCCGCCAACTTCGAGGCCGCGTGCCGGCACGGCATCGACGCCCGCTTCGAGTGGCCCCGTCGCGGCCGGCTGGGCGGCACCACCGAGGTCGACGCCGCCGTCCTCGTACGCGACGAACTGCTGCCGCTCGCCGAGGCGGGGCTGGACGCGTGGGGCGTGGAGCCCGCCGACCGGGACCTGTACCTCGGTGTGATCGAGGAGCGGTGCCGACGCCGGGTCAACGGCGCGTCCTGGCAGGCGGCCACGTTCCACCGGGCGCTGGAGGCGGGGCTGTCCCGGGAGGACGCGCTGGCCGCCACGACCCGCCGGTACGTCGAGCTGATGCGCGAGGGTGATCCCGTGCACCTGTGGCCGGTGGGCCTGCCGGAGCCGGCGGCGCTGGGCTGACCCACATCGGGCCGACGCAGGGCCGACGCCGGGCCGACACCGGGTCGGCCCCGGGCCCCCGCCGCACACCGCTCCATACTGATCGGGCAAGCTGTGACGTCCCAGCTGGAGGCAGGTGTGCATGGCGGAGGCGGGCCCGGTGGACGATTCGTTCCCTCACAAGCCGGTCGTCGGGGAGCAGCTTCCCCCGGAGCGGCTCTCACGGCGGACCCTGCGTGACGAGACGCTGCTCGTCCTGGCGCTGTCGCTGGGCGCGAGCGGGGTGTCCGCCCTCATCAGTTTCATCGGCTCGGTCACCCGGCCCGGCGGGCTCAAGGACCAGGCGGCCACCCTCAACGCCTCCGCGGCGCCCGGCCGTCCCTGGCTGGACCTGGCCTGGCAGCTCTTCGGCATCACCACGGCCCTGGTTCCCGTCGCCCTCGTCGCGCACTTCCTGCTCCGGGAGGGCAGCGGTCTGCGCGCCCTGGGCTTCGACCGCACCCGGCCGTGGCCCGACCTGGGCCGCGGGGCCGCCGTCGCCGCCGTCATCGGCAGCACCGGGATCGCCTTCTACCTGGCCGCCCGTGGCCTCGGCTTCAACCTCACCGTGGTGCCCGAGGCCCTGCCCGACGTGTGGTGGAAGTACCCCGTACTGATCCTCTCGGCGGTGCAGAACTCCGTCCTGGAGGAGGTCATCGTGGTCGGCTATCTGCTGCGCCGCCTCGACCAGCTCGGGTGGAGCGCGGGCGCCTCGCTGGCGGCCAGTTCGGTGCTGCGCGGGTCGTACCACCTCTATCAGGGCATCGGCGGCTTCATCGGCAACATGGTGATGGGCGTCGTCTTCGTGTACCTGTACCGCCGGTGGGGGCGCGTGGGTCCGCTGGTGGTGGCGCACTCGCTGCTCGACATCGGGGCCTTCGTCGGCTACGCGCTGCTGGCTGGGAAGGTGGGCTGGCTCCCGACGGCGTGAAGTACCGTCCCTCCCGGGCGGCGCGGTGCGTGAGAGTCCCCGCCCCGCCCCGGCGGCCGGTCAGGCCAGCAGCTCGCCCTCGATCACCGTCACCGCGCTGCCGCTGAGCAGCGTGCGCTCGCCCCGCAGCTCCGTGCGGACCAGGCCGGAGCGGGGAGAGGCCTGGAGCCCCGTGAGAGCGGACCGGCCCAGTCGCCCGGACCAGAAGGGCGCGAGGGCCGTGTGGGCGCTGCCCGTAACGGGGTCCTCGTCGATGCCGACGTTCGGGAAGAAGCAGCGGGAGACGAAGTCGTACCCCTGGGCGGGGTCGTCCGCGCGGGCGGTGGCGATGATGCCCCGCTCGGAGTGGGCGCCCAGTGCCTTGTGGTCCGGCGTCAGGGCGCGCACGGTCCCCTCGTCGGCGACCTCGACCAGCAGGTCGCCGATGTTGGGCCCGGTGTCGAGGACGGTGCGGGGCTCGGCGCCGAGGGCCTCGGCGACGCCCGCCGGGGTCTCGACCGGTGTCAGCGGCGCGGTCGGGAAGTCCAGGGTGACCGAGCCGTCCTCGCGGGGCGTCGCGACGAGGACGCCGCTGCGGGTGGCGAAACGCACCGGGCCCTCGTGGGCGCCGGTGGTGCGCAGCACGTGGGCTGTGGCGAGGGTCGCGTGGCCGCACATCGCGACCTCGGTGGCCGGCGTGAACCAGCGCAGCGCCCAGTCCGCCTCGCCGCCCGCGGGCAGGGGATGGGCGAACGCCGTCTCGGCGTGATTGACCTCCAGGGCGACCCGCTGCAGTCGGTCGTCGTCCGGGAAGGCGTCGAGGAGCAGGACCCCGGCGGGGTTGCCGGCGAAGGGCCGGTCGGTGAAGGCGTCGACGATTCGGATACGCATGCCCCGACGCTAGACGTCGCGCGGCGCCGCGGACCAAGGCCAATCGCCGGTCGCTGGACCGTGTTCCACGTCGACCTTGGGCCGGGTGCAGGACACCCGCCCATTCAGCCGTCACGGCTCGCTGAATGCCATGGGGGCTTGCTCTGCGATACGTTCCGATATATCGTTGAGGCATCGCGACAGATCAACGACTGAATGGAGTGATTGCGATGCGTACCCACGGATACGAGCGTGGACATGGTGGACACGGCCGCGGCGAAGGCGGCCCCGACGGCCGTGGCGGCTTCGACGGCCGGCGTGCGGCCTTCGGCCCCTTCGGGCCGGGTGGTCCCGGCGGCGGCCCCGGTGGTCCCTTCGGGCCGGGCTTCGGTCACGGCGGCCCCTGGGGCGGCCGAGGGCGCGGCGGGCCCAGGGGAAGGGCACGGCGAGGCGACGTGAAGGCGTCGATCCTGGCCCTCCTGAAGGACCGGCCGATGCACGGTTACGAGATGATCCAGGAGATCGCCGAGCGCAGCGGCGGGGCGTGGAAGCCCAGCCCCGGGTCGGTGTACCCCACCCTCCAGCTGCTGGAGGACGAGGGCCTGATCGTCAGCGAGAGCGAGGGCGGCAAGAAGCTGTTCGCGCTCACCGAGGAGGGCCGCGCCGCGGCCGAGGAAGGCCCCGACGCACCCTGGGAAGAGGCCTCGCGGGGCGTCGACTGGGAGGCCCTGAACGACATCCGGCAGGCCGGGTTCGGGCTGATGGAGGCGTTCGGCCAGGTCTGGAAGACCGGCAGCAAGGAGCAGCGGGAGAAGGCGCTCGCCGTCATCGGTGACGCCCGCAAGAAGCTGTACCTGATCCTCGCCGACGAGGACTGACGGAGTGCCGGGGTGCCCCGCGGAACGATCCGTGGGGCACCTTCGCGTGCTCGGGGCGAAACGGCTTGATCTCATCCGCAAGGAGGAGATTCCGGCCGGGCGGGTCCACTCTGTGTGGGACGCCGAAATGCTCCCCCTCGGGGATGACGCGCACGTCCGGGACTGGTGAGCTGGGAGATGTGCAACCCCGTATCCCCCGGCAGTCGGCCGGCGAGCAGGACGGTCGGCGCCCGGACGGCACCGACCTCGATCACCGGTTCACCGCGGAACTGGCGTCGGCGGTCTCCGGTGCCCGCCGCAGGGCGGTGCGGGACGGGGACCGGCAGGTCGACACGGCCCATCTGCTGCACTCCCTCCTGGAATCCGACGGTGAGGTCCGGGCGGTGCTCGGGGACGGGCCCCGGATCGCCCGGCTGCTCGGCTACCTCGTGCAGCGCAGCATCGGCTACGGCCTGCGCTGGCAGAGCGCCGTCGAGGACTCCGGCGCCGTGCCCCTCGTGACCGGCGTCGCCGGATTCTCGCCGCTGGCCGCGGCGGCCATGGAGGAGGCCGGCGCGCGTGCCGCACGGCGCGGGCACGTCCGGGCCTGCGGTGTCGACCTGCTCGCCGCCCTGGTCGCGGACCCGCAGGCGCGCGCCGTCGAGATCCTGGCCCGCGTGGCCGTCGAGCCGCGCACGGTGGTCGCGGACGTGGACCGGTACTTCGAACCGGCGTCCTGAGCCCTGAGGTTCGGCGCCTCGACTTAGGCGTCGCCGGGCCGCCCCGGACGTCCAGTCGGTGAGACAGGTGTCATTGGGGGTGACGGTCATGTCGACCCCTGTCATCATGTGCCGGTGCATACGTCTGACAGCGCTCGCGGCAGCCGCGGCAAGGGCACCGGGCTCGGCCTGGCGCTCGCGTCCGCGGTCGCCTTCGGCGGTTCCGGAGTCGCGGCCAAGCCGCTCATCGAGGCGGGCCTCGACCCGCTCCACGTGGTCTGGCTGCGGGTGGCCGGTGCCGCCCTGGTGATGCTGCCGCTCGCCGTGCGCCACCGCGACCTGCTGCGCCGCCGCCCCGGACTGCTCGCCGGGTTCGGCCTGCTGGCCGTGGCCGGTGTGCAGGCCTGCTACTTCGCGGCCATCTCCCGCATCCCCGTGGGCGTCGCCCTGCTCGTCGAGTACCTCGCGCCCGCCCTGGTCCTGGGCTGGGTCCGGTTCGTGCAGCGGCGGCCGGTGACACGGGCCGCGGCACTCGGCGTGGTCCTCGCGGTCGGCGGTCTCGCCTGTGTGGTGGAGGTCTGGTCCGGCCTGCGCTTCGACGCCGTCGGACTGCTGCTCGCGCTCGGCGCCGCCTGCTGCCAGGTCGGCTACTTCGTCCTGTCCGACCAGGGCAGCGACGCCGGTGACGAGGCCCCCGACCCGCTTGGTGTGATCGCCTACGGCCTGCTCGTCGGGGCCGCCGTGCTCACCGTCGTGGCTCGCCCCTGGTCGATGGACTGGTCCGTCCTCGGCCACACCGCCCCCATGGACGGCACCCCGGTCGCCGCGGCCCTGCTGCTCGCCTGGATCGTGTTCATCGCCACGGTCCTCGCCTACGTCACCGGCGTGGTGGCCGTGCGCCGCCTGTCTCCGCAGGTCGCCGGCGTCGTGGCCTGCCTCGAAGCGGTCGTCGCGACCGTGCTGGCCTGGGTGCTGCTCGGCGAGCACCTCTCCGCCCCGCAGATCGTCGGCGGCGTCGTGGTGCTGGCCGGTGCCTTCATCGCCCAGTCCTCGACGCCCGCCAAGGGCTCCGCGGAACCGGTGGCGAGCGGCGGGGAGGAAAGGGAGTTGTCCCGGCGGGGAACGGCCGCCTAGGGTGCGGATCATGCACTCCGACGCACTCGTCCTCCCGCCTCCGGCCGCCTGAGGCGGGCCCCTGTGACGAGCCCGGCGCGTGGTCGCCGGGCCGGACGGTGCTGCCCGCAGACGCAGTCCTCGCGCCCCCGGTAGCTCCGGGGCCGCTCCGAACTTCCGCGCCTCGTGCGCGTCTGCGGAGAGAACTCGTGTCGAATGCCGTCTCCGGCCTGCCCGTCGGGCGTGGCCTCCTCTATCTGATCGTCGCCGGTGTCGCCTGGGGCACCGCCGGTGCCGCCGCCTCGCTGGTCTACCGGTCCAGCGACATGGGCCCCGTCGCCCTGTCCTTCTGGCGTTGCGCGGTGGGACTCGTCCTGCTGCTCGCCGTCCGTCCGCTGCGTCCGCGTGGGCGGAGGACGGCCGTGGCCGAGCCGTTCGCCCGCAAGGCGCGGCGGGCGCTCGTCACCGGCCTCGGTCTCGCCGTCTTCCAGACCGCCTACTTCGCCGCGGTGCAGTCCACCGGGCTGGCCGTGGCCACCGTCATCACCCTGGGCGCCGGGCCGGTGCTGATCGCGCTCGGCGCGCGCCTCGCCCTCGGTGAGCACCTGGGCCTGGGCGGCGTCGCCGCGGTCGCGGGCGCGCTCGCCGGGCTCGTCGTGCTCGTCCTCGGCGGAGGGAGCACGACCGTCCGCCTGTCGGGCGTGCTGCTCGCGCTGCTGTCCGCCGCCGGATACTCGGTGATGACACTGCTCACCCGCTGGTGGGGCCGCGACGGCGGGGCGGACGCCGGCAGCACGTCGGTGGGGGCCTTCGCCGTCACCAGCCTGTGCCTGCTGCCGCTCGCCCTCGCCGAGGGGCTGCTGCCGCACACCGCCGAACCGGTCAGGCTCGCGTGGCTGCTGGTGTACGTCGCCGCCGTGCCGACCGCCCTCGCCTACGGGCTCTACTTCGCCGGAGCGGCCGTGGTCCGGTCCGCCACCGTCTCCGTGATCATGCTCCTGGAGCCGGTCAGCGCGGCGGCGCTCGCCGTCCTGCTGCTCGGGGAGCACCTCACGGCGGCGACCCTGGCCGGCACGCTGCTGATGCTCGGCTCGGTGGCGGGGCTCGCGGTGGCGGAGACGAAGGCGGCACGGACGCGGCCCGCGCCCGCCTGACGACCGGCGTCCGTCTGACGACCGGGGGCCGCTCGACGGGAAGCCCCGCCTGAGGAATCGTGGGGCCGCTCGACAGGAGCGGCCCCACGGTCGTGCGCCCGAACGCCCTCGGTCAGATCCTGCCGCGCCGTGCGAGGTGCGCCCCGGCCTCGGCGTCGCGCGGGCCGCCACGCTCGGCGAGCCCGACCGCGATCCGGTCCCGGACCTCCTCGGTCCGCTTGCCGGCGTACTTGAACTTCGCCCGTACGCCGGTCACCTCCAGCCGCAGCCCGCGGATGCCGGACAGCAGCCTGCCGTACGGCGCCTCGCCCGCCGCGGCCCGCGCGGAACCGCCGTCCGGCTGGAAGTGGCCGACCTGGCGGTTGAGCAGGTCGGCCTTCTCACCCGGGTCGTCCACGACACGGGCGTGGCAGCGGAGCTGGACGGCCGCGTAGAAGCTGGTCGGCACGCCGTGTTCGGGCGGCCCTTCCGGGGCGGCCTGCCAGGGGCCCGGGACGTACACGTAGTCGTCGACCACGCTCAGCAGGACGACCGGGTCGGCCTCCAGCGCGGACCACAGCGGGTTGGGCCGGGCGAGGTGTGTGACCACCTCGCCGTGGGCGCCGCGGGTGGCGTCGAAGGCGAAGTGCAGCGGCTGGACGTGCGGCGGCTCGCCGGGCGGGCCGTTGACGGCGAGCTGGCCGAAGTCGTGTGCCGCGAGCCAGTCGCGCCACTCGTCGTCGTCCCGCGGCGCGTCCCAGGGGTGGACCAGCATCACAGGGCCGACAGGTAGCCGGGCAGGGCGGTGCCGGCGTCGAGGTCCGGGTCGGCGACCGGGGCGTCGTACCCCTTGCGCACCGGGACCAGACCCGCCCAGTGGGGGAGGGCGAGGTCCTCCGGTTCGTCGTTCACACCGCCGGTGCGGAGCTTGGCGGAGACCTCGTTCAGGTCGAGGCGGATCACGGCGGTGGCGGCCAGTTCCTTCTTGTTGGCGGGCCGGGAGTCCCGCGAGCGGCCGGGGACGACGTGGTCGACCAGGGCGTCCAGGGCGGTGCGCCGCTCCTCCGGGTCCGTCACCTCGTACGCCGTGCCGTGCACGACCACCGACCGGTAGTTGATCGAGTGGTGGAAGGCGGAGCGGGCCAGCACCAGCGCGTCCACGTGGGTCACCGTCAGGCACACCGGCAGGCCGGGGTCCGCGGCGCCGGTCATCCGCAGCGGGCGCGAGCCCGTCGAGCCGTGCACGTAGAGCCGCTCGCCCACCCGCCCGTAGAGGGTCGGCAGGACCACCGGGGCGCCGTCCCGGACGAAGCCGAGATGGCAGACGTAGCCCTCGTCGAGTATCGCGTGCACCAGTTCCCTGTCGTACGAGGCACGGTCGGGGGAGCGGGTGGGGACGGTGCGGGCGGTGGACGAGTAGGTGGTCGCGGGCTGCGACGGCGTCTGCGCGGTCCCCTGCATGGCGTTCTCCATTGTACTAGTGCATAATGCTGTTTGTGCTAGGAGAGTATCTGATCGCAGGACGGGGCGCAGCGGAGATTTCCGCGAGCGTCGAGCGTGCGGTGGGCTCGGGGGAGCTGGAGCCGGGGCAACCGCTGCCGCCGATGCGGGAGTTGGCGGAGCGGCTCGGGGTGAACCCGAACACCGTCGCCGCCGCCTACCGCACCCTCCGCGAGCGCGGGGTGATCGAGACGGCCGGGCGCCGGGGCAGCCGGGTGCGCGCGAAACCCGCCACCACGGGCCGCGAGTTCATCCGGGTGGAGGTGCCGGAGGGGGTGCGCGACCTCTCCGACGGCAATCCGGACCCGGCGCTGCTGCCCGCGCTGGGCCCGGTGTTCGCCGCGGCGGCCGAGCAGGGCGACCGGGAGCCGGTGCTGTACGGGCACGCGGCCGTCGCCGCGGAACTCGCGCGCGTCGCCCGCGGCGAACTGGACGCCGACGGAGTGCCCGACGGGCCCGTGGTGGTCACGTCCGGTTCGCTGGACGCTATGGAACGGGTGCTCGCGACCCACCTCAGACCCGGTGACGCCGTCGCCGTGGAGGACCCGGGCTGGGGCAGCCTCCTCGACCTGGTCCCCGCGCTAGGGCTGCGCACGGTCCCCGTCCGCGTGGACGACGAGGGGCCGCTGCCCGAGGACGTACGCCGGGTGCTGGCGGCCGGCGCCCGCGCGCTGGTCGTCACGGTCCGCGCGCAGAACCCGACGGGCGCGGCCGTCGGCGCGGCGCGCGCGGCCGACCTGCGGTCCGTGCTGAGCGACCACCCCGAGACCCTGCTGATCGAGGACGACCACGGCCACCGCATCGTCGACCTGCCCCCGCACCCTCTCGCCGGTACGACCCACAGCTGGGCGTTCGTCCGCTCGGCGGCCAAGGCCTGCGGGCCCGACCTGCGGCTCGCCGTGTTCACGGGGGACCCCGTCACGCTCGACCGGGTCCGCGGCCGCCAGCGGCTGGGACCAGGCTGGGTCAGCCACGTCACCCAGCGGGCCGTGGCCCTGCTGTGGGCGGGCGGCGCGGTGGACGCGCACGTGGTCGCGCCGGTGTACGGGCGGCGCCGGGACGCGCTGCTCGCCGCCCTCGCGGACCACGGGGTCGCCGCACACGGCCGCAGCGGCATGAACGTGTGGATCCCGGTGCCGGACGAGACCGGTGCCGTCGCCCGGCTGCTGCACGCCGGCTGGGCCGTGGCCCCCGGCGCGCGCTTCCGCGTCAGCGCCCCGCCGGGCATCCGGATCACGGTCTCGACGCTGTCCGAGGAGGACATCGGCCCGCTGGCGGCGGCGGTCGCGGCGGCGGTGGGGCCGGGGGCGGAACCTTCGCGGAGCTACGTCTGAGACGCGCCGGTCCGAGGGCGCTCCTGGAGCCTCGCGTCCTCCCGCTCCGGGACCGGGGTGACCGTGGGCGCCCCGGCGGCCCTGGGCCGGGACTGGGTCAGCGCCGCCCCGGCGAGGACGATGACCGCACCGACCGGGGTCGACCAGGACAGCGACTCGCCGAGGAGCGCCACGCCCGCCGCGGTGGCGATGACGGGGGTGAAGTACGTGACCATCTGGGCCGTCGTCGGGCCGACCTCCGCGACCAGGTCGTACTGGATCAGGAAGGCGAGCCCGGTGCCGAGGATGCCCAGGGCCGCGACCGACAGCAGGGGCAGGACGGGAAAACCGGTCGGGACCGAGGTGAACAGCGGTGTCACGACGGCGAGTTGCAGCGTGGCGAGGCCCAGCTGGGCGCCCGTCAGCGAGAGGTGGGAGTGGCTGGAGCCGGCCAGGGTGCGGCGCACGTAGATCCAGCCGACCGGATAGCTGAGCGAGGCCAGCAGGGCCAGGGCGGTGCCCGTGACGTCCAGCCCGTCGAAGCCCTGCCAGACGCCCAGCACCGTCAGGACGCCCAGGAAGCCGATGCCGAGCCCTGCCACCCGGCGCCGCGTCGGCCGGTCCTCGGAGAGGGCGACCAGCGACAGGGCCATGCCCCACAGCGGCGAGGTCGCGTTGCAGATGCCGGCCAGCGACGACGGGATCGTCAGTTCCGAGAAGGCGAACAGCGAGAACGGCAGCGCGTTGAGCAGGAACCCGGCGACCGTCAGATGCACCCAGGTCCAGGCGCCGCGCGGCAGCCGCTCCCGCTTCACCGCCATCGCGGCCGCGACCACCGCCGTACCGAACGCCAGCCGCCCCAGCGTGACCTGGAACGGGGCGAAACTCTCCGTCCCCACCTTCATGAAGAGGAAGCTGAAACCCCAGACGAGGGAGAGGAGCCCGAAGCGCAGCCGCCAGTCGAGGACGCGGCGGGCTGCGGGCGAGGACGTGACACTGCTGCTCATGCGAGCAACGATGGAGCAGAACATCCTCGTAGCACAATCGAGATTTCGCACGGAATATCTCGTAGTGTTGCTTACATGTTGAACCTGGAGCGCCTGCGCACCCTCGACGCCCTCGCCCGGCACGGTTCGGTGAGCGGCGCGGCCGCCGGTCTGCACATCACGACCTCGGCCGTCTCCCAGCAGATGGCCAAGCTGGAGCGCGAGGCCGGTCAGCAGCTGCTGGCGAAGAACGGTCGGGGGGTGCGGCTCACCGACGCCGGCCGGCTGCTCGCCGAGCACGCGGCCCGCATCCTCTCCCAGGTCGAGCTGGCCCAGGCCGACCTGGAGGCGCAGCGCGGGCAGGTGGCGGGCGAGCTGCGGCTGTCCGCGTTCCCGACGGCCGCCCGCGGACTCTTCCCCACGGCTCTCGCCGCCCTGCGCACCGAGCACCCCGCGCTGCGCCTGCGCTCCTGCGAGCTGGAACCGGAACGCGGCATCAACGGCGTGGTCCGCGGCGACCTCGACCTGGCCGTCGTCCTCGACTGGTACAACAAGCCGATGCCGCTGCCCGACGGCCTGGTCAAGGCGCCCCTCCTCGACGACCCCGCCGACGTGGCCATGCCGGCCGGCCACCGGCTCGCGGGCCGGGACGAGGTGGACCTCGCCGAGTTCGCCGAGGACGAGTGGATCACCTGGGGCGAGGGCGAGTTCTGCCACGAGTGGCTGATGTTCACGCTGCGCTCGAAGGGCATCGAGCCGATCGTCGGACACCGCGCCGCCGAGACCCACACCCAGCTCGGCCTGGTCGCCGCGGGGCTCGGCGTGTGCATCGCGCCGCTGCTCGGACGGCTGCCGATGCCCGCGGAGGTCGTCACCGTCCCCTTGAAGCAGCGGGTGCGCCGGCACGTGTACGTCGTGTGGCGCGCGGACGCGGACCGCCGCCCGTCGATCCGGGCGGCGGTGGACGCGCTGCGGGCGACCGCGGCGAAGGTGGGACAGGCGGGCTGAGCCCGCCAGGTCCCGTCTAGAGCGCCGCCAGCTTGCGGAAGTCCCAGCTGACGACCTTCTCCGGCGTCAGCCGCAGCCAGGCGTGCCGGCCGTCATGGGGCATCTCCTCCAGACCGAAGTTCTTGCGGGCGAACAGCGTCTCCGGGAAGTCGAGTTCGGCGCACAGCTCACCGGTGCGCGGTGCCTCGCCCACGAACTCCACCCGGCCGGACAGCTCCGCGCCCCGCAACTCGTCGTACTCCTCACCGGTGTCCACCACGATCGCCACCCGCGGGTCGCGCCGCAGATCCGTCCAGCGCCTGCTGCGCACGACCGAGTACAGCCACATCGAGGCACCGTCCCAGGCGAACCACAGCGTGCTCACGTGCGGGGCGCCGTCGGCCGAGACCGTGGCGACCCGGCAGGTGCGCTGGGTGGTGAGGAACGCCTCCAGCTCGCCGGGCGTCATCATGATCTTCCGGCCCCGGCGCTGGGTCACGGTCATCCGGCCAGCTGGATCGAGTCCCCGCTGACCGTGATCTGCACGGCGGGCAGCGGCTTGGGTGCCGGGCCGCTCTGCACGCTGCCGTCGGTGATGGAGAAGTTGCTGTTGTGACAGGGGCAGTTGATGACCCCGTCGGACACGCTCTTCACGGCGCAGCCCTGGTGGGTGCAGGTGGCGGAGAACGCCTTGAACTCGCCGGCGGAAGGCTGGGTGACCACGACCTTCTGGTCGGCGAAGACCTTCCCGCCGCCCTCGGGGATGTCGGCGGTCGCCGCCAGCGCGGCCCCCGCTCCCGCCTCCTCGCCGCCGCCCGCCTCCTCGGACGGGGAGCCCGAGGAAGCGCTGCCGGTGTCGCTCGACGCGTCCTCGTCCGAGCCTCCGCACGCCGCCAGCACGGCGGTGAGCCCCGCCGCTCCGGCCGCCGCCACGACGGTACGACGGGCCGGTCCGGCGGCGGGATGAAACGATGCGCTGGTCATGCTGGGGTTCCCTTCGGGGGGATGCGTGATGATCTGCCGAGAGGTACGGCCCCGTGGCACATGCTGTTCAGACCGTGCGGTGATGCTGTCGGTTCGGCGGTCGGGCGGGCGTAAAACACGGCTGTCGATTCGCTGTCGACGTAGGTCTCGGCCAGGGTCTTCCCGTCATTTCCGGGCCACCTGGGCACTTGTGCGTCCTCGGGCGGGCCTCCTGACATCGATAAACTGCTGATGGCCCCAGCCCTCAGCCCCAGCCCCCACCGCACCGACCAGTAGGAGATCCGGATGCCGGCGCACGACCCGTCCGTCCCGCCGGTCCGTCAGGTTCTGTCCGACAGTGTCTACGAGGGCATCAAGGCCAAGGTCATGGACCACGAGATCGCTCCGGGCGCTCGCGTCGGCATCGAGGCCCTGGCCCGTGAGCTGGACGTCTCGCCGACCCCGGTGCGCGAGGCGCTCGCCCGGCTGGAGTCCGACGGTCTCGTGGTCAAGCGCTCGCTGTCCGGGTACCGGGCGACCGAGTTGCTCACCCGCCAAGGGGTGGAGGAGCTGTTCGAGATGCGGCTGCTCCTGGAGCCGCGCGCCGCGGCCCTGGCGGCGCACAACGCCGAGGAGAGCCAGCTCGACGCCCTGGAGGCCACGCTGGAGGGCATGCAGGCCCACCCCGGGCCCACCGGACCGTACGCCTCCTACCGGGACTTCGCCGCGCTGGACCAGCGCTTTCACGACACCGTCGCGGAAGCCGCTCACCGGCCGCTGCTCGCGGACGCGGTGGAGCGGCTCCACACGCACCTGCACATCTTCCGCCTCAGCAACGTCCAGAACATCCAGGGAGCGGACGATCCGACCCTGGCCGAACACGAACGCATCGTGCGGGCGATCCTGCGCCGCAGGGCCGAGCACGCCGCGGAAGCGATGGCCGAGCACCTCACCCGCAGCCTCGAACGCCAGCTGAGCCGGTTCGACGAGGAGTGATTCGACGAGGAGTGCCGGGCACGCGGTAGACGCGCCGAGCGGTGCCGGACCACACCTCGGACCGCTCGGCCGGGTCCAACCCGGCAATGAGCGTCCCGGCCGCGTCGACGACCGCGCCGTACCCCGCGGCGAGCGTGCTCACCGGCCAGTCGGAGCCGAACATCAGCCGCCGGGGGCCGAAGGCGTCGATCACCGTGTCGGCGTACGGCCTGAGGTCGTCGGCGGTCCATGAGGACCAGTCGGCCTCGGTCACCATGCCCGAGAGTTTGCACACCGTGTTGGGCAGTGCGGCCAGCTCCCGTACCCGCCCGGCCCACGGTTCCAGCGCCCCGGACGCGATCGGCGGCTTGCCGAGATGGTCCAGGACGAAGGTGAGGCCGGGCACCGCGGCCGCCGCTCGCGCCGCGGCGGGCAGCTGGTGCGGCAGCACCACCAAGTCGTAGACGAGTCCGGCCCCGGCGACGGCACGCAGGCCGCGCAGGACCTCCGGGCGGGTCAGCCAGTCGGGGTCGGGTTCGCCCTGGACCTGGTGGCGGATCCCGCGCAGGAAGTCACCGCCGGGCAGTGACCGCAGCGCGTCGAGTGCCTCGGCGACGTCCGGGGCCGTCAGGTCGGTCCACCCCACGACCGCCCCGATCAGGTCGCTGTGCGCGGCCAGGGACAGCAACTCCGGTGTCTCCTCGGCGATGTTGACCGTCTCCACCAGCACCGTGGCCGTGACCCCCGCGGCGCCGGTCGCGGCCGCCAGGTCCGCCGGGACGAAGGAGCGCCGCAACGGGGCGAGCCCGGGGCCGTCGAGCCACTCCTGGTCGCGCACGGCGAGGTCCCACAGATGGTGGTGGGCGTCGATGATGGTCACGCCGGGCTCCCGTCCAGTACCGGCTCCGGCACCGGCACTCCGCCGGGCAGCAGGCCCTGAGCCCGCAGATCGTCCCATACGGCTCCGGGGGCGGGCCCGCGGAACTGTGCGACGGCGTCCACGACCTGGGCCGCCGAGCGCGCACCGACGAGGACCGACGCGACCGCCGGATGCCCGAAGGGGAAGCGGAGCGCGGCGGCCCGCAGCGGGAGTCCGTGCGCCTCGGTCACCGCGCGCATCCGTACCGCCCGGTCCAGGAGGTCCGAGGGCGCCGCCGCGTAGTCGTACGTGGCGCCGGGCGCGGGGTCGGCCAGCAGCCCGGAGTTGAACACACCGCCGACGATCACGCTCTTGCCTGCGGCGGACGCGGCCGGCAGCAGCGTCTCCAGGGCCCCCTGTTCCAGCAGGGTGTAACGCCCGGCGCAGAGCACCGCGTCGACGTCCGTGTCGGTCAGGAACCGGGTCAGCATCCGGCTCTGGTTCATCCCCGCGCCGATCGCCCGGACGACCCCCTGCGACCGCAGCTCCTCCAGCGCCGGGTACGCCTCCCGGAAGGCCTGTTCCCCGTGCTCGTCGGGGTCGTGGAGCAGGACCAGGTCGACGCGGTCGAGCCCGAGGCGGGTGAGGCTGTCCTCCAGTGAGCGGCGTACGCCGTCGGCGCTGAAGTCCCACCGGCGCCGGTGGGTCGCCGGTACCGCGAAGCCGTTGGCCCGGTCGTCGCCGCCGCCGTCGTGCGGTTCGAGTACCCGGCCCACCTTGGTGGACAGGACAAAACCGTCCCGGGGCCGCGTCCGCAGGGCCGCGCCCAGCCTGCGCTCCGAGACGCCCAGACCGTAGTGCGGGGCGGTGTCGAAGTAGCGGATGCCCGCGTCCCAGGCGGCGTCCACGGTGGCCGCCGCCTCGTCCTCGCCGACGTCCTCGTAGAGTCCGGCGATGGCGGCGGCACCGAGGCCGAGGGCGGTGACCGGCACCCCGCTGCCTCCCAGGAGCGCCGCCCTCACCGTCCCTCCGGGCGCAGCCGGAGGCCCTGCATCCCGCCGTCCACCGCGAGGGCCGTGCCGGTGACGCTGCCGGCGGCCGGGCTCGCCAGGTAGGCGATGGCCGCGGCGACCTCTTCGGCGGTGACCAGACGGCCCATGGGCTGGCGGGCGTTGAGCGCCGCCCGCTCGGCCTCCGGGTCGGGCGCCTGGTCCAGGAGACGGCCCACCCAAGGAGTGTCCGCCGTACCGGGGTTCACGCAGTTCACGCGGATGCCCTCGCGGACGTGGTCGGCCGCCATGGCGAGGGTGAGGGCCTGGACCGCGCCCTTGCTGGCGCTGTACAGGGCCCGCTGCGGCAGTCCGGCCGTGGCCGCGATCGAGCAGGTGTTGACGACGGCGGCGTGCGCGGAGGCGCGCAGGAGGGGAAGAGCCGCCCGGGTGGTGCGGACGACGCCGAGGACGTTCACGTCCAGGACCCGGTGCCACTGGGCGTCGTCGTTGTCCTCGACCGTGCCCGTCGCGCCGATCCCGGCGTTGTTGACCAGGATGTCGAGGCCGCCGAGCTCGTGGGCCGCCGCGGCGACGGCGGACCGTACCGAGGCGTCGTCGGACACGTCGGCGGCGTAGCCGCGCAGGGGCTTGTCCACGGTCGACGGGTCGAGGTCGAGGACGGCGACGTCGGCGCCGCGGGCGGCCAGCAGGACGGCGGTGGCCCGGCCGATGCCGGAGGCGCCGCCGGTCACCAGGGCCTTGAGGCCGGACAGCCCGGACACTTCGCTCATGAGGGGGTTCCCTTCTCCTGTGCGGCGAGGTCGGCGGCCCAGAAGACGCCGTCGGGATAGCGGTAGGTGGCGATGGACTCGGGGTGCATCCGGGACGAGAAGCCGGGCGCGGTGGGCGCCGTGTAGTGGCCGTTGGTGATGACCACGGGGTCGTCGAAGTGCTCGTGGAGGTGGTCGACGTACTCGATGACCCGGTCCTCGGTGGTGCCGGACAGGGCGACGAAGTCGAACATCGACAGATGGCGGACCAGTTCGCACAGCCCGACACCGCCGGCGTGCGGGCAGACCGGGACGCGGTACTTGGCGGCGAGCAGCAGAATGGCCAGGTTCTCGTTGACGCCGCCCACCCGTGCCGCGTCGATCTGGAGGACGTCGATGGCCTCGGCCTGCAGCAACTGCTTGAAGACGATGCGGTTCTGCACGTGCTCGCCGGTGGCGACCTTGACGGGCGCGACGCCCCGGCGCACGGCCGCGTGACCGAGGATGTCGTCGGGGCTGGTGGGCTCCTCGATCCAGTACGGGTCGCTGTCGGCCAGTGCCCTGGTCCACTCGACGGCCTCGGTGATGTTCCAGCGCTGGTTGGCGTCGATGGCGATGCGGATGTCCGGGCCGACCGCCGCACGGGCCGCGCGCAGCCTGCGGACGTCGTCGGCCAGGTCGGCACCGACCTTGAGCTTGATCTGCGGGAAGCCGTCGACGACGGCCTGCTTGGCGAGCCGCACCAACTTCTCGTCGGAGTAGCCCAGCCAGCCGGGGGAGGTGGTGTACGCCGGGTATCCGCGCGACAGCAGCAGGGCCTCGCGTGCGGCGGCGCCCTTCCTCCCCTCGCGGAGCAGGGTCACGGCCTCCTCGCGGGTGAGCGCGTCCTCGATGTAGCGGTAGTCCACCTGGTCGGCGAGCCACTCGGGCTCCGCGTCGGCGAGGAGCCGCCACACCGGCTTGCCGGCCGCTCTGGCCGCGAGGTCCCAGACGGCGTTGACCACGGCGCCGATCGCCATGTGCATCACGCCCTTCTCCGGGCCGAGCCAGCGCAGTTGGCTGTCACCGTTGAGGGCCCGGCTCACCGTTCCCGGATCGGCGCACACCGCGTCCACGGACCGGCCGACGACATGGGGGCGCAGCGCGGTGATGGCCGCCGCCTGCACCTCGTTGCCGCGTCCGATGGTGAAGGTGAAGGCGTGCCCCTCGAGACGCCCCCGCGGGCCGTCTTCCGCGTCGGTCCGCAGGATGACGTAGGCGGCCGAGTAGTCGGGGTCGGGGTTCATCGCGTCCGAGCCGTCCAGCTCCCGCGAGGTGGGGAACCGGACGTCGACGACCTCGACGTCCGTGATGCGGGCCGGGGTGTGGGTCTTCATCGCCGTCCTCACGCGTCCTCGAAGGTCTGACGCCGGCGGCCGAGACCGTCGATCTCCAGCTCCACCGTGTCACCGGCCCGCAGATAGGGGGTGCCCGGCAGGCCGAGGGCCACCCCGGCCGGTGTCCCGGTATTGATGACGTCGCCGGGCTCCAGGACCATGTACTGGCTCAGGTACCGGACGATGTGGGTCACGGAGAAGACCATGTCCTTGGACGTGCCGTTCTGCCGCGCGACGCCGTTGACGGTGAGTCGCAGGCCGAGTGCCTGCGCGTCCGGCACCTCGTCGGCGGTGACCAGCCACGGGCCGAGCGGGTTGAACGTCTCGCACGACTTGCCCAGGTCCCACTGGGGGGACAGCTCCAGCTGGAAGGCGCGTTCGGAGACATCGTTGCTGACCGCGTAGCCCGCGATGACGGCGGCCGCGTCGTCCGGGCCGGTCAGGTAGCGGGCGCGTCGGCCGATCACCACCGCCAGTTCCACCTCCCAGTCGGTCTTCTCCGAGCCGCGCGGCACGAGCACGGTGTCGTAGGGGCCGACGACCGTGCCGGGGTCCTTCATGAAGACGACCGGCCGCTCGGGCACCGGGGCGCCGGTCTCCGCCGCGTGGTCGCGGTAGTTGAGGCCGACGCAGACCACCTTGCCGGGGCGGGCGACGGGCGCGCCGACGCGCAGCCCTTCGGTGTCCAGGGCGGGCAGCGTGCCGGCCCGCAGGGCGGTGCGGACGCGGCCGACGCCGTCCGCCGCCAGGAACGGGCCGTCGATGTCGGGGGTCAGGCCGGTGAGGTCGTAGGTGCGTCCGTCGTCGGCCAGGACGGCCGGGCGTTCGGCGCCGGGGGCGCCGAGGCGCAGCAGCTTCACGTGTTCTCCTCGCGGTCGCGGCACGGGGCGTGCCGCGGGGTTGGTGCGGTCGGGCTCGGCAGGCCGGGTGTGCGCTACTCCATGAGGAAGACCTGCGCCATGGACGCCCACCACTCGCCGGGTGCGGCCTCGTCGACGGGGTGCTGACAGGGCGCTGTCCGGCGCCACCACTCCTGGGTGGCCGGGTCGTCGGCCAACAGGGCGAGGTCCGCCGCCAGGTCGCCGCCGTGGTACTCGAAGTAGCCGAACAGCCGGTCGCCGAGCAGGTGGATGGAGTAGTTGGTGATGTGGCAGGCCCGCAGGCGGGCCAGCACCGGTTCGGGTACGTCGCCGTGCAGTTCCCGGTACTCGTCCACCTTCTCGGGCAGGACGTGGATGACCTGGGCGACGCGCTTCACGGCGTTCCGCTCTTCGCGGCGACGGCCGAGCCGGAGACGGCCGAGCTCGCACGGTCGTGGATGACGCGGATGATCCGTCCGCTCATGCGGTCGTAGTCGTGGTCGTTGGCCACCTCGCCGCGGATGCGGTGGTCGGCCATGACCACCACCCGGTCGGCGAGCGTGATCATCTCCGTCAGGTCGCTGCTGATCAGCAGGATGGGCAGGCCACCGCGGGCCAGCTCCCAGATCAGCTCGTGGAAGGCGTGCTTGGTGCGTACGTCCACGCCCACGGTGGGCTCGTCGACGACCAGCAGCCGGGTGTCGGCGGCGAGCCACTTGGCCAGGCTCACCTTCTGCTGGTTGCCGCCGGACAGTTCACCCGCGTTCTGCGCCAGACCGGAGATCCGGATGCCGAGGCGGTCGACGAGGTCCTGGGAGATCTCCCGTTCCCGCCGGGGGGAGATGTCGCCGAGGAGGCGGCCGAGCTTCTTCCACACCGTCACGGTGATGTTCCGGTGGATGGGCTGCTCCAGGAAGACGCCCTCCTCCTTGCGGTTCTCGGTCAGGTAGCCGATGCCGTACGTGTGGAGGGCCTCGCGGGGGGACCTGATCCGGGCCGTCCTGCCGTACACCTTGATCTCACCGCCCGTGACCCGGTCCAGGCCGAGGACGGCCTTGACCAGTTCGCTGCGCCCGGCGCCGACCAGGCCGTACAGGCCGACGATCTCGCCGGGTGCGACGTCGAGGGAGATGTCGCGGTGGCCGGCCGCCGTCGAGAGGCCGGAGAGGGAGAGCGCCGGTGGTGCGGAGGCGTCCACCGTGCGGGGGGTCATGTCCGTCACCGCGTGGGCGCGGCCGACCATCAGGGTGACCACGTCGTCCTGGGCGTACTCGGAGAGGGGCGCCGACTCCAGGACCGACCGGCCGTCGCGCAGGACCGTGACGGTGTCGCAGACGGCGAAGACCTCCTCCAGCTTGTGGCTGACGAACACCACACAGGTGCCGCGTGCCGTGAGCCGACGCACCACGTCGAAGAGGCGCTCGGCCTCCTGCGGGGAGAGCGAGGCGGTGGGCTCGTCGAGCAGCAGCACCTCGCTCTCCGTGTACAGCGCCTTGGCGATCTCCACCAGCTGCTGCTGCGCCACGGACAGTTCGCGCACCGGACGGCGCGGGTCGAGGTCCAGGCCCAGCTCGGCCAGACAGCGCTCGGCGGGAGCGGTCATCGCCTCCGGGTCGACCAGTCCCCGGCGCGAGGGCGGGCTCTGCAGAGTGATGTTCTCCGCCACCGAGAAGCCGGGGATCAGGTTGCGCTCCTGGTGGACCACGCCGATCCCCGCGCGGGTGGCCTCCAGCGGGGAGCGCAGCCGAGTCTCCGCGCCCCGCCGCAGCAGGCGGCCGCCGTCGGGTGGGTGGACGCCGGTGATCACCTTGATCAGCGTGGACTTGCCGGCGCCGTTCTCGCCCAGCAGGGCGTGCACGGAACCCGCGGTCAGCTTCAGGCCCACGCCGTCGAGGGCGCGCACCCCGGGGAAGACCTTGACGATGTTCTCGCATTCCAGCAGGACGTCGTTCTCGTCTGTCGGCCGTACGTCGCTCATCGGGCGCCTCCCGTACTCGGCAGGGCGGCGGCCGGCTGTGCGTCGCCGCCGGGCGGCGCCGGGGGCGTACGGCCGGGTGCCCCGCCCTTCTTCTCCAGGTGGGACTGGTGGACGCGGCCGCCGACGACGGTGCCGAGGACGACCAGGCCGATGAGGAAGTTCACCCAGCTCGGGTCGAGGGAGAACTGGGCCCGCGCGGTGTCGATCAGCCGCATCACGAAGGCGGCCAGCACCGTGCCGAGCACCGCCACGGACCCGCCGGTGAGGGCGACGCCGCCGATGATCGGGGCGGCGAAGCTGGGCAGCAGCCAGTCCCCGCCGACGCTGCGGTTGACGCCGGGCAGCGAGGCCGTGGCCACGGCGGCGGCGATACCGACGAGCAGAGCGGACAGGGTGTGGGCGACCACGATCTGACGGTCGGAGGAGATGCCCGACAACCGTGCCGCGAGCGGGTTGCCTCCCGCCGCCAGCAGCCGCCGCCCGGCGATCGTGCGGTACATGAACGCGGCCAGCAGCACCGCGGCGACCAGCGCGGCGACGAAGACCAGCGGGATGTTCAGCGGTGCCGAGCGGCCGAGGTCGCGCAGCGTCTCGGAGTACCCGTCGATCGTGCGCGTGCCGGAGAGCCGGTACTGAGCCCCGAGCAGGATGGTCATCGTGCCGAGGGTGACGATGAAGCCGTTGATCCGGGTGGCGACGATGAACACCCCGGTCAGCAGGCCGATGAGCGTCGCGGTGAGCACGCCGGCCGGCACGGCGAGGCCCGCGGGCACCCCGTGGTCGGCCATCAGCACGCCCATCAGACAGGCGCTGAACCCGCCCAGCGCGCCGACGGCGAGGTTGAGCTGCCCGACGCACAGGGCGACCATCTGGGCCAGCCCGATGAGGACCGGCGTGGCCAGGTACATCAGGAACGTGCGGAGCGAGGAGCCTTCGAAGAAGGAGCCGGACGAGGCGATACCGAGCCCCACCCAGCCGACGGCCACCACGCCCAGCAGCGTCGTCGTCGTGGACCGCGAGAAGCGTCGCAGTGCCAGGAGGGCCAAGGCTCCCTTGTCGCGGAGCGTCGTCATGTGGAGCGCACCACCTTGCGATAGGACACCACGGTGCGCACCCGGTCCGCGGACAGGGCGAGGAGCAGGACGCAGCCGAGGTAGATGTTGAGGCTTTCGAGGCCGACCCCGAGCAGGTCGAGGCCCTTGCGGATGACACCGACCAGGGCGGTGCCGAGCAGGGCGCCGAGCACGGAGACGACGCCGCCGGTGAGCAGCGTGCCGCCGAGGACCGCGCCGAGGAACGACGGGAGCATGAAGTCGTCGCCGATGGAGGCGCGGAACGTGCCCGTGCCCACGGCGGCCATGAAACCGGCGAGGGCGGCCAGCAGGCCGGACAGCGCGTGGGCCAGGACGACACGGCGGCCGGTGGGGATGCCGGACAGCTCGGCGGCGGCGGGATTGGCGCCGGTGAGCAGCAGCTCCCGGCCCATGCGGGTACGGGCGTAGAGGAAGCCGAGACCGACGAGGGCCACCACGGTGAACTGGGCGATCTGCGGAACGGCCGCCGAACCGCAGACGGGGCCGGCGCAGATGTCCGCGAGCGAGTACGACCGCAGCTCGGCGAGCCAGTCCGGCCGCGTCGTGAACGCGGCGTTGTCCGTGAGGGCCGAGTAGAGCAGGGACACCAGGCCCAGCAGGGCGAAGTCCATGGCCAGCGTCACGACGAAGGAGTTCACACCGGTGCGGGCGATGATCCAGCCGGTCAGCGCGCCGATCGCACACCCCGCGACGAGGCACAACACCAGGCCCAGCGGCAGCGGCAGCCCGAGCCGGTCGTAGCCGAACCCGGCGAAGAAGGCGCCGAAGGCGGCCATACGTCCGACGGCGAGGTTCATGTGCCCGACGGACAGCACGACCATCTGCGCCAGCGCCACCACGGTGAGCGTCGAGATGTCCCTCAGCAGCGGGAAGAGCACCAGCCGCTCGTCGAAGAAGGCCGGGCGCAGGACGCCGAAGAGCGCGGCGAGCGCGACGACGAGTACCAGCAGCCCCAGCCGCTGGTTGACCCAGAACGGCAGCCGGTGGGCCGGCCGGGCCCCGTCGGTCGGGCGGTCGGTGTCGTTGCCGGCGGGGGTGACGGCGGTCTTCATGAGACCCTCCGGTCCTCGATCGCGTCCATGTCCCAGTCGATGCCGATGCCGGGCTCGTCCGGCGCCACGGCGTGGCCGTCGCGCAGGACCATCTCGGTGCGGGTGACGGCGCGCAGCTGCGGGATGTATTCGACGTACGCGCCGTTGCTCACCGCGGCGACCAGGCTGACGTGCAGTTCCATCAGGAAGTGCGGGCACACCTCGACGTTGAAGGTCTCCGCGAGGTGGGCGACCTTCAGCCACGGGGTGATGCCGCCGACCCGCGCCACGTCGACCTGGACGACGGAGGCGCCGCCGCTCTCCAGATAGCCGCGGAACTGCGTCGGCGAGTACATCGACTCACCCACGGCGATGGGGATCCGGGTCGAGCGGGCGAGCCGGGCGTGGCCGCTGACGTCGTCGGCGGACATGGGCTCTTCGAGCCAGTAGGGGTCGTACGGTTCGAGCGCGGCGGCCAGCCGCACGGCGGAGGAGAGCGACTGGGACTGGTTCGCGTCCGTCATGACGTGCAGCGCCGGACCGACCGCCTCGCGGACGGCACGCAGCCGCTCCGCGTCCTCGGCGACGTGCGGCTTGCCCACCTTGATCTTGACGCCGGCGAACCGCGCTTCCTGCGCCGCGAGCGCGGACTTGACCAGTTCCTCGGTGCCGAGGTGGAGCCAGCCGCCCTCGGTGTCGTAGACGGGGATCTCCCGGCGGTGCCCGCCGGCCAGCCGCCACAGCGGCTCCCCGGCCCGCTTGCAGCGCAGGTCCCACAGGGCGGTGTCGACGGCCGCGAGCGCCAGGGAGGTGATGGCGCCGGTGGTCGTGGCGCGGGTGTGGGCGAACAGGGACTGCCACAGCCCCTCCACGTTGCGGGCGTCCTTGCCGTTGAGCAGCGGCAGCAGGTGATCGCGCAGCAGTGCCAGTACGGAGCTGCCGCCGGTGCCGATCGTATAGGCGTAGCCGGTGCCCGTGAGGCCGTCGGCGGTGGTGAGCGTGACGAGGACGGTCTCCTGCTTGACGAACGACTGCACGGCGTCGGTGCGGTCGGTCTCCACGGCGATGTCGGCCAGGAGGGCCGTTGCGTCGGTGATGAGGGTCATGCGTGAGGCTGACCTTTCTGTGTCCGAGGCCGGGGCGGGTCAGCCGCAGGAGAGGAACTCGTCCGCGAACTGCTTCTTCAGCTCGGCGGTCTTGGCCCGGCGGGCGCTGTCGTAGCCGTCGACGTTGTCCTTGGTGACGACGAAGGAGCCGGAGTCGACGATCTTCCCGGGCTGCTTCATGGCGCACTGCTCGGTCTGGAGGAGGGCCAGCGCCCAGGCGCCGATCTCCGCCTGGCCGACCGGGTTCTGCACGACCGTGGCGGTGGCGGCACCGCTCCTGATCGAGGAGAGGATCTTGGCGTCGTCGTCGATGGCCACGACCTTCGCCTCGGAGCCGGACTCCTGTACGGCCTCGGCGGCGGCGACGGCCGGGTTGTAGGCGGTGGAGACGATGCCCGCGATCTTGGCGCCCTTGGCGGCGAGCAGGTCGGACACGGCCTTCTGCGCGGTCTGGAGGTCCTTGTCGATGTCGGTGATGGTCTGCAGCACGGTGACCTTGCCGCCGGTCTCCTTCACCGCCTTCTCCACGCCCCGCTTGCGCAACTGGGTGTTGGCGTCGACGTTGTTGCCGGTCAGGTGGACGAGGGCGCCCTTGCCGCCCATGGCCTCGATGGCGGCCTTCGCGGCCTTGTAGGCGGCCAGTTCGACGTCGGTGGAGAGGCAGAAGTCCGCCTCGTTCGTGTCCCCGGCCGGGCAGGAGCCGAGTGAGGCGACGGCCATCCCCTGCGACTTGAGGTCGGTGAAGGTGGTGTTGATGTCGGTCGGGGAGACGCCGAAGACGCCGAAGGCGTTGTAGCCGCGGGCGGCCAGGGTCGACACCAGGTTGTTCTGCTTCTGCTGGTCCCACTCGGCGGTCTCGTCGAAGGTGACGTCGCCCAGCCCGAGCGCCTTCCCGGCCTTGGCGCCGGCCGTCTTCCAGGGCTGGAAGTAGGGGTGGGCGCCGCCCGGGATCAGCGCGACCTTCACTCCGGAGCCGTCGGCGAGCTCGGCGGTCCCGCCGCCGCCCTTCACCGAGGCGGCACCCGCGGCGCCGGGCTCGTCCGAGTTCCTGATGGTGCAGGCCGACGAGGCGGCGGCCAGGAGGACCAGGCCGATGGCGGCTGACACGGCTGTTCTACGACGGCTCATGATGCTGCCCCACTAGAATCAAATAGGATTTAGTTGACGCGATGCTGGGGCAGTGGTGGCGGTCACGTCAAGGGTCGTACCGGATCGCGTTCGCAGGTCGAGGTGGAATATGAGGGCCGCTTGGTGCCGCTCGGTGTCCCTTGGGTGCATCGGTCGAGGTCGCTGTTCGCCGTGGATGACCGCGCCAGATCGTATAGAACAGAGGCAGCGAGATGGTGGATCGGCCGATGCCGTTCCCGAGGGGAGAACGAAACGATGTCGGTGCTGACGGTCAGCGTCTACGAGGCGGTCAAGGCCATGGTCATGGACCATGTGATCCAGCCCGGCGCACGGGTCGGCATCGAGTCCGTCTCGCGGTCCCTGGGAGTCTCGGCGACGCCGGTGCGCGAAGCGCTCGCCCGCCTGGAGTCGGACGGACTGGTGGTGAAGCGCTCGCTCTCCGGATACCGGGCCACCGAACTGCTCACCCGGCAGGGGGTGGAGGAACTCTTCGAGATGCGTCTGCTGCTGGAGCCGCGGGCCGCCGCGCTGGCCGCCGAGCACGTGGGCGAGGCGGCGCTGGACCGGATCGAGGCCGTGGTCGAGGAGATGCAGGGGCTGCCGGACAAGGGGCACAGTTATGCCGAGTACGGGCGCTTCGCGGTGCTGGACCAGCGGTTCCACGACGCGCTGGCCGTCGCGTCCGGGCGGACGATGCTCGCGGCGGCGGTGGAACGGCTGCACACCCACCTTCACCTCTTCCGGCTCAGCCCCGTCTCGGGCGGCAGTCCGGCCACCGTCATGGAGCACGGCCGCATCCTGCGGGCGGTGCTGCGGCGCAGTCCCGAACGGGCGTCGGAGGCCATGCGCGAGCATCTGGAGTCGAGCCTGCGGCGCCACCTCGACCGGTACGCGGAGGGCGAGGCGTGACGACCGGCCCCGATCACTATGCTCACTTCATGCGCGACGCAGATTCACCGACGGATGGCCCAGGAACATGCTGAAAGAGGTCACCGCGACCCGCTACATCGCGCCCCTGCGCGAGGGCGGTTCGCTGCCGGGGCTCGTCGAGGCCGACGATCTCGGGACGTACGTCCTGAAGTTCACCGGCGCGGGGCAGGGCCGCAAGACGCTTGTCGCGGAGGTGGTCTGCGGTGAGCTGGCCCGGCGGCTGGGTTTCCGCGTCCCGCGCATCGTGACGGTCGACCTCGACCCCGTCCTGGGGCTCGGCGAACCCGACCAGCAGGTGCAGGAGCTGCTCAAGTCGAGCGGCGGCACCAACCTCGGCATGGACTTCCTCTCCGGCGCGCTCGGCTTCGACCCGCTCGCCTTCGAGGTGAGCCCCGAGGAGGCCGGCCGGATCGTCTGGTTCGACGCGCTGGTGAACAACGTCGACCGGTCCTGGCGCAACCCCAACCTGCTGCGCCGGCGGGGCGAGACGTGGCTCATCGACCACGGCGCGACCATGATCTGGCAGCACAACTGGCCCGGCGCCGAGGCCTCCGCGGCCCGCCCCTACGACGCGTCCGACCACGCTCTCGCGCGCTTCTCGCCGGACGTCCGCTCGGCCGCCGCCGCGCTCGCGCCGCTGGTCACCGAGGAACTCCTCGCGGAGGTCACCGCCGAGATCCCGGACGTGTGGCTGCGCGACGAGCCCGGCTTCGCGACCCCCGACGACCTGCGGCGGGCCTATGCCCGGCCCCTGCTCGCCCGGGCCGGCACGATCCACGAACGCGTCAAGGGGGAGCGGTGAGCGACCGCCACGTCTTCGAGTACGCGCTGGTGCGCGTCGTGCCCCGGATCGAGCGCGGGGAGTGCGTCAACGCCGGCGTCCTCGTGTACTGCCGGGCCAAGTCCTACGTCGGTGCCCGCACCCACCTCGACGAGGCCAGGCTGCTGGCTCTCGACGCGGGGGTGGACCTGCCGGGCGTACGTGCGGCGCTGCGCGCCGTGGAGGGCGTGTGCACCGGCGGGGACGCGGCGGGCCAGGCGGCCCAGGACGATCCGGGCCGCCGTTTCCGCTGGCTGATCGCGCCCCGCTCGACCATCGTCCAGCCGGGCCCCGTGCACACCGGCCTGACCGCCGATCCGGCGGCCGAGGCACAGCGGCTGCTCGACCTGCTGGTGCGGTGACGCCGGGCAGGTTGCCTCCGGCCCGGAGTCGTCGCGGGTGTCAGGCGCGCCGGCGGCGCCTCAGCGCGTAGCCGGCGGCGAGCGTGGCGCTGGCCACGCAGCCCAGCCCGATGGCGATGTCCGAACGGCTCGGCCCACTGCCGAAGGAGCCGCCCAGGCCGCCCTGAGTGCCGCGCGTCGGAGTGACGGCGGGGGAGGCCGCCGGACTCGTGGCGGTGGTCGGTGAGACCGGGAGCGGCACCGAGGTCGAGGAGGTGGTCGGCAGCGAGGCGATCTGCACCTCGACGCGCTGGTTCTGCTCCACCTGCTGGTTCTGCTCCACCTGCCGGCCCTGGTCGCCCCGGTTCTCGTCGAAGCGGTCCTCTTCCCGGCCGTCGTTGTTCCCGCCCTGGTCGAAACCGCCCTGATCGTTTCGGCCCTCGTCGTGCTGGCCGTTGTCGAACCCGCCTTGGTCGAATCCGCCCTGGCCGTTGCCGCCCTGGTCGAATCCGCCCTGGCCGTTGCCGCCCTGGCCGTTGCCGCCCTGGTTGAATCCGCCCTGGCCGTTGCCGCCCTGGTCGAACCCGCCCTGGTCGTTACCGCCCTGGTCGAACGAGCCCGCGTCGGATTCGCTTCCGTCGGGTTGGCCCTGGTCGAGCGGGTCCGGGGCGAACAGGTCCTCGGTGAACGCGTCCGAGTCGTTCGGATCGCGCTCGAAGGCGGCCTGGCCCGCCTGCTGCTGGGTGAGACTCCGGGAGTCCAGGTCCTGGGTGTGTGCGGTGTCGGCCATCGGCACGATCGCGGCTATCGCGACGGCTATGCCTGCGGCACCGGTTAGACGGCGCATGGACGTCTCCTTTCCGGCCACGAGTGGCTCGCGCTTCGACGCTAGGGGCCCAGGGGCCCGGGGGCGCGCAGCGCTGGGCCGATCGGGTAGGCGGGGTGTGGTGACGCACCGGGGAGCCCGGGTAATGGATCACACCGGCCCGGTGTCCCGTTGACACCGGGTGCCAGGGCTTCTAGCGTCACGTCTGCGGAAGGTACTAAGCGGTCGCTCACCCAAGGGCGCACGCTCCGCACGGGCCGCATCCCCAGGACGAGGAGAGCAGCAATGTCCACCACTGAGCAGCGGGTCGCCGTCGTCACCGGAGCCGCGCGCGGCATCGGTGCCGCGACCGCCGTACGACTGGCCGCCGAGGGCCGCGCCGTCGCCGTCATCGACCTCGACGAGGCCGCCTGCAAGGACACCGTGGAGCAGATCACCGCGGCCGGCGGCAAGGCGATCGCGGTCGGTTGCGACGTCTCCGACGAGGCGCAGGTCGAGGCGGCCGTCGCGCGGATCGCCGGGGAGCTGGGCGCGCCGACGATCCTCGTCAACAACGCGGGCGTACTGCGCGACAACCTGCTCTTCAAGATGAGCGTCTCCGACTGGGACACCGTCATGAACGTGCACCTGCGCGGCGCCTTCCTGATGTCCAAGGCGTGCCAGAAGCACATGGTGGACGTCGGCTTCGGCCGCATCGTCAACCTGTCCTCCTCCTCCGCGCTCGGCAACCGCGGCCAGGTCAACTACTCCGCCGCCAAGGCCGGTCTCCAGGGCTTCACCAAGACCCTCGCCAAGGAACTGGGCAAGTTCGGCGTCACCGCCAACTCCGTCGCCCCGGGCTTCATCGCCACCGAGATGACCAAGGCCACCGCCGACCGCGTCGGCATGGGCTTCGACGACTTCAAGGCCGCCGCCGCCACCCAGATCCCGGTCGCCCGCGTCGGCGAGCCCGACGACATCGCCAACGCCATCGCCTTCTTCACCGGCGACGCGGCCGGCTTCGTCTCCGGCCAGGTGCTGTACGTGGCCGGCGGACCGCTCGACTAGGGACACGGAGACCAGGGAACACGGACACTAGGGAACACGGACATGACTGAACTCCCCGTACTCTCCGGCAAGGTCGCGCTGGTCACGGGCGCCAGCCGCGGTATCGGCTACGGCGTCGCCGAGGCGCTCGTCGCGCGCGGCGACCGGGTCTGCATCACCGGCCGCAACGAGGACGCCCTCAAGGAGGCCGTCGACAAGCTCGGCGCCGACCGGGCCATCGGTGTCGCCGGCAAGGCGCACGACGAGGCCCACCAGGCCGTCGCCGTCGAGCGCACGATGGAGGCCTTCGGCCGCGTCGACTTCCTGGTCAACAACGCCGGCACCAACCCGGTGTTCGGGCCGATCGCCGACCTCGACCTGAACGTCGCGCGGAAGGTCTTCGAGACCAACGTGATCTCGGCGCTCGGCTTCGCCCAGCGCACCTGGCACGCCTGGCAGAAGGAGAACGGCGGCGCGATCGTCAACATCGCGTCCGTCGCGGGCCTCTCGCCCTCGCCCTTCATCGCCGCGTACGGCGTCAGCAAGGCCGCGCTGATCAACCTCACCGCGCAGCTGGCGCACGAGTTCGCGCCGAAGGTGCGGGTCAACGCGATCGCCCCGGCCGTCGTGAAGACCAAGTTCGCCGCCGCCCTGTACGAGGGGCGGGAGGAGGAGGCCGCCGCCGGCTACCCGCTGGGCCGGCTCGGCGTGCCCTCCGACATCGGCGGTGCCGCCGCCTTCCTCACCTCGGCGCAGTCCGACTGGGTCACCGGTCAGACCCTCGTCGTCGACGGAGGCATTTTCCTGAACGCCGGCGTGGCCTGATCTCGTCTGTCGGCAGCGCTGAAGATCGCCCCGGGACGCGGGCGCCGTTGACGGAAACGGCGCCCGTGTCCGCGTTTCGAGACCACCGGGGAGATGACAACGTAGTCATCGCCAAATGATCAAAACCCCTGTTCAGATGGGGGTTCAGGTGGCCTGGCGCTGCGGTATGGTCTGCCGACCCTTGGCACGGCGGATCGAGGAGCGTGCGCGTGTTCAACCGGAACCGAGGCCTGCGTCGGGTAGCGGCCATCGTGTCCATATCGTCGCTGGTCACCGGCTGCGGCATTCTGTCCTCCGACAGCTCGCAGGACGAGGGGCCGATCGTCGTGGGGACGACGAGCGCGCCCAGCACCCTGGACCCGGCGGCCTCCTGGGACGGCTCCTGGGAGCTGTTCCGGAACATCTACCAGACGCTGCTCAGCTACCCCAACGGTGCGACCGCGCCCCAGCCCGACGCCGCCGAGGAGTGCGCCTTCACCGACTCCACGAACCAGGTGTACCGCTGCGAGCTGCGCGAGGGCCTGACCTTCTCCAACGGGGACCGCCTCGACGCGCGCGCCGTCAAGCACTCGATCGACCGGATCAAGGACATCAACGTCAACGGCGGCCCCGCCGGCCTGCTGGGCAGCCTGGAACGCGTCCAGGCGCCGAGCGAGCGCGAGGTGGTCTTCCACCTCAACAAGCCCGACGCCACCTTCCCGTTCGTGCTCGCCACGCCCGCCATGTCGATCGTCGAGCCCGGCGGCTACCCCGCGGACAAGCTGCGCGAGGACGGCCAGGTCGTGGGCTCGGGCCCGTACACGCTGGAGTCGTACGAGGACGGCGAGCGCGCCGAACTCGTGCGCAACGACCGCTACGAGGGCTTCGCCGACCGGCAGAACAAGGCGGTGACGATCCGCTACTTCAAGGATTCCGCCGGCATGGTGAAGGCGCTGCGCGACGGCGACATCCAGGTGACCTACCGGGGACTCGCGGCCGACGACGTCATCACGCTCCAGGGCAAGGCCGGCAAGGACGAGGAACTCCAGCTGGTCGAGGGCAGCGGCACGGAGATCAGCTACCTGGTGTTCAACCCCGAGGACCCGTGGGCGGGCCGCAAGGAGGTCCGCCGGGCCGTCGCCCAGGTGATCGACCGGGCGGCGATCGCGCACAAGATCTACCAGGACACCGTCGACCCGCTGTACTCGATGGTCCCCAAGGGCCTGACCGGACACACCACGGGCTTCTTCGACGACTACGGCGACCCCAGCGTCCCCAAGGCCCGCGAGATCCTCACCGACGCGGGCATCACCGAGCCCGTCCCGCTCACCCTCTGGTACACCACCGACCGGTACGGCTCCGAGACGGCGAAGGAGTTCAAGGAGATCAAGCGGCAGCTCGACGCCTCGGGCCTGTTCGAGGTCACCCTGAAGAGCCGCCCCTGGAAGACGTACGTCACGGGCTACCAGAAGGGCGAGTACCCGGTGTTCGGCCGCGGCTGGTCCCCGGACTTCCCGGACGCGGAGAACTTCATCGCGCCGTTCGTCGGCAAGCAGAACGCGCTCGGCACGCCCTACCTCGCGCCGGAGATCACCGGTGAGCTGCTGCCGCGCTCCCGCCGGGAGAGCGACCGGGCCAACGTGGAGCGGGAGTTCGAGCGGGCGCAGCAGATCATGCTGGACGACGCGCGGTTGCTGCCGTTGTGGCAGGGCAAGCAGTACGTGGCCGCCAACACGGACATCTCGGGCGCGGAGCAGGCCATGGACCCGTCGACGATCATGATGATGTGGCGGCTCTCCCGGAAGACCAGTTGGTAGGCGGTCCGGTTGTCAGTGGTCGCCGGTAGGTTCGTGGGGAGTGGAAAGCGACCGCACAGCGTAAGGAAGTTGACGTGACCGACACCGCCATGCTGCCCGAGTCCTGGCGTGAGGTGCTGGGCGACGAGCTTCAGCAGCCCTACTTCAAGGAGCTGACGGAGTTCGTCGAGGAGGAGCGGGCGAACGGCCCCGTCTACCCGCCGCGCGAGGAGGTCTTCGCCGCGCTGGACGCCACGCCGTACGACCGGGTGAAGGTGCTGGTCCTCGGGCAGGACCCGTATCACGGCGAGGGCCAGGGCCACGGGCTGTGCTTCTCGGTCCGGCCCGGGGTGAAGGTCCCGCCGTCCCTGCGGAACATCTACAAGGAGATGCACGCGGAGCTGGACACCCCCGTCCCGGACAACGGATATCTGATGCCCTGGGCGGAGCAGGGCGTCCTCCTGCTCAACGCGGTGCTCACGGTTCGTGCGGGTGAGGCGAACTCGCACAAGGCCCGCGGCTGGGAGCGTTTCACCGACGCGGTGATCCGCGCGGTGGCCGAGCGGCCCGACCCGGCGGTGTTCGTGCTGTGGGGCAACTACGCGCAGAAGAAGCTGCCGCTGATCGACGAGACCCGGCACAGGGTGGTCAAGGGCGCACACCCCTCCCCGCTGTCGGCGAAGAAGTTCTTCGGTTCCCGCCCGTTCACGCAGATCAACGAGGCGGTCGCGGCCCAGGGCCACGAGCCGATCGACTGGACCATCCCGAACCTGAAGTGAGCCCGACACGCGGGCCGGGTCCCCCACTGGCCGGCCCACGCGCCCCCGGTGCCGCCTGACCGGGATCGCGGCCACCTGCGGTTAGCGTCGGTCGTGACAGCCGACGAAGGCACGGAGGACGCGGTGGCCAAGGGACGGGAGCAGGCGGCGCCGGACGCCGTGCTGACGCGCATCGGTCAGGTCGTCATGCTGCATCACGCGGGCGACCGCGAGGAGGCCCGGGACCGCTTCCTCGGCCTGTGGGCGGAGATCGGCGAGCACGGCGACCCCCTGCACCGGTGCACGCTGGCCCACTACCTGGCCGACACCCAGGACGAGCCGGGCGACGAACTGGCCTGGGACCTGCGCGCGTTGGCGGCGGCCGAGGAGATCACCCAGGACCCGCTCGCCGACCCCCGCGGGGGCAGGCTCGCCGCGCGCGCCCTCTACCCTTCGCTCCATCTGAACCTCGCCGACGACTACGACCGCCTCGGCCACCGCGAGGCCGCCCGCCTGCACCTGCGGCGCGCCCGGGGCGCGGCCGAGTCCCTGGCCCCCGACCGTTACGGCGAGGGTGTGCGCGCGGCGATCGACCGGCTGGAGCGACGCCTGGACGGCGCGGGCCGCGGTTCGGACGGGCCCGACCGTCCCGGAGGATGGCCGAGACCACCGCGGCAGCGGCCGTAGGAGTGCGCGGCGCCCGCCCGCTGTCCGGCTCAGCGGCCGTACGCCTGCTCGCAGATGCGGGCTTCGGGGCTGCCGGGGCGCCAGCCGCCGTACCGCTTGCCGAGCGAGCACACGTCCGCGTTCCGGCCGGTGTCCCGGCCGGACGAGGGCGCGTGGGGGAGCGCTGGGACCTCGGGGCCCGGCACCCTCGGGCGTTCGGTGCGCGCCGGTGTCTCGGGCCGGGCGGGCCGCGGTCGCTGTTCGGGGCGAGCCCGGGCGGCCGGCGCCTCCTGTCGGGGCGGCCCGGCGGCCGGGGGTTCCGTATCGCGCGGTTCCCGGGCCGCGCGGTCCGGGGTCGGCGAGGGGCCGATCATCTCCAGCGCCTCCCGGGCCGGGGCCTGGACGACCCGCGGTTCGGCCGGTCCGTCCGGGCGCGGCGCCAGGGAGCGGGCGCCCGCCGAGGTCGGGTCGGCGGCGGCCGGGCCCTGGACCGTCGTACAGCCGGTCAGGGCGGTGACGGCCACGGTCACCAGGAGCGTCGCTGTGGTCCTCGTTCGATGCACCCGCGCCACTCTGCTGGTTCGGGTCCGTTCCACGACGCCGGACAAGCGGAGGTTGCCCCGCACGGGTGATCTCCGGCCCCGTACGGAGGCCCGGGGGCCGTCGGGGGTGACGTCAGTCGCCCGTGGCACCGTCCAGGCACTCCCGGATCAGGTCGGCGTGCCCGTTGTGACGGGCGTACTCCTCGATCATGTGGGTGTGGATCCAGCGCAGGTTGAAGCGCTCACCGGTGCGGGCGTGCTGTCCCCGGCCCAGGTCGTCCAGGGGGAATCCGGCCGCGTTGCGCCGGGCCGCCTCGATCTCGGCCTGCCAGGTCGCGTGGGCCTCCTGCCAGGTGTCCGACGCGGTCACCCGGAACTCGCCGTCCGGGTCCGCGTCCGAGTAGTAGATCGGGCCCGCGTCCTCGGCCGCCAGCACCCTGCGGTACCAGCTGCGCTCCACCTCCGCCATGTGCCGCACCAGTCCCATCAGGGTCAGCCCCGACGGGCTCACGGAAGCCGTCCGCAGCTGTTCGTCGGTGAGGCCCTCGCACTTCCACGCGAGGGTCTGGCGGTGGTACTCCACCCAGCCCTCCAGCATGGTGCGTTCGTCGGCGTCAGGGGCGGGTTCGCGGCGCTCGGTAGTCATGCCGCCATCCTCGCCCGGCGCCGTCCCGGCGCACCAGGGGATTTCAGCCGCCCAGCATGCCGTCCAGGATCTCCCGCAGTCCCGACCGCACGTCCTGGAGGCCGGGCACCTCGGCGTGGAAGCTGCCGGCCACGCAGCTGAACATCAGCCCGTCCGCCCAGGCGACCAGCGAGAGCACGTGGCGCTCCGGATCCGGCGAACCCATCGCCGTGACGAGGCCGCCCAGCCGCTCCCGGAAACGGGCGCCCGCCGCGTCGAAGTGGGCCCGCAGCTCGGGGCGCCGGGTGGCCTCCAGGGCCAGTTCGTAGCGGGCCAGCGTCAGCTCCCGGTTGCGGGTCAGCGCGCGGTGCGTCGCCAGGGCCATCGCGTCCACCAGGGAGTCGAGGCCGGCGCGCGGGTCCGGCATCTCGTGCAGCGCCAGCACCCGTTCCTCCCGGTCGGCCAGGCGCCGCACCGCCAGTTCGAGCAGGGCCTGCCGGGTCCGGGCGAGGTTGGAGGTGGAGCCCTGCGGGAGTCCCGCCGACTCGTCGACCGCGCGGTGCGTCAGCCCCCGCATCCCGCGCTCGGCGAGCAGGGCCAGCGCGGCGTCGGCGACCAGGTCGGCGCGGGAGGCGGCGGGGGCAGCGGGGGCGGCGGGGGCCACGGAGGGCACGGAGGCCGGGGTGGAGGGGGTGGATGCGGACATGGAGGTCAACCTACCCGACCGCACTACGGCTGTAGTACAGTCGGCGGCAGGTGCTACTACATCTGTAGTGAGGAAAGCGGTGGAGAGAGCCATGACACGGACAAGGCGGGCCGTCGTGATCGGCGGCGGCATCGGTGGCCTCACCGCGGCGGTGGCCCTGCACCAGGACGGCCTGCGGGTCACCGTCCTGGAGCGGGTCGCCTCCCTGCGGCCGATCGGCGCGGCCATCTCCCTGTCGCCCAACGCCCTGCGCGCGCTGGACGTCATCGGCCTCGGCGACGAGATCCGCGACCTCGCCGCCTGGCAGGGCGACGGGGGACTGCGCACCCCGGGCGGACGCTGGCTCTCCCGGTCCAGCGCGGAGGCGGCCGCGGCCCGGTTCGGCGGCCCGCTGGTGCTGCTGCACCGGGCCACCCTCATCGACCGCCTGTCCGAGCGGCTGCCCCCGGACGCCGTCCGCACGGCCGCCGACGCGATGCTCACCGACCCCGGCGACCACGATCGCCCGGCCAGGGTGCGCACCGCGGACGGCGAGTGGGAGGCCGACCTGGTCGTCGCCGCCGACGGCATCCACTCCGCCGTACGCCGCACGCTGTTCCCGGACCACCCCGGCACCGTGTACTCCGGCTTCACCACCTGGCGGGTCGTGATCCCGCTGCCCGGCGTCGAGTTCGCCTCCCACGAGACCTGGGGGCGGGGGCGCATCTGGGGCACGCATCCGCTCAAGGACGGCCGGGCCTACGCCTACGCCGCCGCCGTCGCCCCGGCCGGCGGACACGCGGCGGACGAGCGCGCGGAGCTGCTGCACCGCTACGGCGACTGGCACGACCCGATCCCCGCGGTGCTCGCCGCCACCCGCCCCGAGGACGTCCTGCGGCACGACGTGCACCACATCGCCGCACCGCTGCCCGCCTACCACCGCGGCCGGGTCGCCCTGCTCGGCGACGCCGCGCACGCCATGCCGCCCAACCTCGGGCAGGGCGGCAACCAGGCCATCGAGGACGCGGTCGTGCTCGCCCACCACAGCCGGGACCTCGCCGCCTACACGGCCGCCCGGCAGCCCCGCGCCAGCGCCGTTGCCCGCCAGGCCGTCCGGGTCGCCCGCCTCAATCTGATGACCAGCCGCGCCGGGATCGCGGCCCGTGACGCCGCACTGCTCGCCCTGTCCAAGGCGGCACCCGGCCTGTTCCTGCGCGGCTTCGACGGCATCGCCGACTGGCGGCCACCGCAGCCCCCGTATGCTTCAGCGCGGACCCGGACCGGCGAACGTTAGAGGAGCACACCCCGTGAAGGTCGGCTGCATCGGACTCGGCGACATCGCGCGGAAGGCCTACCTGCCGGTGCTCTCCGCCCTGCCGGGAACTGAGCTTCACGTGCAGACCCGCACCCCTGCCACCCTCACCCGGGTCGCCGACGGACTGCGCCTGCCGGAGACCCAGCGCCACGCCGACCTCGACTCACTGCTCGCCCAGGGCCTCGACGCCGCCTTCGTGCACGCGCCGACCGCCGTCCACCCCGAGATCGTGACCAGGCTCCTGCAGGCCGGCGTCCCGACCTACGTCGACAAGCCGCTCGCCTACGAACTCGCCGAGTCCGAACGGCTGGTGGCCTTCGCCGAGGAGCGGCGGACCAGCCTCGCCGTCGGCTTCAACCGCCGCTACGCGCCCGGTTACGCGCAGTGTGCCGAGCACCCGCGCGAGCTGATCCTCATGCAGAAGAACCGCACCGGGCTGCCCGAGGAACCGCGCACGATGATCCTCGACGACTTCATCCACGTCGTGGACACGCTCCGCTTCCTGGTGCCGGGACCGGTCGACGACGTGACCGTGCGCGCCCGCGTCCAGGACGGCCTCCTGCACCACGTCGTGCTCCAGCTCGCCGGGGAGGGCTTCACCGCGCTCGGCGTCATGAACCGGCTCAGCGGTTCGGCTGAGGAGATCCTGGAGGTCTCCGGCCAGGACACCAAGCGCCAGGTGGTCAACCTCGCCGAGGTGATCGACCACAAGGGCCAGCCGACCGTGCGGCGGCGCGGCGACTGGGTGCCGGTGGCCCGGCAGCGCGGCATCGAGCAGGCGGTGCTCGCCTTCCTCGACGCGGTGCGCGCGGGGCGGGTGCTCAGTGCCCGGGACGCGCTGGAGACCCACGATCTGTGTGAGCGGGTGGTACGCGCGGTCCACGAGCGTTCCGCCTGAGCCGCACCGCCCGTACGCCCTCGCCGGCGCCCCAGGCCGCGAGGATCACCAGGGCCGCGTGCACGGTCCAGTCGCCGAGACGTACGTACGGCGTGGTGCCGTGCGTGAGGGGGATCTCGTACACCCGCGCGGTGCTCGCGTCGGTGCCGAGCCAGGAGCCGATCCGCTTCCCGTTCGCGTCGTACACGGCGGAGACGCCGGTCAGCGTCGAGTGCACCATGGGCCGGCCGGTCTCCGCGGCGCGCAGCGCGGCGAGCGAGGCGTGCTGCTCGGGGGCCCAGGTGTGCTGGAACGTCGACGTCGACGACTGGGCGACCAGCACCTCCGCGCCGTCGGCGGCCAACTGGCGGCTCATGTCGGGAAACGCGCTCTCGAAGCACACCATCGGGCCGATCCGCAGCCCGTCCCCGACGTTCATCACCACCTGCTCGGTGCCCCGCCTGCGGTCCTCGCCCGCCGCCTCGCCGACGGAGGTGGCCCAGCCGAGCAGGGAGCGGGCCGGCACGTACTCCCCGAAGGGCACCAGCCGCATCTTGTCGTACCGGTCGCCGGTCGGGCCGTCGGGGCCGATCAGCACCGAACTCTTGTAGATGCCGGGCTTGTCGGATCGCCGCGCGTCCACGTTGACCAGGATCTCCGCGCCGGTCTCCCGGGACAGCGCCGCGAGCCGGCGGGCCAGGTCGGGCCGGTCGTCCAGGTCGAAGCCGACGCTGCTCTCGCCCCAGACGATCAGATCCAGGTCCCGGTCGGCGAGCCCGCGGGTGAGCTGCTCCTCACGGTCGAAGCGCCGGTCGGCGCTGTCCGCGCCGTCCACGACACCGGGCTGCACCACGGCGATCGCGGCCCGCTCGTCGGTGTCGGGGCGCGGCGACCAGACCCAGGCCGCGGAGGTGGCGGCCGCGGTGGCGACGAGCCCGGCCAGCGCGGGCACCCGCGCCCGGCGGACGGCGACGAGCACGGCGACGGCGACGTTCACCGCCACCACCAGGAAGCTCAGCAGCCAGACCCCGCCGACCGAGGCCAGCCGCAGCGCCGGCGCCACCTCCCACTGGCTGGAGCCGAGCATCCCCCACGGGCCGCCGAGCCCCTGCCAGGAACGGACCAGTTCCGCGGCCAGCCAACCCGACGGCAGGACCAGGAGCGCCGCCGCGACCCGGCCGGCCGAGGGGGCGCCGCCCAGCAGCCGCCGCACCAGCCAGCCCCACGGCGCCCACAGTGCGCCGAGCAGCGCCGCGATCACGAAGGTGAAGACGTGCAGGTTCGGCAGCAGCCAGTGGTGCATGGCGAGCATGAAGCCGAAGCCGGCGCACCACCCGTCGTACGCCGCCCGCTTCCCGGTCGGCGCGGTACGGGCCAGCAGGATCCAGGGGACCAGCGCGAACCAGGCCCACCACCACAGGGCCGGGCCCGGGAAGGCGAGCACGGGCAGCGCTCCGGCGAGCACAGCGGCGGCCGAGCGCCACCACGGGGAGGCGAGCCGGCGGTCGAGCGTCTTCATGGGCGCCTCCCTACCCCCCCGATGTCTACAGTGTGCGCCCGCGACGAGGGCGAATTTCAGTTGATCACACCGGGTGCCGATGGTGCGCAAGGCGTGTGCAAGGCGTTCCCGGCGCCCTAAAGTGATCGATGATCGATCAAACCCGGAGGTGCTCATGAACCGACCCATCACGGTGGTCACCGGCGGCAGCCGTGGCATCGGCGCGGCGACCTGTCTGCGCCTCGCGGCGGACGGACACGACCTGGCCGTCGGCTACGCGCGGGACTCGGTTGCGGCCGAGGCGGTCGTCGCGGGCGTGCGCGAGGCGGGCGGACGCGCGGTGGCGGTGCGCGCGGACACCTCGGTCGAGGTCGACGTCAAGCGCCTCTTCGATGCGGCGGAGGAACGGCTCGGGCCGGTGACGGGCCTGGTGAACAACGCGGCCGTGACCGGGCCGCTGGGGCGCCTCGCCGACAGCGACACCGCCGACCTGCGCCGGGTCCTGGACGTCAACCTGCTGGGCGTGCTGCTGTGCGCCCGGCGCGCCGCGCGGCTCATGACGGCGCGGGGGAGCGGTGTGATCGTGAACGTCTCGTCGGGCGCCGCGACCCTCGGCAGCCCGGGGGAGTACGTCCACTACGCGGCGGCCAAGGCGGGCGTCGACACGCTGACGCTGGGCCTGGCCAAGGAGCTGGGGCCGGACGGTGTCCGGGTCAACGCGGTCGCGCCCGGCGTCATCGACACCGACATGCACGCGGCGGCGGGCGCGCCGGACCGGGCGCGGCGGATGGGGGCGGCGGTGCCGATGGGCCGTGCGGGGCGGGCGGAGGAGATCGCGGCGGCGATCTCCTGGCTGATGTCGCCCGACGCCTCGTACACGACGGGGACGGTGCTCCGGGTGGCCGGCGGGCGCTGACGCCGGGTGGGGTGCCGGGGCGGGCGCTCCGGGTCAGGCGGCCTCGATGACCTCGCCGCGGATCGCGGTCGCCCACTCGACCACCAGCAACTCGTACTCCACACGCTCCTGTGCCGACAGGGTCCCGCCCGCGCGGCGCCAGAGCGCACGGATCTTCTCGTTCAGTTCCGCGGCGGAGCGCACGGAACCAGGAGTCGCGTAATCGGGGGACATGCGGACAAGCCTAGGGGCAAGCACTGACAGTGCGCTACCGGACGGCTACAGAAGCGGTGGCGGTCAGCCGGCCGACTCCGCGGCGTGCGGGCTGAGGGCGCCGGTGCTGACCAGGGCGATGATGACGATGCCGAGCGCGATGCGGTACCAGACGAACGGCATGAAGCTCTTGGTCGAGATGAACTTCATGAACCATGCGATCACCACGTATCCGGTGCCGAAGGCGATGACCGTCGCGAACAGCGTCGGTCCCCAGGACACGTGGTCGCTCTCCATCGCGTCCGTCAGCTCGAACAGCCCGGAGGCGAGCACCGCCGGGATCGCGAGCAGGAACGAGTACCGGGCCGCCGCCTCGCGCCGGTAACCCATGAAGAGGCCGCCGCTGATCGTGGCCCCGGAGCGGGAGACGCCGGGGATGAGGGCCGCCGCCTGGCAGAGGCCGTAGATCAGGCCGTCGCGGACGGTCAGGTTCTCCAGCTCCTTGCGCTGCTTGGGAGCGCGGTGCCGGCCGCCCTTCTCGTCCCGCGCGGCCATCCGGTCCGCGATGCCGATGATCACACCGACGACGATCAGCATCGTCGCGGTGATCCGCAGGTCGCGGAAGGGCCCCTCGATCTGGTCCTTCAGGGTCAGGCCGAGCACGCCGATCGGGATCGAGCCGACGATCACCAGCCAGCCCATGCGCGCGTCGGGGTCGTGGCGCATCGACTTGTCGGTCAGCGACCGTGTCCACGCCGAGATGATGCGCCCGATGTCCTTGCGGAAGTAGATGAGGACCGCGGCCTCGGTGCCGATCTGCGTGATCGCCGTGAAGGCGGCGCCCGGGTCGTGCCAGCCGGAGAACGCCGCCGTCAGGCGCAGGTGCGCGCTGGAGGACACGGGGAGGAACTCGGTCAGCCCCTGGACGAGTCCGAGGATGAGTGATTCGAACCAAGACATGAAGTTACGGAGTCCAAGTGCCGAGCGAGAAAAGGGCGATGGGCGCGCCGGACCCCGAAGTCGGATGATCGGGACCGGCTGTGCCGAGGGGCAGCGTAGCGCCCCAAAGTGAAGTCCGGCCCACAGGGGTGGAAGGGCTCCTAGGCGGCCGTCGGGCCCGTCACGGTCCAGCCGTCGGCCTGCGGATGGGCGGTCAGGTCCTCGTGCCGGACGGTGTCGCCGCAGGCGCGGCAGGTGATCCGCGGGACCAGTTCGCTGCCGCAGATGTGCTCGATCACCATGGGGCGGTCGTCGTCCGCGCGCAGGTGCCGGTCGCCCCAGGCCATGAGGGTCATCAGCACCGGTTCCAGCTCAAGGCCCGCCCGGGTCGGCCGGTACTCGAAGCGCTGCGGGCGCTCGCTGTACGGCTGCTTGGTCAGGATGCCCGCGTCGAGGAGCCGCCGCAGCCGGGTGGCGAGGATGTCGCGCGGGGCGCCGGTGTTGCGGACCAGCTGGTCGAAGCGGCCGTTGCCGAGGCAGACCTCGCGCAGGACGAGCAGGGAGTACTTCTCCCCGACGAGCGCCAGGGTGTCGGCGATCGAGCAGGGGCGCGGGTTCTTGGGGGCGGCGGCCATGACGCCCAGCATAAGGGAGGGTTTGCTTTTCCAACTCGCAGGACTAGAGTGAGTCCAGAAATCCTACTCACTGGTAGTCGCCGGCAGCCGGAGGCCCGCAGCATGCGTGAAGCAGTCGTCGTCGAAGCCGTACGCACCCCGATGGGCAAGGGCAGGCCGAACGGTGCCCTCGCCCACGTCCACCCCGTGGAACTCCTCGCGCACACGCTGCGCACCCTCGTCGAGCGGTCCGGCGTCGACCCGGCGCTGATCGACGACGTCATCGGCGGCACCGTCGACCAGGTCGGCGAGCAGGCCATGAACACCACCCGCTACGCCCTGCTGTCCGCCGGCTTCCCCGAGTCGGTGCCCGCGACCACCGTGGACCGGCAGTGCGGCTCCTCCCAGCAGGCCGTCCACTTCGCCGCGCAGGGCGTCCTGGCCGGGGCGTACGACCTGGTCGTCGCCTGCGGGGTCGAGTCGATGAGCCGCGTCCCGATGTGGTCGAACGTGCCGGCCGGCACCGATCCCTTCGGCCCCGGCGTCGCGGCCCGCTACCCGGAGGGACTCGTCCCGCAGGGCATCAGCGCCGAACTGATCGCCGCCAAGTGGTCGCTCTCCCGGGAGCGGATGGACGCCTTCGCCGTCTCCTCGCACCGGAAGGCCGCCGCGGCCTGGGAGTCGGGCCGCTTCGACGCCGAGATCGCGCCCCTGGACGGTGTCTCGCGCGACGAGTGCGTACGCCCCGCGAGCAGCGTGCAGGTCCTCGCCGGTCTCCGGCCCGCCTACCACGACCCGGCCTTCGCCGAGCGCTTCCCGCAGATCGAGTGGAACGTCACCGCGGGCAACGCCAGCCCGGTCAACGACGGCGCCTCGGCCGTGCTGATCACCTCGGCCGAGACCGCCGCCCGCCTCGGCCTGCGCCCGCTCGCCCGCCTGCACAGCTTCGCCGTCACCGGCTCCGACCCGCTGCTGATGCTGACGGGCGTGATCCCCGCCACCGAGAAGGTGCTGCGCAGGGCGTCGCTCTCCCTGGCGGACATCGACCTGTTCGAGGTCAACGAGGCGTTCGCGAGCGTGGTGCTCGCCTGGCAGCAGGAGACCGGCGCCGACCTCGACAAGGTCAACGTGCACGGCGGGGCCATCGCGCTGGGCCACCCCCTCGGCGCCAGCGGCACCCGCCTGACCACCACCCTCGTCCACGCCCTCAGGGAGCGCGGAGCGCGCTACGGACTCCAGGCCATGTGCGAGGCGGGCGGCCTCGCCAACGCCATGATCCTGGAGGCCGTGTAACGCGCCGTCAGCGTTCGCGCAGCCGGTGCCGCTTGCGCCAGGCTACCGCCGCGCCCGCAAGACCCGGCAGGGCGATGCAGGCCAGCGCGATCAGGAAGGCCGGAGAGGTCGGCGTCGAGGCGCGGGCCCCGGCGACGACGTAGGCGGCGGTGTTGGGGATGGACCCCAGTCCCGTCGCCAGGAGGAAGGGGAGCAGGCCCATGCGGGAGACCGCCGCGCAGTAGTTGGCCGCGGCGAACGGCACCCCGGGGAACAGCCGGGCCGCCAGCATCGAGCGGAAGCCGTGCCGGCTGAGCTGCCCGTCCGCGGCCTTCAGCCACTTGCCCCGCAGCAGCGGACGCAGCGCCTCCTGGCCCAGCACCCGGCCCAGGCAGAAGGCGATCCCGGCGCCGAGCACCGTACCCGCCAGCGCCGAGGCGAGGCCGAGCTGCGAACCGAACAGCGCACCCGCGGCCAGGTTCAGCAGCGGACGCGGCACGAAGGCGACGGTGCACAGCCCGTACGCGACCGCGTAGGCGACGGCCGCCGCGGCTCCGCCGAGCTGTGGCGGCCAGCCGTCGGTGAGCAACTGCTGCGGCTGGAAGAGCAGGACCGTGGTCGCGGCCGAGGCCAGCAGGGCGACGAGCAGGGAGAGCCGGGACCACGGGGAGAGCAGGACTCTGGTCACGCGGGCGGCGAACCCGGTCGGTGCGGCCGGTGGGACCGGCCCGCCGGCGGTGGCGACGGCGAGCTCCGTTGCGGCGGCCCGGGGAGTGACCGTGGCGGTGCCCCCAGAGCGGGTGGTGGCATCGAGCATCCGGTGACACTAACCGACAAATGTGTGTGATCGCCGTATGGAGTGTCTCACGGGCGTCACAGCCGAGTGAATCCCCGCCCCGCACCCTGCCGGTTCCGCCCTGTTCAACACGCCACTGCGCGCACCCTCGTTCTCTCAAAAACCACTCTCAAAAACCATTCGACGTGGAACAGGGCGTCGGCGAAGATCTGCCTCATGTTCCGGTACGCCTTCCACCTCGCAGCATCCGCCGTCGCGGATGCGCCGAAGGCTGCCGTCCTCTTCTTCTTCCCGGCCGCCGCCGACGGCGCCCGAAGCTGACCCTCCCCGGACACTCCGGCGGACCCCCCAGGGGGAGGGTCGGCCGGACACCGGGGTCCCCACCACCGCCACGAGGCTTCGAGGTACCGCCATGTCCAAGACGGCGTACGTCCGCACCAAACCGCATCTGAACATCGGCACGATGGGCCATGTCGACCACGGCAAGACCACCCTGACCGCCGCCATCACCAAGGTCCTCGCCGAGCGCGGCGCCGGCACGTTCGTGCCGTTCGACCGCATCGACCGCGCCCCGGAGGAGGCGGCGCGCGGCATCACCATCAACATCGCGCACGTCGAGTACGAGACCGACACCCGGCACTACGCGCACGTCGACATGCCCGGCCACGCCGACTACGTCAAGAACATGGTCACCGGCGCCGCCCAGCTCGACGGGGCGATCCTCGTCGTGTCCGCGCTGGACGGGATCATGCCGCAGACCGCCGAACACGTCCTGCTCGCCCGGCAGGTCGGCGTCGACCACATCGTGGTCGCGCTCAACAAGGCCGACGCCGGGGACGAGGAGCTGACCGACCTCGTCGAACTGGAGGTCCGCGAGCTGCTCACCGCGCACGGCTACGGCGGCGACTCCGTGCCCGTCGTGCGGGTCTCGGGACTCAAGGCCCTGGAGGGCGACCCCCGGTGGACGGCGTCCGTCGAGGCGCTGCTCGACGCCGTGGACACGTATGTGCCCATGCCCGAGCGGTACCTGGATGCGCCGTTCCTGCTGTCGGTGGAGAACGTGCTCACCATCACCGGCCGCGGCACGGTCGTCACCGGCGCGGTCGAGCGCGGCACGATCCGCGTCGGCGACCGGGTCGAGGTGCTCGGGGCGTCCGTCGAGACGGTGGTCACCGGCCTGGAGACCTTCGGCAAGCCGATGGAGGAGGCCCAGGCCGGGGACAACGTCGCGCTGCTGCTGCGGGGTGTCGGTCGCGACGCCGTGCGCCGGGGGCACGTGGTCGCGGCGCCCGGCAGCGTGGTGCCCGCGCGGCGTTTCTCGGCGCGGGTGTATGTGCTGTCGGCGCGGGAGGGTGGGCGTTCGACGCCCGTCGCCACGGGGTATCGGCCGCAGTTCTACATCCGTACGGCTGATGTCGTCGGAGACGTCGACCTCGGGGAGGTGGCCGTCGCCCGGCCCGGTGACACCGTCACGATGACGGTCGAGTTGGGGCGGGAAGTGCCGTTGGAGACCGGGCTCGGGTTCGCCATCCGTGAGGGTGGGAGGACCGTGGGGGCGGGAACGGTGACGGCCGTCGGGTGAGTGCCCCTTGATGTGGGTGGGGGACTGCGGGGCCGTTGTGGCTGGTCGCGCAGTTCCCCGCGCCCCTTTGGGGCGCTTGTGCGCAGGCACAATGGAATGGTGAACGAAGCCATACCCGTAAGCCGCGTCACCGATCACGGCGCCGCCAAGCTCATGCCCGACGTCGACCGGCGGCGGGCCTGGCTGCTCACCGTGGACGGGGCGCCGCAGTCCTACGTCGACCTGGACGAGCCGGCGCACCTGGAGTTCGAGTACACGCGCCGGCTCGGCCACGTCCTGGACACCGTCGCCGAGCCGGGCCGCGCGCTGGACGTGCTGCACCTCGGCGGCGGCGCGTTCACCCTGCCGCGGTACCTGGCCGCGACCCGGCCCGGCTCGCGCCAGGACGTCGTGGAGGCGGACCGGGGGCTTTTGGACCTGGTCGCCGAGCACCTGCCGCTGCCGGACGGCGCGGACATCACCGCGCACGGCGCCGAGGCCCGCGTCTGGCTGGCCGCCGCCCCCGCGGACTCGGCCGACGTGCTGGTCGCCGACGTCTTCGGGGGCTCACGCGTGCCGGCGCAGCTGACCTCCGTCGAGTACGCCCGCGAGGCGGCACGGGTGCTGCGCGCCGACGGCGTGTACGTGGCCAACCTCGCCGACGGGGCGCCGTTCGGCTTCCTGCGCGGCCAGCTGGCCGGGTTCGCCACGCTCTTCGAGGAGCTGGCGCTGATCGCCGAACCGGGGGTGCTGCGCGGGCGCCGGTTCGGCAACGCGGTCCTCGTCGCCGCGGGCCGGCCCCTTGACATTCCGGCGCTGGCCCGGCGCACCGCCGCCGACGCCTTCCCGGCCAGGGTCGAACACGGGGCGGCCCTGCGGGACTTCATCGGCGGCGCGCTGCCGGTGCATGACGCGGACGCCGTACCGTCGCCCGAGCCTCCCGCCGGGGCGTTCGGCATCGGCTGAGCGGCGCCTACGACTCGGTCGGCGGTTCCTCGGTGAGCCGCACGGTGCTGAGGATCTTCTGGATCGTCGCCTCCGGGACCTCCTCGTCGACGCCCTTGGCGCCGTACAGGTTCCAGGTGACGAAATCGCCCGCGCTGTTCTTGAACGCGAAGGTGATCGCCTTGCCCTCGGTGTCGCACTTGCCCTTCTGGGGCGTGCCCTGCGAGTACGCGGTGATGACGCTGCCCTTGATGCCGGACGTGGTGGTGTACGCCTTCGGCTTGCCGTACTTCACGCTCTTCTTGTCCGGCTGCGTGTAACCGCCGTAGATCCACCACGGCACCCGCGTCTCGGCCGCCTGGTCGGTGTCCTTGGCGCCGCTCTCACCACGGGTACCGGTGGTCGCGAGGGAGGTGCTCTCCTTGCGGCCGTCCTTGTTCTCGTCCGTGGTGCACCACTCGGACTTGAGGTAGGCGGGGGCGGTGACCGTCGTGCGGTCGGTCTTGCCCTTCTCCTCCCACTCGAAGCCGACGCTGGTGTCCTTGCTGTCGATCTCCCAGTCCGCGGGCACGTCGAACATGGTGCCGAAGCGCGGGTTGGCGACGACCTTCCAGCCGTCGACGGTCGCCTCCAGCCCGTCGCCGCCGCGCGGATTGTCGTCGGAGCCGGACGCGCTCGGATCCGTGGACGGGGTCTCGGACTTGTCCGCGGACGCGCTCGCGGACGGCTTCTTGTCCTTGCCGTCGTCCGCCTGGTCGTCCTTGTCGCCGCCGAGCACCAGGAACCCGGTGACACCGGCGGCCACCACCACGGCGAGGGCCGCGACGATCGCGACCAGCTTCGTCCGGTTCCCGCCACCGCCACCGCCCGGCGACGGCTGCGGCGCCCCGGCGGGCTGCGGCGCCCCCCACTGCTGTTGCCCGTACTGGCCGGGCTGCTGCTGGTATCCCGGCTGCTGGTAGGGATTCGGCTGTTGGTACCCCGGCTGCTGGTACGGATTGTTCTGCGGGTTCTGCTCGCCCCCGGGCGGCTGCTGTCCTGGCCACATGAGCAGTCACCCTAATGCCGCCCAGGACACGATTCGGTCACCGGGCCTTGTCAGGGACGTACCGAAGTGCGGAAGGTTCGTCCCCGCTTGCACACACCGCCTCCTCAGGAGTCGGCCGGGGTGTACTCCCTGACGGTGGCGAGGATCCTGCGGACGGTGGCGTCGGGCACCTCGTCGGCGACGTCCGCGGGGCCGACGAACGACCAGGAGACGAAGTCGCCGTCCGCGGACTCGAAGGCGAAGGTGGTCGCCTTGCCGTTCACCTCGCACTTGCCCTTCTTCTCCACCCCGGACGACCGGGAGGTGGCGACGCTGCCCCGGACGCCGGAGGAGGTGGTGAAGGACGTCACCGGTCCCGTCGAGACCTTCTCCCGGTCCGGCTGGGTGAAGGAGCCGTAGACCCAGTCCGCCGAGTCCTTGCGGGCGATCTCCTCGGTGCTCCGCGCGCCGTTGTTGCCCCGGGTGCCCGCACTGGCCAGCGGCATGTAGTCGACCGAGCCGTCCCGGTCGCCGTCCGACCCGCACCACTGCTCCTCAAGGACGGCGGGGGCCTTCATGGCGACCAGCGGCTTCTCGTCGGGGTCGTCGTCGTCCGCGACGTAGGTGACCCACGTGGGCGACTGGCGCACCCAGGAGGCCGGTACGTCGAAGGCGATGCCCTGGCCGGGATTGGCGACGACGTTCCAGCCCGCGACGGTCGGCTTGAGGTCGTCGTCGCCACCGCGCGGGTCGTCGGCGGGGGACGCGGCCGGTGAGGAGGCGGTGGGGTCGGGCCGGGCCACTTCGTCCTCGCCGCTGCCCAGGAGGACGGCCCCGGTCACGGCGGCGGCGACCACGACGGCCACGGCGGCGACGATCGCCACCACCTTCGTACGGCCGTTGCCGGGCCCCCGGCCGGGCGGTCCGCCGGACGTGACCGTGGGGGCGTTCCAGGGCGCGGGCTGCTGGTACGGGTTGGGCTGCCGCGGGTCCGGTCCGCCGGTGGGTGACTGCTCTCCTGGCCACATGGGCGCACAGCATACGACGATCTTCCAAGCAGCCTGGCCCTGGATGCTACTCACGGGTAACCTACCCTCATGAGCGCAGATCAGATGTCGATCGGCGAGTTGCTCGCCGCCACGGTGCCGATGGTCAGGACCCTGAACCTCGAGTACCTGGAGACCACCCCGGAGAAGGCCGTCCTGGCCCTCCCGGACCAGAGCGAGTACCGCAATCACGTGGGCGGACCGCACGCCGGGGCCATGTTCACCCTGGGCGAGTCGGCCAGCGGCGCGATCGTGCTGGCCGCCTTCGGGGACCAGCTCTCCCGGGCCGTACCGCTGCCGGTCACCGCCGAGATCGCCTTCAAGAAGATCGCGCTCGGCCCGGTCACCGCCACCGCGACGCTCGGCCGCCCCGCCGCCGACGTCGTCGCCGAGCTGGACGCCGGGAACCGCCCCGAGTTCCCGGTCAGCGTCGCCATCCGGCGCGAGGACGGCGCGGTGACCAGTGAGATGACCGTCATATGGACCCTGCGTCCCAACAGCTGACCTCCCGCGAACCGGTAGGCTTCCCGGGTGCGCCTCGGCCGAGGCGCACCCGGGAACAGGTACGCGAAGCGGAGGATGCGCGTTGCACGTCCAGGAGTGGCTCGACACGGTGCCCGCGGTGGCCGTGTACGCCGTCGTCGGACTGGTCATCGGTCTGGAGAGCCTGGGCATCCCGTTGCCCGGTGAGATCATCCTGGTGTCGGCGGCCCTGCTGTCGTCGCAGCACGGCGGCATCGACCCGCTGGTCCTCGGCGCCTGTGCCAGCGCGGGCGCGGTGATCGGCGACTCCATCGGGTACGCGATCGGCCGCAAGGGAGGCCGGCCCCTGCTGGCCCGGCTGGGCCGCAAGTTCCCCAAACACTTCAGCGAGGGGCACATCGCCACCGCCGAGCGGTCCTTCCAGAAGTGGGGCATGTGGGCCGTGTTCTTCGGCCGCTTCGTCGCCCTGCTGCGCATCTTCGCGGGCCCGCTGGCCGGTGTGCTGCGGATGCCGTACTGGAAGTTCCTGATCGCCAACGTCCTCGGCGGCATCGTCTGGGCGGGCGGCACCACCGCCGTCATCTACTACGTCGGAATCGTCGCCGAATCCTGGCTGAAGCGCTTCTCCTGGCTGGGCCTGGTACTGGCGGTCGTCATCGGCGTGACCTCCATGCTGGTCCTGAAGAAGAAGGCAAAGAACGCCCAGCCTCTTTCTGCCGCCGAGTAGAAGCGCGCCCCAAAGGGGCGCGGGGAACTGCGCGACCAGCCACGAACCACCCGCACCCGGCCTCCTACCGAACCTCCCCCAACGCGCCCCGATGCTCCCCAGCCAGCGCCGCGTACATCGTGCCGTTCAGCGTCACCCCCTGCCGCTCCTCCTCCGTCAGCTCCCGCCTGACCTTCGCCGGCACCCCCGCGACCAGCGAGCCCGGCGGCACCCGCATCCCCTGCGGCACCAGCGCCTGGGCCGCGACCAGCGAACCCGCGCCGATCACCGCGCCGTTGAGGACCGTGGCACCCATGCCGATCAGGCAGTCGTCCTCGACGGTCGCGCCGTGCACCACGGCGTTGTGCCCGATGGAGACCCGCTCGCCGACCGTGACGGGGAAACCGGGGTCGGCGTGCAGCGTGCAGTTGTCCTGGACGTTGCTGTCCGCGCCGACGGAGATCCGCTCGACGTCGCCGCGCAGCACCGCGCCGTACCAGACGCTCGCCCCGGCGTGCAGTGTCACGTCCCCGATGACCGAGGACGTCGGTGCCACGAAGGCCCCCGCGTCCACCTTGGGCTCCTTGCCGGCGATGCCCGTGATCAGCGCCTTCTGCGTCATCTCCGCCTCCTGTTCGGGTGATGTACGGCACCGTACGCCACCCGGTGGGGTGAAGATCACAGCACTCCGCGGTCATGGCCGCACCGCCCGCCGACTACCGTGAGCGGGTGCCCAAGCGCAAGAACACGTTCTCGTCCTGGCGGAGCCGCCTGGCGCAGCGGGCCGTCCACGCGGGCTGGGCCTGGGTGCAGCGCACCGGCTCCGTCACCGCCGCGCACCCCGGACGCTTCCGCTTCGGCGCGCTGGGCACGGGCACCCGGCTCGCCTTCCCGCTCGGCACGGTCTTCGGCGAACCCTGGATCCACGTCGGCGCCCACTGCATCATCGGCGAGCAGGTCACGCTGACCGCCGGGCTCATGCCCGACCTCGACCTCGGTCCCGAGCCGATCCTGCGCATCGGCGACGGGGTCGTCCTCGGCCGCGGCAGCCACGTCATCGCCGACACCACCGTCACCATCGGCAGCGACTGCTACTTCGGCCCGTACGTCTACGTCACCTCCACCAACCACTCCTACGACGATCCGCACCAGCCCATCGGCAAGCAGTGGCCCCGGATGGACCCGGTCGAGATCGGCCCCGGCTGCTGGATCGGGACCGGCGCGGTGATCCTGCCCGGCGCGCGGATCGGGCGGAACGTGGTCGTGGCCGCCGGCGCCGTGGTCCGGGGCACCGTCCCCGACCACGCCGTGGTGGCGGGCGCCCCCGCCAAGGTCGTACGGCGCTGGACCCCCGCCGAGGGCTGGCAGCCGCCGCTGCGGACCCCGGCCCCGGTGCCGATTCCCGACGGGGTCACGCCGGGACAGCTGCGGGAGTTGTCGGGGCTGGACGGCGAGGCGCTGGCCAGGCTGGCGGAGCTGGACGACGACCGGCCGGAGGCGACGGGCAGGCTCGCGGAACCGGCCGCCGAGAGCTGAGCGTTCGCCCCGACCGCGCGGCGGCCGGGTCAGCCCGTGGCCAGCAGCAGGGTGCCCACCAGGGCGAGGCCCGCGCCCGCCGCCTGCACGGCGCGCAGCCGTTCGCTGAGGAACCCGCGCGCGGCCAGCGCGGTCACCACCGGATACAGGGAGGCCAGCACCGCCGCCACCGTCACCGGGCCGTGCTGGGCGGCGATCGAGTACGTGCCGTTGGCCGCGACGTCGGCGAGCCCCACGAAGCCCAGCGCGGGCAGCGAGCCCCAGGGGAAGCCCTCCGGCGGCAGCGCGGGGGCGCCACGCCGGACGGACACCCACAGGGCCAGTCCGCCGGCGGCGACGTTGGTGACGCGCTGGACGAACAGGGCGAGGAAGAGGCCGGTGAGCGTGGTCGACGCCTCCGCGATCAGGGCCATCACGGCACCGAACCCGAAGGCCGCGACGAGAGTGAGGGCGACCGTCCGCCGCTGCACCGGCGCGCCGCGCAGCTGCGGACCGCCGGCGAGCACCACGCCCGCGACGGCGACCAGGATGCCGGCGAACTGCGGCAGCCCGGGACGTTCGCCGAGGGCGAGGCCCACGCCCACCGGGACGGCCACGCCGAGCGAGCCCAGGGGCGAGACGACGCCCATCGGGCCCAGGGCGAGCGCCTTGTAGAAGGCGAGCATCGCCACCGGACCGACCAGACCGGCGGCGACCGCGAACCAGAGGTGCGCGGACGCCTCGCTCCAGGCGCCGGTCGCGGCCACGATCGCGCCGAGGACGACGACCGCGACCGACTGGGAGACGACGACCACCGTGAGCGCGGGCGTGCGCCGGGTCAGTACCCCGCCGCCGAAGTCGGCCATGCCCCACAGGAGGCTGGTGGCCAGGGCGAACAGCGCTGTCATGATCCGGTCGCCTCGCAGTACAGTTCGGTGAACCTTCGGGTGCAGCAGACCATAGTTCACTGGACTGCACTGCGTCATCCAAAATAATGCACGAAACGGTGCGCGAAACGGTGCACGAACTCATGAAGGCAATGGACGGAACGTGGCGGACCTCGACCTGCTGACCCAGTCCCTGGCGCGCAACGTCAAGCGCTGGCGCACCGAGCGCGGCTTCACCCTGGAGGCACTGGCCGCCCGCGCGGGCGTCAGCCGCGGCATGCTCATCCAGATCGAGCAGGCCCGCACCAACCCCAGCCTGGGCACCGTCGTGAAGATCGGCGACGCGCTCGGCATCAGCATCACCACCCTGCTGGACTGGGAGCAGGGCCCCAAGGTCCGCGTCGTCCCCGCCGAACAGGCGGTACGCCTCTGGCACACCGACGCCGGCAGCTTCAGCAGGCTGCTCGCCGGGGTGGAGGCGCCCGGGCCGCTGGAGATGTGGGAGTGGCGGCTGATGCCGGGGGAGAGCAGTCCCTCCGACCCGCACCCCACCGGCACGGTCGAGATGGTGCACGTCACGACCGGGGAGCTGACCCTCACCGTCGACGGGGCGGCGCACAGCGTCCCGGCCGGCGCCAGCGCCTCCTTCGAGTCCGACACCCCGCACACGTACGGCAACGAGGGCGCGGAGCCGATGGAGATGATCATGGCGGTGTCGGTGCCGCCCGTCCGCTGAGACGGCCGTCCCACGAGCCGGTCGCTGTTGTTAGCGTGCGGCCATGCACGCACCCATCGGGAACTTCGACAGCGCCACGCCCGCACCGGACTGCCTCGACGAGCTGACCCGCCCCGTCGCCGACGCCGTACGCCACTGGCGCGGCGGCGTCCCCGCCGAGCAGATCGTCTACGTCGACACCGACCCGGAATGGGCCGACACCGCCACCTTCGTCGAGCACTACGGCCGTGACCTGCTCGAACGCTCCGCGAACTGCGTGGTGGTCACCGGCAAGCGGGCCGGCGGCAACACGCTCGCCGCCTGCCTGGTCCTCTCCATGACCCGCGTCGACGTCAACGGCGTCGTCCGCCGTCACCTCGGCGCCCGCAAGGCGTCCTTCGCCCCGATGGACACCGCGACCGGCGAGACCGGCATGGAGTACGGCGGCATCACCCCGGTCGGCCTGCCCGGCGACTGGCCCCTGCTGGTGGACTCGGCCGTCGTCGACCTGCCCTACGTCCTCGTCGGCAGCGGACGCCGGCGCGGCAAGCTGCTGGTGCCCGGCAAGGCCTTCGCCGAACTGCCGGGCGCCGTCGTCCTGGAGGGGCTGGGCGTCGCCTGACCGTCACCCCGGCGCGTGGTGGGCCAGCGCCAGATGCGGGTCCGCCTCGCCCGGCACCGGTGCCGGGTCGGCGTGGACCAGCGCGGCGGTGAGCCGCGGCACGGCGTGCAACAGGGCGTGCTCGGCCTCGACGGCGATGCCGTGGGCCCGGCGGACGGTCGCCTCGCCGTCCACGACCAGGGCGACCTCGGCGCGCAGCCGGTGCCCGACCCAGCGCAGCCGCAGCTCACCCACCCCGCGCACGCCGGGTACCTCGCGCAGCACCTGTTCCGCCCGGTCCACCAGCGCCGGATCGACGGCGTCCATCAGGCGCCGGAACACCTCGCGCGCCGCGTCCCGCAGGACCAGCGTGATCGCGGCCGTGATCGCCAGCCCCACCAGCGGGTCGGCGAGCTGCCACCCCAGCGCCGCGCCGCCGGCGCCCAGCAGCACGGCCAGCGACGTGTAGCCGTCCGTCCGCGCGTGCAGCCCGTCGGCGACCAGCGCCGCCGAGCCGATCTCCCGGCCCACCCGGATCCGGTGGCGGGCCACCCACTCGTTCCCCGCGAAGCCGACCAGCGCGGCCGCGGCGACCGCCGGGACGTGCGCGACCGGACGCGGGTCGAGCAGCCGGTCCACCGCCGTCCAGGCCGCGAGGACCGCGGACGCGGCGATCGTCAGGACGATCACGATGCCGGCCAGGTCCTCCGCCCGCCCGTAGCCGTAGGTGAAGCGCCGGGTCGCCGCGCGGCGGCCCAGGACGAAGGCGATGCCGAGCGGTACGGCGGTCAGCGCGTCGGCGGTGTTGTGCACCGTGTCGCCGAGCAGGGCCACCGACCCGGAGACCGCCACCACGGCCGCCTGGACGAGCGCCGTGGCGCCCAGCACCGCCAGCGACACCCACAGCGCGCGCAGTCCGCGGGCCGAGGACTCCAGGGCGGAGTCCACCTTGGCGGCGCTCTCGTGGGAGTGCGGGGTGAGCCGGTGCGCGAGGCGGCGCCACCTGCCGACGGGGGAGTGGTGGGCGGTGTGGGGGTGGCCGTCGTGGGGGTGCTGCCGGTGCGGGTCGCTCACGGGGTGCCCCTTCCGGTGGTCCGGTGTCGGTGTCCGGTGGTCGGTGCGGTGGGTGGACGCGTGACGCCCACGGCGCCATTATGTGCGTATGAGCGCACGCATGCACCTGTCAGCTGCGGACGATGCGCACCCGCGCACACCGGGCGAGGAGCAGTTCGCGCTCGCCGCCGAACTCCTCGCCCTGCTCGGCGACCGCACCCGCCTGACCCTGCTGCACGCCCTGACCGACGGCGAGGCCGACGTCACCACCCTCACCGAGGCGTGCGACGCGGCCCGGCCCGCGGTCAGCCAGCATCTCGCCCGGCTGCGGCTCGCGGGGCTGGTGAGCACCCGCAAGGAGGGGCGCCGGGTCGTGTACACGCTGCGCGACGGGCATCTGCGCCGCCTGGTGGACGAGGCGCTGAACGTCGCCGACCACCGGCTCGGCGACCGGCCGCTGCACGACTGACCGGCGGCCTCAGCCGCCGGTCCGCACGCCCAGGTAGCGCTCGGCGAACTCCGCCGCCGCGACCGGCGAGTCGAACAGGCGGCGCAGCCTGGCCAGCGCCGCACCCGCGCGGTACGGGTCGCCCGACGCCGTGCCGTGGTACACCTCCGACAGCCACTGGGAGAACTCCTGGTAGTCCCAGGCCCGGGCGAGGCACGCCCGCGCGTACCCGGACAGCCCGGCGTCGTCGCCCTTCGTGAAGTGCGCCGCCAGCCCGTCGCCGAGCAGGAACGCGTCGTGCAGGGCGAGGTTCAGTCCCTTGGCGGCGATGGGCGCCGTCAGGTGCGCCGCGTCCCCGGCCAGGAAGAGACGGCCGAAGACCATGGGTTCGACGACGTAACTGTGCATGTCCAGGACCCGCCGCTCGATCAGCCGCCCCTCCTGGAGCGGCGGTGCGCCGGCCGCGCCCAGGCGCTCCCGCAGCTCGGTCCAGACCCGGTCGTGCGACCAGTTCTCCGGGTCGTCCCCCGGCGGGCACTGGAGGTAGTAGCGGGTCACCTCGGCGCTGCGGGGCATGTGGCCGGCGAAACCGCGCGGGTGCATGCCGAACACGACGCAGTCCGAGGACGGCGGCGCCTCGGCGAGCAGCGCCAGCCAGCCGACGCCGTAGTCGTGCCGGGCGAGCCGGGCCCGCTCCGGGGGCAGCGACGCCCGCGTCACCCCGCGCGCCCCGTCGCAGCCCGCCACGAAGTCCGCCTGAACGCAGCGGCGTTCACCGGATTCGGGGCACACGTACGACACCGAGGGTCGGTCGGACTCCGGCTCGTGCAGGCGTACGTCCCGGACGCCGAACCGGATCTCACCGCCGCGCACGTCCGCGTACTCGCGCACCAGGTCCGTCACCAGGAACTGCTGCGGATAGACGAAGTGGTGCTGCCCCGTCAGTCCGGTGTACTCGAACCGGTACCGCTCCCCGGCGAACCGGAACTCGCACTCGGTGTGCGTCTGCGCCCGCCCCAGCAGGGTCCGCGCCAGCCCCCGCCGTTCCAGCCCGCGTACGGCCCATTCCTCGATGACCCCCGCGCGGGGCCGCCGTTCGATGAACTCACGGGTCTCGGTCTCCAGGACCAGACAGTCGACGCCCGCGGCGCGCAGGATGGCGCCGATGGTGAGGCCGGCCGGTCCGGCGCCCACGACGACGACCGAAAAGCGCTGCGCGGAGGCTGAGTTGGAGTGGGGGGAAGGTGCGGTCACGCGCACATTATGTGGGCGCCCGGACGCCCTCGGGAACGGCCGTGGGGCCTTCGTCCCGGGGTGCCGGAAAATCCCTGGCCGGTCGGGGCCGGCGGTGGCTATGCTCCCCGCGATGACTACTCCTCCTCCAGGCAGATTGGGGGACCCGTCCGCGCAAGGTGAGTGCTGATGCCCACTCACTTCGCGAACGGAGCCTCCGACTCCCGCCTCTCCTTCTGGCGGCGCGTGCGTGAGTACGCCGTGCCGCCCGCCATGATCGAGACCGCGACCGTCCGCCGCCGTGCCGGGGACTGGGCGGGCGCGTGTGCCGCCGCGGCCTTCGACGTCGACCTCGATCTGCGGTCCGTGGCCCGCGTCCACGGCCACGACCTCGCCACCCGCGTCCGGGCCGACCTACGCCGTCTCGCGCCCGACCTGCTGCGCTGGCACATGCCCAGAATCGCTCCGGACGGGCTGGTGCGCCCGGGCCTGACGTGCACCCTGGCCCGGTACGACGGGGCGGGCCGCGACGGCGCCGGTGCGGTGCACCTCGTGGTCCGGACCCCGCCCGCCTGGGCGGCGGGCGGCCAGCGGATCAGCCTGGCCCTGTGGGACGGCCACGGCCCGGGCACTGGCGCCGCACGGCACCCGCACCCCCGTCCCCGCCGCCGGTTCCGGCTCGACCTGCACCGCCATCTGTGGGACGCGCGCCGGGCCGGTGAGCTTCGGGTCCGGTCGGGTGCCGACCTGCCGCCCGGTGCCGACCCGCCCGATCCGCAGGGGGCGACGGAGCCGCCGATGCGTCCCTGCGCCGTCGACCGGTGGGCGGCCGAGGCGGACCTCCTGCTGCGCGCCGAGGGACGGACACCGGGCGGCACGGGTACCGGCGCCCGTGGCGTCGTCGTGCGCATCGGTGCCGGGCGGTGGCTCGTCCTGGAGCCGGACCCGGACCCGGACACGGGGGCCGACGGCCGCGGTGCCTTGGGCGCCCTGCGGATCGGCTCGGCCCCCACACGCGGCGGCGCCCTGTCCGCACTGCCGGTACTGCCGGACGCGGCGACCTGGGTGCCTCCCGACCTGGAACTGGTCCGCGCCGGTGCGATCGGGGCCGGGCAGCTGCATCCGCTGGTCGCCCCCGCGCTGCTCCCGGACCACGGGCCGGCCCTCCCGCCCCCGCCCTCGTTCCCGGGCCCGGCGCTTTCGGCGGGACCACGCGTCGTGGACTGCCGGGGCGCCCGGCACCGGATCGGCCTGGTCGACGGGGTGCTGGCGGCGCTGGACCACGACCCGGCCGAGATCCGCCGGGAAGAACTGCTGGCCGCGCTGACCGGAACCCCGCTGCCCTGCCTCCAGGTCATCGACGAGGCGCACCGCCGCCCGGAATGCCTCCCCGACATCCGTGAACGCCTGGACCACGGCGACACCGCGGGCGCCCTCGCGGCCGTGGAGAGCCTCCTCGGCCCCGGCGCACGCCTGCGCGAGGGCGCCCTGCGGGACGAACTGGAGGCCGCCGCCGAACGGCGGATCGCCCACGGCATGTTCCGCGCGGGCCTCGACGCACCCGCCGCCGGGCGCGTCGGCCCGCACCGTGAACGTCCCCGCGAGGGCCGGTTCCGCCCGCGCCAGGCCACCTTCGGCTGACCACGCCGGGCCGCGCCTTCCCGCGGGCGGCAAGGCGCACTCCCGCTCTCCACCGACGACCCTCGACCCTCAGGTGATGCCACATGACGACGTACGCACCCCTCTCCTCCGTCCCTCCCCTCGCCGCCGCGCCCTCGCAGCTCGACGTAGCCGGGGAACTGCTGACCCTCCTGCGCGACGCGACCACCGAGCCGAGGCCCGACACTCAGCTGGAGTCCCTCACCCTGGCCGTGGCCGCCGACCTGCCGGTGCTGCTCTGGGGAGAGCCGGGGATAGGAAAGACCGCCGCCCTCACCCAGTTGGCCGCCGCCCTGGACCTCCCGCTGACCACCGTGATCGCCAGCGTGCACGAGCCGTCCGACTTCTCCGGACTGCCCGTCGTCGGCGACGACCCCGCGGAACAGGGCGTTCCCATGGCCCCGCCGGACTGGGCGGTGCGCCTGGTACGGGCCGGGCGGGGACTGCTCTTCCTCGACGAGCTGTCCACCGCGCCGCCCGCGGTCCAGGCCGCGCTGCTCCGCCTGGTCCTCGAACGGCGGATCGGCGCCCTGCGGCTGCCGCCCGGGGTGCGGATCGTGGCCGCCGCCAACCCGCGGTCCTCGGCGGCCGACGGCTGGGAGCTGAGCCCGCCGCTGGCCAACCGGTTCGTCCATCTCCAGTGGACCCACGACCACGACGTCGTCGTACGCGGACTCGGCGGGACCTGGCCCCGGGCGACGCTGCCGAGCCTGGCCCCGGACCGGCTGGCCGAGGCCGTGCGCCACGCCCGCCGCGCGGTGTGCGAGTTCCTCACCGCCCGCCCCGGCCTCGTACACCGGCTGCCCAGTGGCGAGACCCGCAGGGGCGGGGCCTGGCCGTCGCCGCGCAGCTGGGAGATGACCCTGTGCCTGATCGCCTTCGCGACCGCCGCCGGCTCCTCCAGGGAAGTCCTCTCGCTGCTCGTGCGGGGCACCGTGGGGGACGGCCCCGGGCTGGAGCTGATGGCGTTCGTGGACCGCATGGACCTCCCTGACCCGGAGACGCTGCTCGCCGACCCCGCCGGGGCGGAGCTGCCCGAACGGGGCGATCTGCGGCAGGCCGTGCTCGACGGTGTCGTGGCCGCCGTACGCAAGCGGCCGTCCAAGGCCCGCTGGGACGCGGCATGGGCGCTGCTCGCGCGGGCGATGGAGACCGGTGCCCCGGACGTCGTGGTCGTCCCGGCGACCACGCTCGCCTCGCTGCGACAGCAGGACTGGGACGTGCCGGCGTCCATCGACCGGCTCGCCGGAGCCATGTCCCTGTCCCGCCGCGCCGACCGGGCGGCGGACCGGGCGGCGGACCGCGGGGCGGGGCGGGTCGCGGGCGGCTCGGAGGCGGGCCGATGAGCACGGGCACCACGGACGACGCCGTGTATTCCGAGGCCGGGCACTCCCGGGTGGAGCTCGACCTCGACAAGCTCTTCGCCGCCCGGCTGCAAGCGGCGCGGGCGCGGCCCTACCTGGCGACCGCGTTGTTCGCGTTGCACGTCGTCCCCTCGCTACGGGTGCCGACGATGGCCGTCGACCGGTACTGGCGGTGCTACGTCTCGCCGGTCTTCGTGGACCGGACGCCCGTGGAGGAACTGGCCGGCGTCTGGGTGCACGAGGTGTCCCACCTGCTGCGCGACCACCACGGGCGCAGCGACCGGGTCGCGCGCGAGCGCGGACTGAACGGCCCGGCGGAACGGCTGCGGATGAACATCGCCGCCGACTGCGAGATCAACGACGACGTGTTCGGCGACGGCCTGGTCCAACCCGAGGGCGCGGTCCAGCCGTGGCTGCTGAGACTGCCCGCCGGGCAGCTCATGGAGGACTACCTGCGCCAGTTCCGGCTCGGGCGGCTCACCGAGAGCCTGGCCTGGCTGGACTGCGGCAGCGGCGCCGACGGCCTCGAACGGGAGTGGGACCTCGGGCCGGACGGCGCGGACGGACTCAGTGAACAGGAACGGGACGCGGTGCGCTTCCGGGTGGCCCGCGGCATCAACGCCCGGCCGGGCCGCGCGCCGAAGGGGTGGCAGCGGTGGGCGGAGGAGGTCTTCCATCCGCCGCAGCCCTGGCGGGAGCTGCTGGGGGCGGCGGTCCGCTCGGCGACCTCCTCGGGCGGTGCGGGCGAGGACTACACGTACGGCCGGCCGTCGCGGCGCTCGGCCGGCACGCCCGGCGTGGTGCTGCCGAGCCTGCGGCGCAGGCCGCCCCGGGTCGCCGTGGTCATCGACACGTCCGGGTCGGTCAGCGACGCCGAACTCGGCAGCGCGCTCCTGGAGGTCGCCGCGATCGCCCGCGCCGTCGGAGGCCGTCGCGACCTGGTCAGCGTGGTGCCCTGCGACGCGGTGGCCCGGGTCGCGCACACCCTGTGCCGGGCCGAGGGGATCCCGCTGGTCGGCGGCGGCGGTACGGACCTGCGCACGGGCTTCGCCAAGGCCCTGCGGGCGCGTCCCGCGCCGGACGCGGTGGTCGTCCTGACCGATGGACAGACCCCCTGGCCGGACGCCCGCCCGCCGTGCCGGACGGTGGTGGGCCTGTTCCCCCGGGAGCGGACGTCGGTGGACGAGGAGAACCCCGAGTACGTCCCGGACTCGCCGCCCGACTGGGCGCGGGTGGTGGTCATCGAGTCGGGCCCGGCCGGGGGCCGGTGATCACGGGCCACGCGCCCGCGGGTGTCAGCCGTGTCCCGCCGGACGGCGTCAGCCCAGTCGTGGGATCTCGATGGCCGGGCAGCGGTCCATGACCATCTCCAGGCCCGCGGACCGGGTCCGTTCGTACGCCGCCTCGTCGATCACGCCGAGCTGGAACCACACCGCCCGGGCACCCTTCGCGACCGCCTCGTCGGCGACCGGGCCGGCCAGGTCGCCGTTGACGAAGACGTCGACGACGTCCACGTCGAAGGGGATGTCGGCGAGGGAGGCGTACCCCTGCTCGCCGTGCACCGTCTCCGCCTTGGGATGCACGGGCACGACGCGCTTGCCGAAGCGCTGAAGCACCTCGGCGACGCCGTACGCCGCGCGCTGCCGGTTGGACGAGAGGCCCACCACGGCCCAGGTGTCTCCCAGCTCGGTGAGGATCTTGCGGACTGCTGCCTCGTCGCCGTACACCGGCGGCCTCCTTCGGCTCCTGGGCGACCCGCGTGTCGCGTCTCCCGGTCGGGTCAACGGAGCGCGGGGAGCCGAGATTCCCCGCGCGGCGCGGGAGCGGCGAGCGCGCCCCCTGTGCGTCACCGCGTCACCCCGCCTACGCTCACCCCGTGCTGCGCATCATCGACGCCCGGACCGGAGAGCCCACCCCCGCCGCCCCCGCCCGACGGGCTCCGACGAGGGTGGTGGCGCACGCGCCGGAGGGCGACACGACCGCACTGCGCGTGCTGCTCGTCGCCGACCTCCTGATCCGCGCCCTGGAACTCGCCGGTACGCCCGCGTGGGCACTGCTGACCGCCGCGCGGGAGTCCGGCGGGCTGCGGGAGCGGGCGGCGGCCCTGGGCATCCGGCCCTTCGAGGACGGCGGCGCCGGACCGGACACCGGCCAGACCGTGCACGTCCTGCGCGAGGGCGGCCCCGTCCCGGACGGCCCGACGATCGCCGTCGCCCCCGTGCACCCGGCCGAACTCGACCTCGCCGACCCGGACGCCGTGCGTCTAGCCCTGCTGGAACGGCACCACCACGCGCGCGTGGAGCTGGACGCGACCGCGCTGGACGAGGCCCGCGACACCCTCGCGCGCTGGCGGAGCGCGGTCGCCGCCTGGGCGCGGCAGCCTTCGCGCCCCGTACCGGGCGAGGTGCGCGACCGGTTGCGGGCCGCCTGGGAGGACGACCTGGACGCGCCCGGGGTGCTGCGGGTCCTGCGCGGCGTGGAGACCGACCCGGACCTGCCGGACGGCGCCCGCTTCGAGATCTGCGCCTACGCCGACCGCTTCCTCGGCCTCCACCTCACCCGCGACCTCGGAGCCCCCGCGTGATCGCGCGCCCCGGCTCCGGCCCGCTGCGCCGCCTGGTGGTCCTGCGGCACGCCAAGTCGGCCCGCCCCGAGGGCGTCGCCGACCACGACCGCCCGCTCGCCCGGCGCGGACTGCGCGACGCCCCCGCCGCCGGACGCGCCCTCGCGGAGCACGACTGGCTGCCCGATCTCGCCCTGTGCTCCACCGCCGTACGCGCCCGGCAGACCTGGGACCTGGCCTCCGCGCAGTGGGGCACACCACCGCCGGTGCGCCACGACCCGCGCCTCTACGCCGCCGGCGTACCGGACCTCCTGGACGTCGTGCGCGAGGCGCCCGCCGACGTCGGGACGCTGCTCCTGGTGGGCCACAACCCCGGCCTGGAGGACCTCATCGGCACCCTGGCCGGCGACGCCCTCGACGACGCGCTGGACCGGGTCCGGGCCAAGTACCCCACGTCGGCGGTGGCCGTACTGGACTGGCACGGCACCACCTGGCGGGCGCTGGCCCCCGGAGCCGCCCTGCTCACCGCGATGACGGTGCCGAGGGGCGGGCGGAAGTGAGCGCATAGGCTGGCCGCATGCAGGACGAGTACCGCACGGTCGCCCGCGCGGGTGTGCACGAGACCGAGATCAACCGCTCCCGCTTCCTGTGCGCCCTCGCCCCCGCCGCCACCGAGGAGGAGGCCCAGGCGTTCGTCGCGGGCGTACGCAAGGAGCACGCCGACGCCAGTCACAACTGCTGGGCGTACGTCATCGGGGCCGACGCCGCCGTCCAGAAGGCGAGCGACGACGGCGAGCCCGGCGGCACGGCGGGTGTCCCGATGCTCCAGATGCTGCTGCGCCGCGACATGCGGTACGTCGTCGCCGTCGTCACGCGCTACTACGGCGGCGTCAAGCTCGGCGCGGGCGGACTCATCCGCGCCTACGGGGGCGCGGTCGGCGAGGCGCTGGACGACCTCGGCACCCTCACCCGGCGCCGGTTCCGGCTGGCCACGGTGACCGTCGACCACCAGCGGGCCGGGCGGCTCCAGAACGACCTGCGCGCGGCGGGCCACGCGGTGCGCGACGTGCGCTACGCCGAGGCGGTCACCATCGAGGTCGGCCTGCCCGAGACCGACGTGGAGACCTTCCGCTCCTGGCTCGCGAACGCCACCGCCGGGTCGGCCGGGTTCGAACTGGGCGGCGAGGCGTACGGGGACGCGTGACGGCGGCGGCGGCGCGGGTGACAGACTGAGGTTCGTGGTGGATCAGGGGCCGGCGGGCGTTAGCGTGGTCGGTGCCGGTGGCGGGAGTCGTGCCGGGTTCTGGGGCGGAGTGAGGCGAAACATGCGGGTCGGGGCGATTCTGTGAGAATTCTGCACACTTCCGACTGGCATCTCGGCCGGGCGTTCCACCGGGTGAACATGCTCGACGCCCAGGAGGCGTTCATCGGCCACCTCGTCACGACCGTGCGGGAGCACGCCGTCGACGTCGTGGTCGTGTCGGGGGACGTGTACGACCGCGCGGTGCCACCGCTCGCCGCCGTCGAGCTGTTCGACGACGCCCTGCACCGCCTCGCCGGGCTCGGCGTGCCCACCGTGATGATCTCCGGAAACCACGACTCGGCCCGTCGCCTCGGCGTCGGCGCCGGACTCATCGACCGCGCGGGCATCCACCTGCGCACCGACCCGGCCGGCTGCGGCACCCCGGTGGTGCTGCCGGACGCCCACGGGGACGTCGCCTTCTACGGCCTGCCGTACCTCGAACCGGCCCTGGTGAAGGCGGAGTTCGGAGTGGAGAAGGCGGGGCACGAGGCGGTGCTCGCCGCCGCCATGGACCGGGTGCGGGCCGACCTCGCCACGCGCGCGGGGGGCACCCGTTCCGTCGTCCTCGCCCACGCCTTCGTCACCGGCGGCGAGCAGAGCGACAGTGAGCGGGACATCACCGTCGGCGGGGTCGCCGCCGTCCCCTCCGGTGTCTTCGACGGCGTGGACTACGTGGCGCTCGGACATCTGCACGGCTGCCAGACCATCGGCGAGCGCGTCCGCTACTCCGGCTCCCCGCTGCCGTACTCCTTCTCCGAACACCGGCACCGCAAGAGCGTGTGGCTCATCGACCTGGACGCGGCCGGGACGGTCACCGCCGAGCGCGTCGACTGCCCGGTGCCGCGCGCGCTGGCCCGGCTCCGCGGCACCCTGGACGACCTGCTCGCCGACCCCGGGCTGACCCCGCACGAAGAGGCGTGGGTGGAGGCGACCCTCACCGACCCGGTCCGCCCGGACGATCCCATGGCCCGGCTCACGGAGCGCTTCCCGCACACCCTCAGCCTCGTCTTCGACCCCGAGCGCGCCCCCGACGAACCCGGCGTGTCCTACGCCCGGCGCCTCGCCGACCGCAGCGACAAGCAGATCGCCGAGGACTTCGTGGCCCATGTGCGCGGCGCCGGACCCGACGACCACGAACAGGCCGTGCTGCGGGACGCCTTCGACGCGGTGCGCGCCGACGAGACCGTGCGGGAGGTGGCCCGGTGAGGCTGCACCGGCTGGACCTCACCGCCTTCGGCCCCTTCGGCGGCGCGCAGAGCGTCGACTTCGACGACCTGTCCGCGGCCGGCATCTTCCTGCTGCACGGTCCCACCGGCGCCGGCAAGACGTCCGTCCTCGACGCCGTCTGCTACGCGCTGTACGGCTCCGTGCCCGGAGCCCGGCAGAGCGGCCAGGGCATGACCCTGCGCAGCGACCACGCGGCGACCGGCACCCGTACCGAGGTCCGGCTCGAACTCACCGTCGCCGGACGGCGCCTGGAGATCACCCGGCAGCCGCCCTGGCAGCGGCCGAAGCTGCGCGGCAAGGGCACCACCGTCGACAAGGCCCAGACCTGGCTGCGCGAGTACGACGCGACCGCCGGGGCCTGGAAGGACCTGAGCCGCTCCCACCAGGAGATCGGCGAGGAGGTCACGCAGCTGCTCGGCATGAGCCGCGAGCAGTTCTGCCAGGTCGTGCTGTTGCCCCAGGGCGACTTCGCGCGCTTCCTGCGCGCCGACGCGGAGGCCCGCGGCAAGCTGCTCGGCCGCCTCTTCGACACCCGTCGCTTCGCCGAGGTCGAGCAGCGTCTCGCCGAACGGCGCCGGACGACCGAGGCCCGGGTCCGGGACGGCGACGCCGCTCTCCTGGCCGACGCCCACCGGATGCAGCAGGCGGCCGGCGACGCCATGGAACTGCCGGAACTGGCACCGGGCGAGCCGGGCCTGGCCGAGACCGTCCTCGGCGCCGCCGCCGTCGCCCGCTCCACGGCCCGCGAACTGCTGACCGTCGCCGACTGCCGCCTCGCCACCGCCGAGTCCGCCCACGCCGCCGCCGACCGCGCCCTCGCCGACGCACGGGAACTGGACCGCCTGCAGCGCCGGTTCGCCCAGGCGCGGGAGCGGGCCGAGCGGCTGGCGGAGCGCACCGAGGCCCACCAGGCCGCGCAGCGGCGCATGGAGCGGTCCCGCAAGGCCGAAGCGGTCGCACCCGCACTGGAGCTGCGGGACGCCGCGAACACCGAACACGGGCGGTCGGCGGCCGCGGAGGCACGCGCGCGTGCCCAGCTGCCGGAGGCCCTCGCCGACGCCGGTGCCGCCGGACTGGCCGCCGCCGCCCGCCGGGCCGCCGAGGAACTGGGCGGCCTGGAGTCGGCCCGCCGGGCCGAACGGCGCCTCGCCGAACTGGTCGAGGAGCGGGCCGTCCTGGACCGCCAGGAACGCGCCGACGACGACGTCCGGCACGAGGCGGAGACCTGGCTCGCCGACTGGGAGGCCACCCGCACCGGACTCCAGGCACGCGTCGACGACGCCCAGGAGGCCGCGACCCGCGCCGAACAGCTCGCCGTACAGCGCGACCCCGCGCGGCGGCGGCTGAACGCGGCCCGGCAGCGTGACCAGTTCGCCGCCGACACCGACGAGGCCCAGCGCCGGGCACTCGCCTCGGCCGAGGAGGCCGTCGCGGCCCGCGCCCACTGGCTCGACCTCAAGGAGCAGCGGCTGAGCGGCATCGCCGCCGAACTCGCCGCCGGCCTCACCGACGGGGCGCCCTGCGCGGTCTGCGGCGCCACCGAACACCCCGCACCCGCCCGCCGGATCGACGGCCACGTCGACCGCGCGGCCGAGGAGCGGGCCCTCACCGCCTACCAGGACGCCGACGAGCGCCGCGCGGACGCCGAACGGCGCCTGGGCACCGTACGCGAGGCGCTGGCCGCCGCCACGGCCGAGGCCGGGGACGCGCCCACCGCCCGGCTGGCCGAGGAGGCCGGGGAGCTGGAGCGCGAGTACGAGCGGGTGCGCGCGGTCGGTTCCCGGCTGCACGCGGCACAGGAGGAGCTGCGCCGCGCGGGGGACGAACGCGAGCAGCGCGTCGCCGCCCAGCAGCAGGCCGCCGTACGGTCCGCCTCCCGGGTCGCGGGCCGGGAACGGCTGGAGAGTGAACAGGCCGCGCTGGAGCAGGAGCTGACCCGGGCCCGCGGCACCGCCGGGAGCGTGACGGCACGGGCCGCGCAACTGGAGCGCCGGGCCGCCCTGCTCACCGACGCCGCCGACACCGCCCGCGCCGCCGAGGAGGCCGCCCAGCGGCTCAAGGACGCCGACGCGCGCCTCGCCGACGCCGCCTTCCGGGCCGGCTTCGACACCCCGGCGGACGCCGCCGCCGCGCTGCTCGACGACGACGCCCACCGCGAGCTGCAGCACCGGCTCGACGCCCGGGACGCGGAGGAGACCGCCGTCCGCGCGGTCCTCGCCGAGCCCGACACCGCCGACGCGGCCCGCCGCCCGCACGCCGACCCCGCCGCGGCCGAACGCGCCGCCGCCGACGCGGGCCGGCGCCTGCGCGAGGCGTCCTCCGCCCACGACGCCGCCGCCCGGCGCTGCGCCGAGCTGGACCGGCTCTCCGCACGGGCCACCGACTCGGTGCACCGGCTCGCCCCGCTGCGCGAGGAGCACACCCGCGTCGCCCGCCTGGCCGGCCTCGCCGCGGGCACGTCCGCGGACAACGACCGCCGGATGCGCCTGGAGTCCTACGTCCTGGCCGCCCGCCTCGAACAGGTCGCCGCGGCAGCGACCGCGCGGCTCACCCGCATGTCCGCCGGCCGCTACACCCTGGTCCACTCCGACGACCGCACCGGCCGCGGCCGCAGCGGCCTCGGTCTGCACGTCGTCGACGCCTGGACCGGCCGGGAGCGCGACACCGCCACGCTCTCCGGCGGCGAGACGTTCTTCGCCTCGCTGGCCCTCGCGCTCGGCCTCGCCGACGTCGTCACGGACGAGGCCGGCGGCGTCCGCCTGGACACCCTCTTCATCGACGAGGGCTTCGGCAGCCTCGACGACCAGACCCTCGACGAGGTCCTCGACGTCCTCGACTCCCTGCGCGAACGGGACCGCAGCGTCGGCATCGTCAGCCACGTCGCCGACCTGCGGCGCCGGGTCCACGCCCAACTGGAGGTCGTGAAGGGACGGTCGGGATCCGCGCTGCGCCAACGGGGCACCGGCTGACCGGCCCCGGCGGACCTCAGCGGCCCAGGGGGCGGCGGGGGAGCGGCGAGGAGTACACGACGCTCGTGGTGACCGACCCCAGGGCGCTGATCCGGCCGGACACCTCCTCCAGGTGCCGCATCGAACGGGCCGCCACCTTGATGACGAAGCAGTCGTCGCCCGTGACGTGGTGCGCCTCCAGGATCTCGGGCATGACCGCGACCAGGTCGTGGAACGGCTTGTAGTTGGCGACCGGATAGCGCAGCCGCACGAAGGCCAGGATCGGCAGCCCCAGCCGCTCGGGGTCGACGACCGCCGCATACCCCTGGATGATCCCGGCCTCCTCCAGCCGCCGCACCCGCTCGGTCACCGCGCTCGCGGACATCGACACGGCACGGGCCAGCTCGGCGAATCCGGCCCGCCCGTTGCGCTGCAGCGCGTCGAGGATGAGCCAGTCGGTGGTGTCAGGGGAATACTCGGTCATGGGGGATGGATAGCAGGGAATCCCCGGTGCAACAAGCGAAAGGCCGGGGAATCACCGTTCAGGTTCCTGGTTGCCGACCGTAGATTTCTGAACCGGAAGATCCATCGAGGAGAGGCCGGACCATGAGCGTCACCACCGTCAACCCTGTCCTGCGCGTCGCCCCCGCGCCGCCCGCCGAGGCCGCCGCGTACTTCCGGGCGAGCCTCGCCTTCCACACCGACGTCTCCGACGTCGCCGCCGCGATGGCGGCCGACGGCGGCCCCGGATTCACGCTGGTGGACTGCCGGTCCACCGAGTCCTGGGACCAGGGCCACGTACCCGGCGCCGTCCACCTGCCCACCGCGCTGGTCCCCGAACAGGCCGGGCGCCTCCTCGACCCCGCCGTGCCGGTGGTGACGTACTGCTGGGGACCCGCCTGCGACGGCGCCACCCGCGCGGCCCTCGCCCTCGCCGAACTCGGCTACCCCGTCAAGGAGATGCGCGGCGGCTTCGAGTACTGGGTGCGCGAGGGCTTCGCCTACGAGACCCGGCAGGGCACCGAGCACCCGGCCGCCGACCCCCTGACCGTCCCGGTGGACGCGGACGACTGCGGCTGCTGATCGGCGTGTAGGTTCTGCCGCATGGTGCGATACGCGGAGCCGGGCGCGGTGGAGTGGGTCGAGTCGGGCGGGGGTCCGCTCATAGCGGTTCCGGAGACGGTCCTGCCGTTCTGGACCGGTGCCGACGGCGAGGACGCGGACTCCGACTACGACCGGGCCTGCGAGGTCGACGGCTACGTCGGACTCCTCCCGGTCGGCGACTCCACCGCCCTGGTGCTCGGCGACGAACCCGCCTCGACCGCCTACCTGCCCGAGCACGGGACCTTCGTCCGCTGGTGCGCCGCCGACTCCGAGGACGAGGTGCTGGCCGGGGTGCCCGCCGCCCTCGACACGGCCGAGTGGGAGCCCGAGGTGGCCTGGCGCGTGCCGGGACCGGTGCTCCTGTTCGACGCCGCCTGGCCCGGCGCCGCGTCGGAGCACGCGGGGCGCGTGCGGGTCGCGCTCGACCCCGGCCGGTACGCGGTGCGCGCGGCCGAGGCGCGCCCGGGCGCGGAGACGTGGCTGAGCCTCGTCCAGCTGCGGCGGCTCGCCGACCGGTAGCCGCCGCGATATTGACGTGCGGGGCTGCCCCGGCCCGCCCATCATGGGTGCCCATGCCCCCACTTCCGCACCCCACCCCCGAAGAGCTGCGCCGCGACCCGCTGCCCCTGCGCGGCCGTACCGCCCTCGTCACCGGCGCCAGCCGGCGCGGCGGCATCGGCCACGCCGTGGCCCGCCGGCTCGCCGCGTACGGAGCGAGCGTCTACCTGCACCACCACGTCCCGCACGACGCCGCCATGCCCTGGGGCGCCGACCGTCCCGAGGACGTCGTCGCCTCCGTCCGCGCGGCGCTCGGCGACCCGGACGCGGCCGTGCACGCGGGCCCCGGCGACCTCACCGCCCCGGACGCGCCCGCCGGACTCGTCGCCACCGCCGCCGAGGCGCTCGGCGGGCGGCTGGACATCCTGGTCGCCAACCACGCCCTCAGCGGCTCCGACGGCACCCTCGACACGATCGACGCCGCGATGCTCGACGCGCACTGGCGGGTCGACACCCGCTCGGTACTGCTGCTGGTCCAGGCGTACGCCCGGCACCGCGCCGCACTGCCGCCCCGGACGCCCGGCGGCCGCGTCGTGATGATGACCTCAGGACAGGACATCGCCGGCGGCATGCCCGGCGAGATCGCCTACGCGCTCCAGAAGGGCGCGCTGGCGTCCGTCACCCGCTCCCTGGCGACGACCCTCGCCGAGCACGCCGTCACGGTCAACGCGGTCAACCCCGGTCCCGTGGACACCGGTTACCTGACCGGCGACGCCTACGAGGCCGTAGCCGCGTGCTTCCCCGGCGGACGGTGGGGCATGCCCGACGACCCGGCCCGCCTCATCGCGTGGCTGGCCACGGACGAGGCGGAGTGGGTCACCGGTCAGGTCGTCGACTCGGAGGGCGGTTTCCGCAGGTGACCGCCCGTCAGAGCCGGGACAGCTCGTCCACCAGGTCGTCCAGGCCCAGCGAGCCCTGGGAGAGGGCGGCCATGTGCCACGCCTTCGGGTCGAAGGCGTCGCCGTGCCGCTCGCGGGCCTTCTCCCGGCCCAGCAGCCACGCCCGCTCCCCGAGCTTGTAGCCGATCGCCTGGCCCGGGATCGTCAGATAGCGGGTCAGTTCGCTCTCCACGAAGTCCGCCGGGCGGCTGCTGTGCGCGCCGAAGAACTCCTGCGCCAGCTTCGGCGTCCAGCGCTCGCCCGGGTGGAACGGCGAGTCCGCCGGGATCTCCAGCTCCAGGTGCATGCCGATGTCCACGATGACCCGGGCGGCCCGCATCATCTGCGCGTCCAGATACCCGAGGCGCTGCTCCGCGTCGGTGAGGAAGCCCAGCTCGTCCATCAGCCGCTCCGCGTACAGCGCCCAGCCCTCGGCGTTGGCGCTGACCATGCCCACGGAGGCCTGGTAGCGGGAGAGGTCCGCCGCGACGTGCGTCCACTGGGCCAGCTGGAGGTGGTGGCCCGGGACGCCCTCGTGGTACCAGGTCGAGACCAGGTCGTACACCGGGAAGCGGGTCTGGCCCATCGTCGGCAGCCAGGTCCGGCCGGGACGGGAGAAGTCCTCCGACGGCGACGTGTAGTAGGGGGCCGCCGCGCTGCCCGGCGGAGCGATCCGCGACTCCACCCGCCGCACCCGCTCGGCGAGTTCGAAGTGCGTGCCGTCCAGCTGCTCGATCGCCTGGTCCATCAGGCCCTGCAGCCAGTCGCGGACCTCGTCGACGCCCTCGATGTGCTTGCCGTGCTCGTCCAGGTGCGCCAGCGCCACCCACGGCGTCCCGGCCCCGGGGAGGATCTTCTCGGCCTCCGCCTTCATCTCGGCGAGCAGCCGGTGGTACTCGGCCCAGCCGTACGCGTACGCCTCGTCCAGGTCCAGGTCGGTGCCGTTGTAGTAGCGCGACCAGCGGGCGTAGCGCTCCCGGCCCACCGTGTCCGGGGCGCCCTCGATCGCCGGGGCGTACACGTCGCGCATCCAGTCCCGCAGCTCCACCACCGATGCCGTCGCACCCCGCGCGGCCTCGTCCAGCTCGGCGCGCAGCGCGTCAGGACCGTCGGCGGCGAAGTCCTCGAACCAGCCGCGCCCCTCGCCGGTGTCGGCCCACTCGCCGAGCTGCTCCACGAAGGTCGCGGTCGGCCGCGGACCCGCGTACAGCTTCCGCTCCAGACCCCGGGCCAGCGACGCGCGGTAGCCCGCGAACGCCGTCGGCACCGCGCGCAGCCGCTCGGCGACGCGGGCCCAGTCCTCCTCGGTCTGCGTCGGCGTGATGGTGAAGACCTCGCGCACCGAGTGGGCGGCGGTGCCCATGTTGCCGACCGAGCGCAGGCCCTCGTCGGCCTCGTGCACGGCCAGTTCCGCCGTGAGGCGCTCGCGCAGCAGCCGGGCGCAGCGCCGCTCCACGTCGCTGTCCCCGCCGGGCCGGCGCTCCGCCTCGTCCAGCCGGGCGAGGGTGGTCCTGGCCAGCTCGGCGAGGGCCTCCTGCCCCGCGGGCGAGAAGTCGGGCAGGAGGCTCGAGCTCTCGGCGACGCCGAGATAGGTACCGGTGACCGGGTCGAGGGCGATGAGGTCGTCGACGTAGGCGTCGGCGACCTCGCGGGGCAGCGGGCTCTTGGTCTCTGACATGCGGACATCCTCATACGGATACCGGTGCCGCGTCAGCCCGGTGAACCGGGCTCGAAGCCGTGCGCGGCCGGATTTCGCTCAGGGCGTGGCCGTCGGCGGGGACGGCGGCAGCAGCGGGCCGCACTCCCACTGCTGGAAGATCAGCCGCGTCTCGACCCGGGCCACCTCCGGCCGGGACGTGAAGCCGTCCAGCACCAGCCGCTGGAGATCCGTCATGTCCGCCACCGCGACATGGACGAGGTAGTCGTCCGGGCCGGTGAGATGGAAGACCGTGCGCGACTCCGGCAGCGCCCTGATCCGCTCCACGAAGGGGCCGACCAGCTCCCGCCGGTGCGGGCGCACCTGCACCGAGAGCAGCGCCTGGAGACCCCGGCCCAGCTTGGCAGGGTCCAGTTCGAGCCGATGGCCGAGGATCACCCCGGCCCGCCGCAGCCGGGTCACCCGGTCCAGGCAGGTCGACGGGGCGACGCCCACCTGGGCGGCGAGATCGCGGTAGGTGGTCCGGGCGTCGTTCTGCAGCAGCCGCAGCAGATGGAGATCCACCGGATCCAGTACGACGGAGTCGGCCATGGCCCGAACGTAACACGGCCGGCCACCGTGCCGACCCGGTCGGTGTTCATTCTTCGGTCCATGGACTCTGCGCGCACGCCCACGTCACCATCCGACGACGTACGCCTCACCACCGCCACGAGCAGGGCACTGGCCACCGAGGCCGTGCACGCCGGCCGCGACGACCTCGCCGGCCGGGGACTGCACGCCCCGCCCATCGACCTGTCCACGACCTACCCGTCGTACGACAGCCGCGGCGAGGCCGCCCGTATCGACGCCTTCGCCGCCACCGGCGCCGAGCCCGACGGCCCGCCGGTCTACGGGCGGCTCGGCAACCCCACCGTCGCCCGCTTCGAGACGGCACTGGCCAAGCTGGAGGGGACCGAGGCCGCGGTCGCCTTCGCCAGCGGCATGGCCGCGCTGAGCGCCGTCCTGCTGGTCCGCGGCTCGATGGGGCTGCGGCACGTCGTGGCCGTACGGCCCCTGTACGGGTGCAGCGACCACCTGCTGACCGCCGGGCTGCTGGGGTCCGAGGTCACCTGGACCGACCCGGCGGGCGTCGCGGACGCGCTGCGCCCGGACACCGGCCTGGTGCTGGTCGAGTCGCCCGCCAACCCCACGCTGGCCGAGGTCGACCTGCGGGCCGTCGCCCACGCCTGCGGCTCTGTGCCGCTGCTCGTGGACAACACCTTCGCCACACCGGTGCTCCAGCGCCCCGCCGAACACGGGGCCCGGCTGGTGCTGCACAGCGCCACCAAGTACCTCGGCGGGCACGGGGACGTGCTGGCCGGCGTGGTCGCCTGCGACGAGGAGTTCGCCGGGCGGCTGCGGCAGGTGCGCTTCGCCACCGGCGGTGTGCTGCACCCGCTGGCCGGCTATCTGCTGCTGCGGGGCCTGTCCACCCTGCCGGTGCGGGTGCGGGCCGCCTCCGCGAACGCCGCGGAGCTGGTCGCCCGGCTCGCCGCCGACCCGCGGGTGGCCCGCGTCCACTATCCGCGCATCGGCGGCGCGATGGTCTCCTTCGAGGTCCACGGCGACCCGCACGAGGTCATCGGCCGCGTCCGCCTGATCACCCCGGCGGTGAGCCTCGGCAGCGTCGACACGCTCATCCAGCACCCGGCGTCCATCAGCCACCGCATCGTGGACGCCGACGACCGGCGGGGCGCAGGGGTCGGCGACCGGCTGCTGCGGCTCTCGGTGGGCCTGGAGGACGTCGAGGACCTGTGGGCCGACCTGGACGGCGCGCTGGGGGAGCGGGCGCCCGGCGCGATCCCCCTGCGGGAGGCGTTGTCGGGGGCCGAGTAAGGGCCGGCGGGGTGTGGGCCGAGGGCGCAGGTCGCCCGCCTACTCCCCGCCGATCCGCTCCCCGTGCGGCACCGGCGCGGTGGCGGTCCGGGGGGCCGGGTTGAGGCGGGCGGTGACGACCAGGGTGCCCTCCTCGATCTGGTAGTCGAGGGGGAGGCCCAGGCCGCGCATCGCGGCGACCATGCCGGTGTTGGAGGCCTGGGTGACCGCGTACACGCTCGCGCAGCCCGTCTCGGTCGCCATCGCCACGAGCCGGCCGAGGAGTTCGCCGCCGATGCCCCGGCGCTGCCACGCGTCCTCGACGAGCAGCGCGACCTCCGTCTCGTCCCCGTCCCACAGCAGATGACCGAGGCCCACGATCCGCCCCGAGGCGGTCTGCACGGCGAGGGTGCGGCCGAAGCGGGGGCTGAGCAGGTGGTTCATGTACCGGTCGGCGTCCCCGACCGGGCCGTGGTACCGCATCCCGAGGGTGCGCGGCGAGCACCGCTCGTGCATCGCCTTCGCCGCCTCGACGTCCCGGGTGTCGGCGCGGCGGACGGTGATGTCGCGCCCTTCTGGCAGCGTCAGCGAGTCCCGGCCGCGCGGTACCCGCGGACCGAGCCGGGCGTCCAGCTCGACCAGCGCCCGCGCCCGGGCGAACTCCGCCGGGGTGAACGGCAGATACGGCCGCTCCACGCTGATCACCCCGCCCTCCGGGGCGCGCAGCCGCAGCACGGTGTCCTCCAGCGCGCCCTCCGGCGGTACGTCGTCCCCGGCGCCGCCGACGGCCGCGGGCAGCGACCGGATGGTGCACCGGCCCAGCAACTGGCGCAGCGCCAGCGGGAGTTCCGCGGCGTCCAGGGCCGTCCGGGCGGCCAGGGCCAGTACCCGGGTCGGCGCGTCCACCAGGTCGTGCGCGTCCGCCCGCTCCGTCCAGGTGTGGTCACCGCCCGCCGCCGTCACCACGTCGGCCAGTTCGGACCCGGTCAGTCCGGCCGGGGCGCGGAGCAGGAACTCGTCGACCGTGCCCTGGGCCAGCGGGTGCGTCTGAAGGCTCAGGATGTCGATCCGCCGGTCGGCCAGGGCCGCGCACAGCACCGCCAGCGAACCCGGCGCGTCCCGCACCGTCGTCCGCATCCGCCACAGCGCGCTCTCCTCGGCACCGGCCGGCCGCGCGGGCCCGACGTCGCCCTCGGAACGCCCGGCCCGCCGCTCGTCGGTCGGTGGCCGGGCGCCGGTATCGTCCGCCGGCGGCGCCTGCCCGTGGCGGCGTGACCAACGGGTGTGGAACCCCGCCGTGGCGATCAGGGCGGCCACCGAGGCCAGCAGCATCAGGGGCACCGCCGGACCGTGCTCGGCCACGCGGGCCACGGCGTCCGTCACTTCAGACATGTCTCGACTCATGCACCCACTGTGAAGGAGCGGTGTTGCCCGATCACGAACGCACTGTGACCGATGGGTAAAGAAGGCTTCCGGTGCATTTGGGGGGAGTTGGTGGAATGCCGGACCACCGTCACCGACCGCGCACCGGGGGATGACGCCGGAGCGCGGTACACCCCACAGGCTACGGGACTACTGCCCCACCCGCCCCGGCCGCAGCACCTTCGTGTACAGCACCGTGCCGTCCTGCTCGCGCAGCCGCACCGTCATCTCGGCGCTGTCGCCGTCGATGTCGACCTCGCCGAAGAACTGGTAGCCCTCCGCCGGCGAGACGTTGGAGGCGGTCGGCGCCTTCACGAACACCCGCTCCGGACCGAAGGTTCCGTCGAGTGAACTGGCCGGGAAAGCACCCGAGTTCAGCGGACCGGACACGAACTCCCAGAACGGCTCGAAGTCGGAGAACGCGGCCCGCGAGGGCTGGTAGTGCTGGGCGGACGTGTGGTGCACATCGGCCGTCAGCCACACCGTGCCGGTGATCCGCCGGTGCCTGACGAACCGCAGCAGCTCGGCGATCTGCAGCTCCCGCCCCAGCGGCGCGCCGGGGTCGCCCTGCGCGATCGCCTCGATGTTGGGGGCGCCCTCGGTGGCGTCGGGCACGACCAGGCCGATCGGCATGTCGGCGGCGATCACCTTCCACACCGCACGCGACCGCGACAGCTCCCGCTTGAGCCACTCCAGCTGCTCGCGGCCGAGGATGCCCTGCGGGTCGACGGTCTGGCCGCCCGGGGAGTTGGCGTTGCGGTAGGTCCGCATGTCCAGCACGAACACGTCGAGCAGCGGGCCCTGGCGCAGCACCCGGTGGACGCGGCCCTCGCGCGCGCCGGGACGCAGGGTGGAGACGGGGAAGTACTCGCCGAACGCCCGCCGGGCCCGGGCGGCCAGCACGTCCACGCTCTTCTCGGTGTACCGGTCGTCCGTGTCCGCGATCACCTGGCCCGGGTACCAGTTGTTGCGGACCTCGTGGTCGTCCCACTGGACGACCGACGGGACCCGTGCGTTGAAGCGCCGCAGGTTCTCGTCGAGCAGGTTGTAGCGGAAGTTGCCGCGGAACTCGGCGAGGGTCTCGGCGACCTTGGACTTCTCCTCGGTGGTGACGTTCCGCCAGGTGCGGCCGTCGGGCAGGGCGGCGGTCTCCGCGATGGGCCCGTCGGCGTAGATGGTGTCGCCGCTGCACAGGAAGAAGTCCGGGTCCAGGGCGCCCATGGCGTCGTAGATGCGGTAGCCGCCCAGGTCCGGGTTGATGCCCCAGCCCTGCCCCGCCAGGTCGCCGGACCACACGAACCGCACGCCGTCGCGCCGCCGGACCGGCACGGTGCGGAAGGTGCCGGAAACCGGCTCGCCGGTGCGGCGCGGGTCGTCGGGGTCGGCGAGGAGGACGCGGTAGTGGATCTGCTCGCCGGGCGGCAGGCCGCGCAGCCGGGTGGTGCCGGTGAAGTCGGTGTCCCGGCCGAGCAGCGGACCGTGCCACCGGTGCGGGCGGCGGAACGACTCGGTCGCGGACGTCTCGACGATCATCCGGGCCGGACGGTCGGACCGCACCCACACCAGACCGGAGTGGGAGGTCACGTCTCCCGTCTGCACACCCCAGCCCGCCCCGGGACGCCCGGAACGGGCGAACGCCGGCGCCGCCCCGAGCGCGGTGGGCAGGGTCAGGGCCGCCGACGCGGCGAGCGAGCCGCGCAGCACACTGCGGCGACCGGGCAACGGACGGTGTGACATGAACGCGCCTCCAAGGACTCCTGGGCAGGGATCCGGCCGGGTCCGTGGCCGGTGTGCAGGGCAAGGCCTACTGGTCCGGCGCGGCGCGCACGGAAACTCCGCGTGAACAACCCGCCGCCCCGACCCGCGAGGCGGCCGGTCAGGCGGCCGTCGCCATCGCCCGCACCCCCGCCCGGATCCGCCCCGGCGTCAGATGCGCGTATCCCAGCACCAGCCGCACCTCGTGCCGCCCCGCCGCCCCACTGTCCACCCCGTGCCCGTACTCCGCCAGGGAGCGCACCGCCACTCCCGCCTCCGTCACCCGGGCGAGGAAGCGCCCGGTGGGCCCGTACCGCTCGGGGAGCGTGGCGATCGCGTGCAGGCCGGCGGCGATACCGGTGACCTCCGAGCCGGGGAAGTGCTCGGCCAGCGCCGCCACCAGCGCGTCGCGCCGCTCGCGGTAGGCGCGCTGGCAGACGCGCAGCTGACGGTCGTAGTCGCCGCGCTCGACGAACCGGGCGAAGACCGCCTGGTCCAGCGTCGGATGCCCCAGGTCGGTGGTGCGCTTGCGTGCCACCACCTCGTCCGCCAGCCACTCGGGCACCAGCAGCCACCCCAGCCGCAGTCCCGGGGCGAGGGACTTGCTGACCGAGCCGGTATAGGCGACGCGTTCCGGATCGAGGCCCTGGAGCGCGCCCACGGGGGCGCGGTCGTAGCGGAAGTCGCCGTCGTAGTCGTCCTCCAGGACGAGACCGTCCACGGACCGCGCCCAGTCGAGGAGTTCGCCGCGCCGCCGCGCCGAGTAGGCGATCCCGGTGGGGAACTGGTGGGCCGGCGTCGTCACCACGACCCGCACGCCCGATGCGCGCAGCGCGCCGACGGCCAGCCCCTCCGCGTCCAGCGGCAGCGGCACGGTGGCGACGCCCGCCGACGCGTACAGGTCGCAGTGCTGCGGGCTGCCGGGGTCCTCGACACCGGCGATGCGTGTCCCGCGCGCGTGCAGCACGCCCGCGAGCAGTGCCGTCGCCGCCACCCCGGACACGACCACGATCCGCTCCGGGTCCGCCACCACGCCCCGGCGCCGCGCCAGCAGCTCGGCCAGCGCGGCGCGCAGCCGGGGCAGGCCGCGCGGGTCGGGATAGCCCAGAGCCTCGTGCGGCAGCTCCGCCAGCACCCCGCGCTGCGCTGCCGCCCACGCCGAGCGCGGGAAGAGCGACAGGTCGGGCGTCCCCGCCACGAAGTCCGCGCGGTGACCGGGGGAGCGCGGGGCGAGGTCACGCGCGGAGGGACGGGCCGCCCGCACCGCGTCACCCACCCAGGTCCCCGCACCCCGCCCGCTGCGCAGATAACCCTCGGCCGTCAGCTGCTCGTACGCGTCCGTCACCAGCTTCCGCGACACCTTGAGGTCGGCCGCGAGGTCCCGGCTCGATGGCAGCCGGGTGCCCGGGGCGAGCCGGCCCGAGCGGACCGCGTCCCGCAACGCGGCCTGGAGGGCGCGGCCACGCGCGCGTGCCGGTGCCGAGGCGGCGGGCAGCAGCAACTCCCAGGCCGACGTCATGCGATCAGTCCCCCGCGTATCAGTTCTTTCCAATCGCCCCCACTTTACGAGGGGTTGGACCCGCCGGTGCGTAAACCGAGTGACAGACCACAGCGAGGGGGCAGGCCGCTGCCGGCCCCGGAATCGTACGCGCAATCCAGGAGCGCCCGTGGACGCCAAGAACCGTTTCGAGACCAAGGTCACCTTCGCCCTCTCCCGACTCGAATGGCTGGGCTTTCTCGCCGTTTCGCTCGTGCTCGCATTCCAGCACCACACGGAAATCCGCTGGGCCGTCTTCGTCCTGCTGTTCGCGGTGATCGACGTCATCGGATATCTCCCCGGCGCGATCGCCTTCCGGCGCAGCCCCGACCGACGCGTTCCGCGGGGCTGCTACGTGGCCTACAACCTGATGCACAGCCTGGTCACGGCGGGTGTCCTGGCCGGGGCGTGGGCGCTGTTCGTCCGGCCGGAATGGGCGCTGCTCGCCCTCCCGATCCATCTCATGGGCGACCGGGCGCTCTTCGGGAACTCCCTGAAACCCTTCGGGGTCGCCTTCGAACCGGAAACCACACCGGCTTTCCTGATGTTCGAGCAGCGGTACCGGTCGTCGGTGGATTCCGGCGAATTCGGTACGGCGCGCACATCCATGAAGGACACGGAGGACACCGATGCCGTCCGTGCTTGACACCCTCGCCGCGCACAGCGACAACCCCAGTTCCTTTCTCGCCCTCAACAGCGGCAACTCGTACTTCCACGGCGACCGCTTCGAGGGCGCCTGCGCCTATCGGACCTGCGGCCGCTACGCCCTGCAATTCGGCGGCCCCTTCACGGCGCCCGAACACCGCGCGCGGCTCCTGGACGCCTTCGCCGCTCACACCGGACGCCGCCTGGTCGCCGTACAACTGCAGCGGGCGGACGCCGAGCTGTACGCGGCGCACGATTTCACCGTCAACCAGATCGGCGCCTCCTACGCCGTCGACCTCGGCCGCTTCACGCTGCGCGGCTCGCGGTTCGTCCGGCTGCGGAACAAGATCTCCCGCGCCCGGCGGGCCGGCCTGGAGGTCGCCGAGGTCCGGGACGGCGACGACTGCGCCGAGCTGGACCACATCGACCAGTGCTGGCTGCGGGAGAAGGGCCGGCACGTCAAGGAGCTGCGCTTCCTGGTCGGCCAGCGGACCGGGGGCCTCCAGCGCCACCGCCGCCTCTTCGTCGGCCGCGTCGACGGCGAGGCGGTCGGCTACATCAACTACTCGCCGGTCTACGGCAGCCGCCCCGGCATGCTCCACGACCTCAGCCGACGCCGCCCCGACGCGCCGCCCGGCGTGATGGAGGCGCTCAACGCGACCGTGATGGAACGGCTCACCGCCGACGGCGCGGGCTGGCTGCACTTCGGCTTCACCCCCTTCACCGGGCTCGACCCGGAGCACGAACTCCCCGGCGCCAGCCGCCTGTTCACCCGGTTCGCCCGCCTCCTGGCGGAGCACGGCGGCGCCGTCTACCCCGCCGCCTCCCAGCTCGAGTACAAGCAGAAATGGGCCCCGCACGCGGTCCTCCCGGAGTACATCGCCTTCCGCGGCAGGCCCCGCCCCGGCGCCGTCTGGCAACTGCTGCGCGCCACCAACGCCGTGTGAACCACACCGCCGCCACCGCCTCACCCAGGAGGACCGCACACCCCATGAGATTCCTCGAACGCGAACGCACCACCCTCGCCAAGCTGCTCCCCGACCTGGACCCCGCCCTGCGCGAGACCCCGCTGATGGAACTGGAGCGGCCGGGCAGCCCGGGCGTCCGGCACTTCCGGGACAGCGGCGGGCCCGGACTGCTCGTCCCGGAGTCCCACCAGGGGCGCGGCGCCACCGCGCTGGACGCGCTGCGGGTGCAGCGCGCCATCGGCAGCCGCTCACCCTCGCTGGCCGTCGCCACCACCATGCACCACTTCTCCATGGCCACCCTGGTCGGCCTCGGCGGCCTCGGCGACGGCCTGGAGTGGATGCTGATCGAGGGGGTGGCGTCGAGCAACCGCATCATCGCCTCCGGCTTCGCCGAGGGCCGCAGCGGCGCCGGCATCCTGGACCCCTCGATGACCGCCACCGCGACCGCGGACGGCATCCGGATCAACGGCGTCAAACGCCCGTGCAGCCTCGCCCGCTCCATGGACGTGCTCACCGCCGGCGTCGTGATCCCGCGCGAGGACGGGCAGGGCGACGAACTCGCCGTCGCCCTCGTGCCCGCCGACAGCGAGGGCCTCAGCGTCAGCGGCTTCTGGTCCAGCACCTTCCTGGCCGGCGCCGAGAGCGACCAGGTCACGCTCACCGACGTCCTCGTCCCGCCGGAACTCGTCCTGCGCACCGCGACCGCCTCCGGCGAGCGGCTGGACGAACTCCAGACCGCCGGCCTGATCTGGTTCCAGGTCCTCATGACGGGCAGCTACCTCGGCGCCGCGAGCGCCCTGGTGGAGCGCGTGCTGCTCAACGAACGCGTCCCCGACCACGAGCGGGTACGGCTCTTCGTCGAGACCGAGGCAGCCATGGCCGCCGCCGAGGGCGTCGCCCGCCGCGTCGACGGCGGCGACCTCGACGAGTCCGCCCTCGCCCAGGCCCTGTGCGTGCGGTACGGCGTCCAGGACGCCCTCGCCCGCATCGTCCCCCGCGCGGTCGAACTGCTCGGCGGGCTGAACTTCATGACCTCCGACGAGGTGGGCCACCTGGCCGCCTGCGTCAACGGACTCTCCCTGCACCCGCCGTCCCGCTCCCGGATGACCGCACCGCTCGGCGCGTACCTGGCCGACGGCCCGCTGGCCATCGCCTGAACCCGGCCCACTGCCCACCCCGCCCCACCGACCCACCGGTGGTCGAGACCCGTTGGGAGAACACCCTCATGCCCTCGGACAACCCGCGTCTCACCGTCCTGCCCGCCGGCCGCACGGGACCGCGCGACCGCCCCACCCTGCTGCTCACCGGCGGCTCCGGAGTGCTCGGGCGGGCCCTGATCGACGAACTGGCACCCGACTACGACCTGCTGTGCCTGCGCCGCAACACACCGCTGCGCGACCCGCGGGTGCGCGAACTCCAGGGCGACCTCGTCGCTCCCCGGCTCGGACTGAGCCCCCGGGCCTGGCACGAACTGGCCCTCGAGGTGGACGTGGTGCTGCACTCCGCCGCCGAGACCAACTGGCGCACCCCGCCCGAGAACATCACCCGCACCAACGTGCGCGGCGCGGACAACGTGCTCGACCTCGCGGCCCGCGCCGACGCCCCGCTGTACCTCATGAGCACCGCGTTCGTGGCCAACACCCCCACCGACGAGGACCGCCGGCGCTTCCCCGGCGCCGCCGCCTACCTCGACTCCAAGAGCCGGGCCGAGCAGCTGACCCGCGAGGCGGGCGTGCCGGGCGTCATCGTGCGGCCCTCGGTCGTCATGGGCGACTCCGCGACCGGACGGATCGCCGGTCAGCAGGGCCTGACCAAGACGATCGGGTCGATGGTCCTGGGACAGGTGCCGGTGCTTCCCGGAGCCCCCGAGGCCCGGATCGACATGGTCCCCCAGGACTACGTCGCACGGGCCGTCGGCAGCCTGGTCCGGGGCGGGGTCGGCGGCGGCGAGTACTGGCTGACGGCGGGCAGAGCGGCCATCGAACTGCGGGAGTTCGCCGACGTCTGCGCCGACGTCGCCGTACGCCACGGCCTGCCCCGCCCCCAGCGCCCCCGGCTCATCCCCGTCGAGGCGGTGCACCGGCTGCTGCTGCCCATGCTGGAGGGCACCGCGCTGCCCGCCTCGGTCCGCCGCCGGCTGGAGCACTACGCGGAACTGCTGCTGGTCTTCCAGCGGGAACTGCCCTTCGACACCTCCCTCGGCGAACCCCACTGCGGCACCCGTCTGACCCGCGGCGACATCCGGGCCGCGCTGGTACGCAACGCGGAGAGCTGGGCCGAGGACCGGTCCGGCCTGCTCAGCCGGCACCGGGCCGCCGCGGCCGCCCCGGCGGAGGTGGCGTCATGACGATGTCACCCCCCTCCGCCCCGCCCGCCGACGCGACCGACGTGGTCGACCTCTACCTGAAGCACATCGGTACCGGCCGCGCCGTCATGGGCCGCGTCATGGGCGGCATGGCCGAGGTCCGCTCCGAGGGCGTCTGGATCCACGCCGACGACGGCCGCCGCTTCCTGGACTTCGGCGGCTACGGCGTGTTCCTCCTCGGCCACCGCCACCCGGCCGTCGTCGAGGCGGTGCACCGGCAGATCGACACCCACCCGCTGGCCAGCCGCGTCTTCCTCGAACCGGTCGCCGCCCGGGCCGCCCAGGCCCTCGCCGCCCACACCCCGCCCGGCCTCGACTACGTCCACTTCGTCAACTCCGGTGCCGAGGCCACCGAGGCCGCCCTGAAACTCGCCCGCGCCCAGGGCCGCACCTCGGTGATCACCACCCGCCGGGGCTTCCACGGCAAGACCCTCGGCGCGCTCAGCGTCACCGCCAACGCCACCTACCAGACACCGTTCCGGCCCCTGCTGCCGGACGTCACCCAGGCCGACTACGACGATCCCGCCGACCTCGAACAGGCACTGTCCGCCCGCCGCGACCGGGCCTGCGTCATCGTGGAACCCGTCCAGGGCGAGGGCGGCGTCCGCATCCCCCGCCCCGGCTACCTCCGTCAGGTGCGGGCGCTGTGCCGGACGTACGGCGCCCTGATGGTCGTCGACGAGATCCAGACCGGCATGGGGCGCCTCGGCACCTGGTGGGGCGTCGACGCCGAGGACGTGCGCCCCGACGTGCTGCTGGCCGGCAAGGGGCTCAGCGGCGGTGTCGTACCGATCGCCGCGATGGCCGCCACCGAGGAGGCGTACGCGCCCTTCAGCCGCGACCCCTACCTGCACACCTCCACCTTCGGCGCCTCCCCGATCGCCTGCGCCGCCGCCCTGGCCACCGTACGGGCGATGGAGGACGAGAACACCGTGGCCCGCGCGGCCGCGCTCGGCGCCCGCATCCTCGCCGACGTGCGGGCCGCCTGCGCGCCCTACGAGGGCGGACTGGTCCGCGAGGTGCGCGGCAGGGGGCTGCTGATCGGCGTCGAGTTCGCCGAGGAACAGGCGGTCGGCGAGATGCTGCTGGAGCTGATCGCCCGCGGCGTGCTCGTCAACCACTCCCTCAACTCCACCCGGGTGCTGCGGCTGACGCCGCCCGCCGTGGTCGAGGACGGTGCGCTCGACCTGTTCCGCACCACCCTCGCCGAGGCCCTGCACCGCACCGCCGGCCGCATGGCCGGCTGACCCCCGCGTCCGCGAACCCACCGGGAAGGAACCGAACCACCCATGCGCCACGTGGTCCTGCACGCCCTCGCCGACGGCCTGGCACCCGCCGAGGTCTACCGCCGCATCAGCGACTTCCGCCGCTACCCCGAGTACAGCGCCACCTTCCGCGAGGTGCGGGTGGAACCGCCGCTGCCCGACGGCTCCACCGTCTCCGACTGGACCGTCGAGTTCCGGGGCGGCCTGATGCGGTGGCGGGAACGCGACACCTACGCGCCCGAGACGTACTCCCTCACCTTCGAACAGCTCAGCGGCGACTTCCAGACCTTCGAGGGCAGCTGGCGCTGCGAGGCCCGGGACGGCGGCACGCTCGTCGTCTTCACCGCCGCCTTCGACCTGGGCATCCCGTCCCTCGCCGAGATCCTCGACCCGGTGGCCGAGTCGACGGTACGGGCCAACATCGCCCGGGTGCTGCGGGGCCTGGCGGACGCGGAGGTGATCGATGAACGCGCGGCTGCGGCTCGTCGCTGACCGGACGGCCGAGCGGCCCGCGCCGCCGTCCGCCGACCCCCTGCACGAGGAGCCGGGACCGGGCGCCGCCCGCTGCCTCGGCCTGTACGCGAAGCTGGCCGCCGGGGTGACCGTCGTGACCGCCCGCGGCGAGGACGGACCGCTCGGCATGACGGTCTCCGCCGTCACCTCCCTCTCCGCCCGCCCGCCGCTGCTCCTGGCCTGTCTGCGCGACGGCTCCCGCACCCTCGCCGCCGTCCGGGCCCGCCGGACCTTCGCCGTGCACCTGCTGCGCGAGGAACAGCAGGACCTGGCGGGCCGGTTCGCCGCACCGACGACCACCGCGGCCGAGCGGTTCGCCGGCACCGACACCCGGCAGGTCCTGGGCGTCCCGGTGCTGGCCGGGTCGCTCGCCTGGTCGGTGTGTCTCACCGAGGACGTACGCCGCTACGGCGACCACCACCTCGTCGTCGGCCGGGTCGCCGCCGTGCACGTGGGCGCCGGCCGCCCGCTGCTGTGGCACGACCGCCGGTTCGGCGCACTGACTTGTCCGGTCCCGGACGCCGCCGGATGACCGGGCCGCCGGCCGGAACGCCGCGCTGGGCCCCGGCGGAACTGCCGTCCCAGCCCCAGCTGCACGGCGTGGTCACCGCGGACGTGGCCGTCGTCGGGGCCGGTCTGGCCGGGCTGTCCTGCGCCTACCACCTCGCGGAGCGCGCGCCGGGCCTCGACATCGCCGTGGTGGACGCCGCGCAGCCCGCCGCCGGGGCCAGCGGCCGGGGCACCGGTCTGCTCGGCCCGCGCGCCGGACCCGCCCTCGACCGAGCCGTGCGCCGCTTCGGCCCGCGCGCCGCACGCCGCATGCACCGCGCCGGTGAGCGGGCGGTGCGGGACGTCCTCGACCTGTGCGCGCGGCTGGACGTGCCCTGCGCGCCGCGCCCCGGCGACCAGCTCATCGCCACGCGCTCCCCGGCGGGCCTGGTGGCACTCGCCCGCCAGGCCCGCGCCGCCCGCGAACTCGGCCTGGACCTAACGGTCCTCACCCCGGCCGGCATCCGCGAGCGCGTCGGCGTGCCCTACCGGGCGGCGCTCCTGCACCGGCCCGCCGCCACGCTCGACCCGGCCGCCCTGACCTGCGCCCTCGCCCGAGCCTGCGCCGGGAAGGGGGTGCGGTTCTACGGCCGCAGCCCGCTGCTGGCCGTCCGCCCGGGTGACCTGGTCGGCCCGGAGCTGGTCCTCCCGCACGGCCGGCTCTACGCCGGGCAGGCGGTGCTCGCCGTCAACTCCGCCGCCCAGGCACTGGACCTGCCGGTCGGCACGGTCCTGCCGCTCGAGGTGTACGCCGTCGCCACCGAGCCGCTGAGCCACGCCGCGTACGAGGCGCTGGGCGGGCGCGCGGGCCACGCCGTCGTCGACGCCGTGCCGCTGGCACCGTACTTCCGGCTGCTGCCGGACCGGGGGCTGGTCGCGGGCGGCGGCACCGTCACCGTCCCGGCCGGGCTCGGCGCTCCCCGGCTCCAGGCGCTCCGCGAGCGCGCCTGGGCCCGGCTGGAGGGGTGGCTGCGGTCCCTGCACCCCGACCTCGCCCGGGTCCGGGTCACCCACCGCTGGTCCGGCCGGATCGGCATGACCGGCGACGACCTGCCGGTGGTCGGGCCGGTCCCGGGCCTGCCCGACGTCTGGTACGTCGGCGGCTGCTGCGGCCACGGCCTCGCCCTGTCCGTGGCGCACGGAGCGCACGTGGCCGCCGCCCTGCTGGGCGAGCCGGAACCCGGCGAACCGCTGCCGTGGCACCGCTCCCGGGCACCCCGCCTGCCCGTGGGCGGGCCCGGCCGGTTCGTGCTGCGCGGGTACGTGGACACGCTCGGGCGTGTCGCGCGGTACGCGTGCTGACGGGCCGGTCCGGCGCGGTAGCCATGTCCCGCAACCGAACGAGAGGTTCCCGATGCACGACCCCCGCCCCGGCGCCCACGACGACCTGCCGCCGTCCCTGCCCATGGGCACCGCCGACGTCGCCTACCACCTGGCCATGGGCGGCAGACCGCTGCCGGCCGGTTTCCTGTTCGGGTTCTCCGGCCGGGCGCCCACCCTGGACTCGGTACGCGCCCGGGTCGCCGAACGGGCGGCCCGCATCCCCGCGTTGCGCTACCGCATCGCGCGGCAGAGCCGCACCTTCTCCCGGGTCGACGGGATCGACGTCGAACGGCACGTGCACGAGGCGTGGCTGCCCGGGGACGACGACGGCGCGGGCGCCGGACGGCTGATGCTGTCCCGTCCCATGGGCGGCGACGGCCGTCCGCCCTGGGACGTGTGGCTGGTGCACGGCCCCACCGGCGGACACAGCCTGTGCTACCGCACCGACCACACCTTCCAGGACGGCGTGGGCGCCGCGCACACCGCCCGGGCGCTGCTGGACGACCACCCCGACGACCATCCCGCGGGCGGGCCGCCGGCCTATCGCCGCCGCACACCGGCGCCCGCCGGACTCGCCGGGGCCCTCGGCGACATGGCGGCCTCCTTCCGCGCCAGCGACAAGCCCGCCTTCGACGTACCGGTGAGCGGCCGGACCACCCTGTGCCAGGCCGTCGTCCCGGTGGCCCGGCTGCGGGCCGTCGGCCGCGCGTACGGCGCCACGGTGAACGACGTCTTCCTCGCCGCGCTCGCCCACGCGGTGGGCACCTGGCACCGGAAGAGCACCGGCGCCGCCCACCCGCCGCTGCCGGTGGCGGTCCCGATGTCGGTGCGCACCCGTGGCGAGGAGTGCGCCCCGGGCAACCGGCTCGTCGTCGCCCGCGTCCTGCTGCCCTGCGACGCGCCGTCCCCGCTCCACGCCCTGACCCGGGTGGTCGCCCGCACCGACACCATGCGCACCGGCCGGCAGCGCGACGCCCTGCGGCTGCTGCTGGCGGCCGGCCCGCGAGGCATCGGCGCCCGGGTCGGCACCCGGATGGTCAACGGCCGTTCCGTCGCCGGTCCGGTGAGCAGCGTCGACTTCGGCAGCGCCCTCGTCCACCAGGGCAGCACCGCCCGCCGCGCCGTCCTCTACTCCGGGCTCGGCGCCGGCATCCGCTGCCTCACCACCCTCACGAGCCAGCACGACACCGCCTGCCTCGCGGTGATCCACGACGAGGCCCTGACGAGTGCCGACGCGCTCCCGGGCCTGTGGCTCGCGGCGCTGCTGGAACTGGAACGGCCGTAGCGGTACCCGGCACGACGAGGGCCCCGGGCGGCGTGTGCCCGGGGCCCGCGCCGTTCGCCCGGCGGTCAGTGCTCCTTCAGCGTCCCCGTCGTCAGGAACACGCACTTCGCCGCGGCCTCGGTGAGCAGCGGCAGGTAGGGCGCCAGCCGCTGCACCACGTACGGCAGCGTGAACAGGTCGGCGACCTCCGCCTCCCAGCCCTCCTCCGCCCACCAGCCCCGCGGATCGGCGAGCTGCCACTGCCAGGAGATCCCGGTCGCCGACAGGGCATCGAGGAACGGCGCCACGAACGACGACGAGGCGGCGCCCGCGTTCACGCACTCGGCGCCGAAGACGCTGCCGGGCGCGGACAGCTCCGTCATCGTGCGCACGAGGGACTCCACCGTGCGCGGCGGGAGGTGGTAGAGGTACGTCTCGGACAGCCACGCGGTGGGCCGCCGCGGATCCAGCCCTGCGGCGAGCAGGTCCCCGCCCCACGATCCGGCCGGGTCGGCACCCACGGTGCTGCGCCGCCCGCAGGACGGCGCGGCCCAGTCCAGCACGTGTTCCTTGAAGGCCAGCAGGGCCGGATCGTCGATCTCGAAGACGTGTGTCCCCGTGGGCCAGTCGAGGCGGAAGGCGCGGGTGTCCAGACCGGCGCCGAGCAGCACCACCTGGCGGCAGCCGGCCCGGGCCGCGCCCACCAGGAACTCGTCGTAGAAGCGGGTGCGCACCACGGCCCAGTCGGGCAGCAGCCGTTGCAGCGGGCCGTCGCCCGGCGGGCCGCCGGTGAAGCCGGCCGCGCGGACGAAGTCGGCGGCCCACGGATCGCGGACGTACGGCGCGGACCGCCCGAACTCCCGGGCGTGGGCCGACGCCGTCCACAGGGCGACCCGCGAGAGCCCGTCCGGCAGGGGAGTGCCCGGCGCGGGCGGGGGCTGGGGCCGTGCGGGGTCCGGCATGGGAAACCTCCGTGTCGGTGGGTTCGGGCAGGGCGGACGGGGTGGGGGTCAGGAGGACCGGCGGCGGCTGAGCAGCACGGCGAGCGCGCCGAGGGCCAGCAGCCCGCCGGAGGGGCGGGAGGGCCGCTGACCGCCCATCGCGGCGGGGGTACGCGGCTCGTGGATGTTGAGCGCGAACTGGCGGTTGGCGATGTCGGACAGCACCCCGCGGGCCTGGTCGGGACTGGTGACCGCGGCCAGCAGCAGTTCCATGGAGTTGCGGGCGAACTGGTTGCGGCCGAGGAACTCGCGGCCCAGCGCGAACAGGATCTTCGGCACCTCGCCCTGGAACACCTCCGGCAGCGTGATCTCCGGAGCCAGGCAGCGCACCGAGCCGTCCAGGTTGGCGAAGGACTTGCCCAGCAGCGACACGGACGGCGGCGACCCGATGCCCCGCTTGGTCGCCTTCGCCAGCACGGTGGTGAGCGAGACGCCGAAGTTCATGTCCTCCAGCGCCAGATGGGAGACCTTGGGCACGAAGGCCGCCATGTCGGCGGCGAACGCCGGCATGTTGGCCCACGGGGTGATCCGGCCCATCTCCGCCCAGTGCTGGGCCAGGCCCGCGCCGTCGTTCTGCGCCAACGTCATGAACAGCGGCAGCAGTTGCAGGCTGGTGCGCCGGTCCAGGCGGCCCACCATGCCCCAGTCGATCAGCGTCGCGGGCCCGCCGGGCGCGGCGAAGACGTTGCCCGCGTGCGGGTCGGCGTGGAAGAAGCGGTGCACGAAGTACCCGTGGTACATGAAGCGCAGCAGGTCCTTGCCGATCTCGACGCGTTCGTCGTCGGTGAAGTGGGCGCGGTCGATGTGCCGCACCGACCTGCCGCCGGCCAGCGACTGGACCAGGACCCGGGGAGCGGCGTACAGGACCCGGGGAACCTCCAGCGAACGGAAGGGCCGGACGTGCTCGCGGGCCTCGTCCATGTTGCGGGCCTCGCCGTTGAAGTCCAGCTCGGGCTCCATCGCGTCGAAGACCGAGCCGAGCATCGCCTCGATGTCGATGACCTCGTTGAACCGGGGCGCCACCCGGGCCACGATCTTCGACGCCCGGCGCATCAGGGCCATGTCCGCCAGCACGCCGTCCCGGATGCCGGGCCGCTGGATCTTCACCACGGCCGGACGTCCGCCGGGCAGGGTCACCCGGTACACCTGGGCGAGGGACGCGGCCCCGAGCGGGGCGACGGTCTCGACGTCGTCGAAGCGCAGCTTCCAGTCCGGCCCGAGGTCGCGCGCCAGCACCGGCTCGAACACCGAGAACGGCTGGATGTCCACCTGGTCGTGCAGGTTCTGCAGTTCCTCGCGGATCGACTGCGGCACCATGTCCGGCCGGGTGGAGAGGATCTGACCGAGCTTGACGTAGAACGGCCCCAGGCTCTCCAGTGCCTGCCGCACCGCCTTCGCGCGGCGCAGCTCGGACCCGGCGGAGGCGTCGGCGCCCTCCGCCGGGGACCGCAGGTCCTGCCGGGTGCGCCTCCGCAGCCGTGTCGCCTGTCCGACCTCGTCGGCAACGAGGCTGCCCAGGACCTTGACCACGAGACGCAGCCGGTCGCCGACGACAGACGCCATCGTGTGTCCTCCTTGAAGGTGGGACGGTGTGACGGTGGGACGACGGGAGGGGGTGGTGCGACGGTCAGCTGGTCGTCGAGGACTTTCCGCCCTGGGAGGCGCCGCCGCCGCCCTGCTGCCCGGTCAGGCCCTGGAGGGCGCCGAGACCCTGCTGTCCCGCCTGGGCCGGCAGGTTGGTCAGGTTCTGCAGGCCCTGGAGGGTCTCGATGAGCTTGGGCAGCACCTGGAGCAGCTGGGTGAGCTGGCCCGGCAGCGACATCAGGTCGCCGACCCCGCCCGCCGCGTGCCCGAGTCCTCCGGCGAGCTGACCGAGCCCGCCGAGGGCGCCGGCCGCGCCGCCGACCGCGGCCAGCGGGTTCGCCGCACCGCCCAGCGCCGCCAGCGGGTTGCCCGCGCCGCTGAGCGCGGCGAGCGGGTTGGCCGCCCCGGCGACGGCCGCGAGCGGGTTGCCCGCGCCCGCGGCGCCGGTGAGGGCGGCCAGCGGGTTCTGCGCCGCGTTCGCGATGTTGCCCAGCTGGCTCGCGGCGCCCGCACCCAGCCCGGCGAGGGGGTTGCCCGCGCCGGCCAGGCCGCCCACACCGCCCGCGAGGGCCGCCAGCGGGTTCGCCGCGCCGGCCAGCGCGGTCGCCGGGTTGACGGCGCCGGCCAGGGCGCCGAGGGCGTTCGCGGGCAGCCCGGCCAGCGTGTCGACGGGGTTGCCGGAGCGGGACGAGCCGGACTTCTCCGGGCGGTTGAGAATGTCGTCGAACGCCTCCTTCCCGCTGTCGGCCATATTGCCGACGAGGTCCTTGAAAATATCCTGGATGTTCTTGTTGTTGGACATGGATGGTCTCCCTTTCCGTTTCTCTTCGATGGGGGAGCTGTGGCTCGATGGGTTACTGGATGCAGCCTTCCAGGGCCTTTGCGCACGCGTTCTTGAGTCGTGCACGGCCCCGGGTGAAGGCGGCCTCGGCCGCCTTGACGGAGATATTGTGCATGCGGGCGAATTCCGCCGTGGAAATTCCCTTTGAGCGGGCGAGTATGACTTCCTGCTCCCGCCCCCGCAGGTGTTGCACCTGGGCCAGGAGCCATTTGCCGAAGTCCCTGTCGCAGACGTCCTCCTCGGTCGTGCCGGAGGCGTCCAGGAGGACCGCGCGCTGGAGAAGTCTGCTGCGTCGGTCCATGTCACGGTAGAAGTCGATGCAGAGGCGAAGCGCCACGGACGTCAGAAAGGCACCGAGTCGATTCCTGTCCAACGCGGCGTGGGCGGCTGCGCGGGCCATCGTTTCCTGAACGCAGTCCTCGGCGTCCTGAAAACTCGGCAGTCTTCGCCGAACCAACCGCATGAGGCGGTCCTGGTGCTGGAAGATGTCTTCCCAGGAGCATTCAGCGGGCGATTGGCAGGTGGAATGTCGCGCCATTGTGGATTGCAGCCCGTTGTCTCTCGGATTGAGCAGGGGGAATCGCGGCCGAATTTCCATTTCTCGGCCATGTGCTTTTCCTACCCGAGGCCCTGGAGCGGCAAACCGGAATGTGTGCCTCCGTCGGTCGGCAGGAATGATTCTTCGCGCTCATTTCCGCGGCGCCGGACGCCGTGCCCAGTCCCGGTTCCAGTTGACCCACATGTCCCGCACGGTCTGGTGGACCTGGGAGCCGCCGGCCCGCAGTTCGGTGGTGTACGCCTGGACGGCCTCCTTGCCCACCAGCCGCGCGCCGCCGGTGAAGTAGGAACCGCGGACGTGCCGCGGCGAGCGGAACTTGCCCCACAGCAGGATCTTCATCAGCGGCCACAGGGTGAACACGCCCGCGGGGCAGCGGTCTTCGGGGTCGAGGGTGCCCCACACGGCCGGGCACAGCTCGCTCTCGCGCAGCAGTTCGTAGATGCGGGCGACGGTCCGCTCCTTCGTCGAGTCGCCCGCGCGGTAGGCGAGCACCGCGTCCCTCGCCTGGTCGAAGAGCCGTTCCACCCACGGGTTGTCGACCCCCTGCAGGCCCCGGTAGGGCGGCAGTTCCAGGGCGTCGAAGCAGGCGGTGTCGCCGGTCTTCTCGAAGGTCACGGCGGCCTGGTTCTGCGCGTTGGTCCCGTACAGCGTGGTGATGGTCCACACCCGGTTCCAGGCGTTCCACAGCTCGAAGTCGTCGAACGAGATGTAGCTGCACGACACCAGGTCGTCGTAGAACCGGAACATGCGCTTGGTCCAGTGGTCCAGGTACGCGAACCGGGCGGTGTCGAAGTCGTCCTGGCGCACCGCCTCGATGAGCCGGTGGCCGAGCGCGTTGAGCGCCATCACCGTGACCGCCAGGCCGCTGGAGAAGAGCGGGTCGATGAAGTCGCTGGCGTGCGGCAGCAGGCACCAGCGGTCGCCGACCACCTTCTGCGAGGCGAACTGGGTGCGGTCGGTGGACACGTAGGGCCGCACCGCGCGCGCCCGGTCGAACTGCCGGGCCACACTGGGGAACCGGCGCACGTGCTGCCAGAACTCCTGCTCGGCCGGGACGTCGTCCGGGCGGGGATGGTGGTCGAGATCGAGGTTGACGCCGACGCTGCACAGCTCGCTGGTGCTGGTCGAGTGGTTGTCGAACGGGATGACCCAGAGCCACCCGCCCTTGAACATGTGGTGGAGCGTCCCCTGGCTGAACGGGCTGGGCATGCCGTGCTCCCGGCGCGGCGGAGCCACCGTGTCGAAGGGGCGCACGTCCACCATGTGCGTGAAGATCGTGCGCGAGCGGGTGCGGTAGGGCGGTTCCTGCCGCAGGCCCAGCCGCTCGGGCAGCACGGCGCGCATCCCGCCGGCGTCGACCACGTACGACGCCCGGAAGCTCCCCCGGTCCCGGGTGACCAGGGTGGCGCCGTCCTCCTCGAACTTCACGTCGTCGACCATGGTGTGGGTGTACGCGGTGACGCCGTAGGACACCGCGACGTGGAACATGTAGGCGTCCACGTCCTGCCGGAAGTAGTGCGAGTCCGGGCCGAGCGGCGGGCCCCAGGTGGGGTACTGGGTGCACTCGTCGGGCCGGGTCGGCTCGCCCTCCCGGTGGTAGACGAAGCTGAAGTTCCGCTTGACCCCGCAGTGGGACGACACGTGGCGGCGCAGCGCCCCGTTGGTCGCCAGGTGCTCGATCTCCGGGACGCCGTAGCGGCGGGCCAGCACCCGCAGGCCGAACGTGGTCTCGGGGACGGTGGACTCTCCGATGGCGAAGCGGGGGTGGCCGCTGCCCTCCAGCAGCAGCACGCGCACTCCGTTGCGGGCGAGCACGGCCCCCAGCATCGTCCCGCCGATGCCGCCACCCACGATGGCGACATCGAAAACACGCTGGTCCTCTTGCATGTCTGCGGTTCCTTTCGCGACGGGTAGAGCGAGTTGCCCGGCTCCGCGCTCACCGGTGGGCGGCCGGGGATGCGGGCAGCACCCGGCGCAGCCCGCAGGCCGCGACCCGGGCGGAGAAGGAGACGGCGAACCAGGGAGTGGGCGCCAGCTCGGACAGCCGCCGCCGGTCTCCCGGCACGTGACGCTCGCCGCGCCCGGTGACGTCCAGCCACGCACCGAAGTGCAGCAGCCGCGCCTCGGGCCCGGCCCCCCGCGCCGGGAACGGCCGCATGTGCTCACGCACCGCGCGGGTCAGCGCTCCGCGCCGGGCCGCCCCCACCTGATGGCCGGCCAGGAAGCGGTCGAGCAACTCGGCCGACTGGCCCGGGAATCCGCCGCGCCCGAGTGGCGAACGCCCCACCAGCCCGGCGTCGTGGAACGCCACCGCGGCCAGCAGCCCGACCCGGTCGTAGGCGATCCCGTCGACCCGCGCGCGGGCGTCGGCCAGCAGGAACGTCCGCAGGGAGTGCAGGGCGACCCGTGGCGGCAGCCGGCGCATCCGTGTGAGCGCGGCGCCCACGAGAGGATGTCCGAGCAGTTCCGCCAGGGCGGGCCGCCCCAGCAGGGGCTGCCACGCGCCGGGCAGCGCCTCCGGCGGGACGGCGGGCCAACTCGCCCCCTCGTCACCGGACTCGGGTACCTCGGGCCCTGCGGCCATGGCCGTTCCCCCTCACTGTGTGCCGTACCGGCGGTTTCCGTCTCATCTGTGCTTACGCTCGGGCGCCGTCGCACCCCCCACGCGCAACGCCCGTCCGCCGCCCGCGCGTTGGCGTACGGGCGACGGCGCGCGGCGCGGAACGCGCGCTCCGGTGGTGCGTTGCGGCCGCCCCTTCGGCGGATTCCCCGGAAAGCCGGAACGGGCACCATGAATGGCGTGATCGCCGTGTGGAACGTGCATGAACGCCCCCTGCCCGTCGCACCGGACAGGGTCGGCGCGCTGATCGACTCGCTGGGCAGCGAGCACGACCGCCTCTGGCCGCCCGACTGGCCACCGCTGCGCTTCGAGCGGCCGCTGACCGTCGGTGTGTCCGGCGGCCACGGACCGGTGCGCTATGTGGTGAGCCACTATGTGCCGGGCCGCTGGGTCCGCTTCCGGTTCACCGGCCCCCCGGGCTTCGACGGCTTCCACGAATTCAGTCTCGAAGGTCTCGACGACGGGCGGACGGTGCTGCGCAACACCCTCGTCGTCCGCCCCCGCGGCGTCCGCTGGCTGGCCTGGGCGCTGATCGTCCGGCCGCTGCACGACGCGGCGTTCGAGCACGGCATGGACTGCGCCGAGCGGGCGCTGACGGGGCGGGTGGCCCGTCCCGTCGAGTGCGGCTGGTATGTGCGGCTGCTGCGCGGCGCCACTCTCCGACGGGCCGCGTAACGCATTCGAATGCACGGACCCTAATGACTCGATGGAGGGAATTCTTTCGCTCGGACGAGGGATCGTTGCGCAATTCGATGGACGCGAGACTGAGAAGTCGCAGCGTGCCCATCGGCGATCCCGGCGGGCCGTCCCAACGACAGGGAGAGCGTCGTGAGTTTCCTTAATCCCCACATCCCGGGGGTCAATTCCGAGGACGTCACCACGGACCTCACCGAGTCCCCGCACCGACTGACCGGCCTCGGGCAGGTCGGCACCGCACAGCTCGTCGCCACCGTCGACGTACAGGCCGGCGAGGACGACTGGAACGTCCCGGCCGGCGAGGAGCATCCGCGCCCCGTGGTGCTGGTGCACGGCACCTTCGGCAACCGCGGCTACACCTGGACCTCGGCCGCACCGCTGCTGCGGCTCCACGGCCACCGGGTCTTCCGGCTCGACTACGGCCAGCACGGCAACCCCGTGATCTTCGGACTCGGCGACATCAAGCACTCGGCCCGGCAGCTCGCCGACTTCGTCGACGAGGTGCTGCGGCGCACCGGCGCCCAGCAGGTCGACGTCGTCGGCTTCTCACAGGGCGGCATGATGCCGCGCTACTACCTCAACGCGCTGGGCGGCGGCCCCAAGGTGCACAACTTCGTCGGCATCGCGCCCAGCAACCACGGAGTCACCGCGCAGGGGCTGCTGAACCTGGCCCGCCAGATCCCCGGAGCGGTCGAACTCCTCGAACAGGGCGCCGTCGGGGAGGTCGTGCCGGCCTGGCCCCAGCTCCAGCACGGCCACCCCTTCCAGCGCGAGCTGGCCGAACTCGGCGAGACCACGGAGGGCGTCCGGCACACGGTCATCGCCACCCGGCACGACGACGTGGTCACCCCGTACACCTCATGCGCCCTGGAGGAGACCGAGGGCCGCTACGTCAAGAACATCGTGCTCCAGGACATCGATCCGGACGACCGCACCCCGCACGCGAGCATGCCCTACAACCCGACGGTGCTGAAGGAAGTGCTCGCGGCGCTCGCCTCCTGAGAGCGGCTGCCGTCCAGGAGGACGCGGGCCACCAGCGCCGGGTCGTCGTTCATCGGCACGTGACCGCAGCCGCGCAGCCGCACCAGGCGGGCCCGCGGGACGGCGTGCTTGGCGCGGACGCCCTGCCGGGGGAGGAGCAGCCGGTCCCGGTCGCCCCACGCCACGGTCACGGGGATGCCGGGCACGTCGTCGGTGAACAGCACGCTCCGTCCGGCCCGCAGCGTCTCGGCGAACCCCTCGGCGTGCGCGAGCGCGAGCGTCTCGGCGACCACGGCCTCGGGGGAGCGGCGCGCGGGGCGGGCGTAGATCGTACTGGTCAGCGCGGTGCGTCCGACGGCCGTGCGGGACAGCCGCTCGACCAGGGGGAGGGGCAGGCTCCGGGCGGTCCGGCGCATCCCCATGAGCACGCCGAAGGCGTAGCGCCGCTCGGCCTGCGTCCAGAAGCCCGCCGGGGACAGGGCCGTCACCGACCGCACCAGGTTCTGGCGGCCCAGCTCCAGGGCGAGCAGACCGCCCAGCGAGTTGCCCGCCACGTGCGGCCGGTCGAGCCCCAGCTTCGCGAAGAAGGCGCCGAGTACCGCGTTCGTGGTCGACAGGTCGTGCGGCAGCCCCTGCGGCAGCGCGGACGACTGCCCGAACCCGGGCAGGTCCACGGCTATCACCTCGCGTTCGGTGGCGAGGATGTCCACCACCGGGTCCCAGGCCTGCCGGTGGTGGCCGATGCCGTGCAGCAGGAGCAGCGGCTCGCCGGTGCCCACGCGCGTGTAGGCGACGGTGATGTCCTGCGGACCGTGCGGGGTGGGGGCCGTGAAGGAGAGCGTTGCGGACATGGGGCTCCTTGTCGGGACACGCGGACGTTGAGGCGTTGCGTAGACAGCCTGTCAGTAAGAGCTACCGACGGGTAGCCCCCGGCGGCCCCGTCTGGACACGACCGGACACGTCCGCTGGTATGGAGCGGTGACCACCGAAACCGTGACCGACGTCTTCGAAGCACACCGACCCGTCCTCCTGGGCGTCGCCTACCGCATGCTGGGCCGCCTGGCGGACGCGGAGGACGTCGTCCAGGAGGCGTGGCTGCGCTGGTCCGGCGCCGACCGCTCCACCGTCCGCGAGCCCCGCGGCTACCTGGTGCGGGTCACCACCCGCCTCGCCATCGACCGGCTGCGCCAGATCAAGTCGCGCGGCGAGACGTACGTCGGCCCGTGGCTGCCCGAGCCCTACGTCACCGACTTCGGGGACACCGTGCCCGACACCGCCGAGCGGGCCGTCCTCGCCGACTCCGTGTCCCTCGCCGTCCTCGTCGTCCTGGAGTCCCTGTCACCGCTGGAGCGGGCGGTGTTCGTGCTCAGGGAGGCGTTCGGCTACCCGTACGCGGAGATCGCCGCCATGCTGGAGCGCGGGGAGGCCGCGGTGCGCCAGCTCGCCGGCCGCGCCCGCAAGCACGTCGACGAGCGACGCCCGCGCTACGACGTGGACCCGGCGCAGCGCCGCGACCTGACCGAGCGCTTCCTCGCCGCCGCGGCCGACGGTGACCTGGCCGGGCTGATGGAGCTGCTCGCGCCGGACGTCCGGCTGGTGGGCGACAGCGGCGGCAAGTCCAAGGCGCCCCTGCGCGTGCTGGAGAGCTCCGACAAGGTGGCCCGCTTCCTCCAGGGCGCGGCCCGCAAGGGCGTCCCGGACTTCTCCTACCGCTTCCTGGAGATCAACGGCGGACCGGCCCTGCTGGCCCTGTCGGGCGGCAAGCCCGACTCCGTCTTCCAGATCGAGGTGGCCGACGGGCGCATCCAGTCGGTGTACATCATCCGCAACCCCGACAAACTGCTCTCCCTGGCCGACCTCGCCTAGCCGGATTGGTCTTGACCAAGGGGGTAGGGCGTCCTATGGTCGCAGAGAACTGCAACAACCTTTAATAAACAAGGGCGTCAAAACGCCGCCGGACCACGGCGATTGCGGAGGACAGGGTGGGGACCACGCAGTTGGAATCGGTGCCGGAACCGAAGTACTGGCACCTCAGGACCGTACTCAGCGAGGCCCTGGACTCGGAGTTCTCGGTGGGCGAGGTCCTGCCCAACGAACGCGAGCTCGCCGCCCGCTTCGGCGTCGCCCGCGCGACCCTCCGCCAGGCCCTGGAGCAGCTCGAACTGGAAGGCCGCCTCCAGCGCCGCCGGGGCGTCGGCACGACCGTCGCCCCGCCACGTGTCGGCGTTGCCGTCGGCACCGCACAGCACGCCTGGCCGGGCACGGCCGACGACGCCTGGGAGCCCGTCGACTGCGCGCCGGCGGCCCCGCCCGCGGCCGTCGCCGACGCCCTCGGGACCGGCCGCGAGGAGCCCGTCCACACGGTCCGCCGCTCCCGCGTGACACACGGCCAGCCCGTCGCCGCGGAGCTGCTCTACGTCCCGTCGGCCTCGGTCCCCGAGCTCACCGCCATCGAGTCGCCCTCCGGCGCCGCCCGCGCGCGTGCCGTACTGCGCGAACTCCAGCGCGGCGACCTGGAGCGCCGGGAGAGCGCCGTCGAGCTGGGCTCGGCCGGCGCCGACGACGCGAAGGAGCTGGACCGCCTCCCGGGCGCGCCCGTCCTCGTGGTCACCACCCGCTACCTCGCCGGGGGCCGCACCGCCGCGCTCTCCGTCGCCACCTACCGCGCGGACACCTGCCGGCTGACGTTCGGGGACTCCGGCGACGTGGAGATCCACCACGGCCCGCAGACCCGCGCCTCCTGACCGGCCCCGCCCGCACCCGCCTCCCGGCGGCTCAGCGGCGTGCCGTCGCGCCCTCCACCGCGAACAGCTGCTCCTCCACGTGGTCGAGGGCCAGCCGCAGCGCGCCGGTCGCCACCGCGGCCTCACCGAGCAGCGACAGCGCCACCCGCGGCGGGCGCAGGCAGTAGCGGGCCAGCTCCCGGCGCAGCGGCTCCAGTACGCCGTCCAGCCCCGCCGCCCAGCCGCCGACGACGACCAGCTCCGGGTCCAGGGCCAGCACCAGCGCCGTCACGTCGTGCACCAGCCGCTGGATGAAACGCTCCACCGCCGCGCGGGCCCGCTGATCGCCCTCCCGGGCCTCCGCGAAGACCTTGGCGACCGCCTGCTCGTCCAGCGGATGCAGCGGCTCGTCGGTCGTCGACAGCAGCGTCTCGGGCGTCACGTCCTGGCCCATCAGGTGCAGCGCGCCGATCTCCCCGGCCGCGCCGCCGTACCCCCGGTGCAGCCGCCCGCCGATCAGCGCCCCGGCCCCCGGGCTCAGCCCGGCCAGCACGAACACGATGTCGTCCGACTCCGTCGCGGCGCCCTTCCAGTGCTCGGCGACCGCCGCCGCGTTCGCGTCGTTCTCGACCAGCACCGGGCACTTGAAGGAACGGCTCAGCCGCTCACCCAGACTCAGCCCCGTCCACCCCGGCAGCGCGGTCCCCAGCCGGACGGTGCCGTCCGCCTCGACGATCCCCGGCGTGGCCGCGCCCACGGCCCGCAGCGAGCCGCGCGCCACCCCGGCCCGGCGCAGCAGCTCGGCGACGGCCGTGCGCAGCCGCTCCAGCCGCTCGTCGGCCGAGGCACCCTCGTCGACGTCCTTGGCCTGGGCGCCGATCACCCGGCCGTCCAGGTCGGACAGGAGCGCGGCGACGCGGTGCGGCCCGATCTCCAGACCCAGCAGATGCCCCGCCTCCGCCCGGAACCGGAAGCGCCGCGCCGGCCGACCCTGCCGCCGGGCGGTGCCCTCCTCGGCGGCCGCCTCGACCACCAGGCCCGCCTCTATCAGCCCCTCGACGACGCCCTCGACGGTCGGCCGGGACAGGCCCGTCACCCGGGTGATCTCGGTCAGCGTCGCGCAGTCCGTGGCACGCAACGCGTGCAGCACCACCGCGGAGTTGATCCTCCGCAACAGCGACGGATCCCCGCCGGTCAGGCCTCCCAAGGTCCGTCCTCCCAGCTCGTGCGCGTGTGGGCCGGATCGTACTCGGCCCGCTCCGCCCCGGCGAGTGCCGGTCCACGCCTTCCCGGCCCGTGCGCGCGCCTCACCTCGGCGCCACGAACCCCGACTCGTACGCGGTGCTCACCGCCTGTTCGTCGTCGACGAGGAGCACACTGACCGGCATCCGCCCAGCGTAGATCAGCCCGACGGCAGCTCGACGCGTCCCCGCCAATCGCCGGCGTCGATGCCCGTGTGCGCGCGCTCCGCAGCCGCTCGGCGTCCGCGAGGGGCGGTGGAACTCGGCCGCGCCGCCGGACGCCTGAGCGTGCGGGCGGCTGACGGGCCGCCAAATGTCAGTGCCGACCGGTTTACTGGACGGCATGGACATCGCACGGCACATCGCCCTCATCGACGAGCTGTGCCACCGCCCCTTCCCGGCGGGGCACGGTCCGTCGGGCGAGGGCGCCGGGGCTCCCGGTCACTTCACGGCGGTGCTGGAGACCAGCCACGGCCTGCGCGGCGGGTGCCCGGCGGAGCGGGCGGTGACGGTGGAGCAGTACGAGAAGGACCGGGACGCCCTCCACGAGCGGCTCGCCGCCCGCTGGGGGGAGGAGGGGGACCCCTTGAACCTTCAGACGGTCCTGCTGCGGACCGACCGGGAGGAGATACCGGAGCCGTGGGCCGGACTGAGCGCCCGCGCGCGCGTGGCGTACCTCTGGGAGGCCGGGGGCACCGGCCGCTGGATCGCGCTGGCCGTCGCCGACCGGGACGAGACGGACGAGGTGCAACTGCTGGCGGTGGTCACGGAGAAGGCTCCGCCGTGACCCGCAGCCGCGCGAACTCCTCCGCCATCGTCTCCGCCGTCCAGTGCGCGTTGAGCCCGCTGGGATTGGGCAGCACCCACACGCGTGTGCTCCCGAACGTCCGCTCCTGGGGCCCCACCCGCGCGTGCCGGTCGTCGAACGCCGCCCGGTACGCGGTGACCCCCACCACGGCCAGCCAAGCGGGCCGCAGCCGCGCCACCTTCCGCGTCAGCAGCAGCCCGCCCTCCCGGTACTCCTCGGCGGTCAGCTCGTCCGCCCGCGCGCTGGCCCGCGCCACGACGTTCGTGATCCCGAGCCCGTACGACGGCAGCAGGTCCTGCTCCGACGGCGCCAGCCGCCGCGGCGTGAACCCGGACAGGTGGAGCACCGGCCAGAAGCGGTTGCCCGGCCGGGCGAAGTGGTGGCCCGTCACCGCCGTCATCAGACCGGGATTGATCCCGCAGAACAGCACCCGGAGGCCGTCCGCGACGACGTCCGGTACGAGACGGTCGCGGGCGGCCTCCAACTCGGCCCGGGTGAAGCGGGTCAGAGGATGGCCCCGGGGGTGTACGCGGCGGCCGACGGGTGCTGCTTGACGATCTCCTCGATCCGGCCCACGACCGCCCCGACCTGGTCGGCCGCGGCGCCCGTGAAGGAGAGCTTGTCCGCCATCAGCGCGTCCAGCCCGGCCCGGTCGAGCGGGATGCGCTCGTCCGCGGCCAGCTTGTCGAGCAGTTCGTTGCGCTCGGCGCCCTGTTCGCGCATCGCGAGCGCCGAGGCGACGGCGTTCTCCTTGATCGCCTCGTGCGCCAGCTCGCGCCCGACCCCGGCCCGCACCGCGCCCATCAGCACCTTGGTGGTGGCCAGGAACGGCAGGTAGCGGTCCAGCTCGCGGGCCACGACGGCCGGGAAGGCGCCGAACTCGTCGAGCACGGTCAGGAAGGTCTCCAGCAGGCCGTCCAGGGCGAAGAACGCGTCGGGCAGGGCCACCCGGCGCACCACCGAGCAGGAGACGTCGCCCTCGTTCCACTGGTCGCCCGCCAGCTCGCCGGTCATCGAGGCGTAGCCGCGCAGGATCACCATCAGGCCGTTGACGCGCTCGCAGGAGCGGGTGTTCATCTTGTGCGGCATCGCCGAGGAGCCGACCTGGCCGGGCTTGAAGCCCTCGGTGACCAGCTCGTGCCCGGCCATCAGCCGGATGGTCCTGGCCAGCGACGACGGCGCCGCGGCGAGCTGCACCAGCGAGGTGACGACCTCGTAGTCCAGCGAGCGCGGGTAGACCTGGCCGACCGAGGTGAAGGCCTGCGAGAAGCCAAGGTGCCCGGCGATCCGCCGCTCCAGCTCCGCGAGCTTGCCGGCGTCCCCGCCGAGCAGGTCCAGCATGTCCTGGGCGGTGCCGACCGGGCCCTTGATGCCGCGCAGCGGGTAGCGGCCGAGCAGCTCCTCCACCCGGCCGTACGCGACGAGCAGCTCGTCGGCGGCGGTCGCGAAGCGCTTGCCCAGCGTCGTGGCCTGGGCGGCGACGTTGTGGGAGCGGCCGGCCACGACCAGCTCGCCGTACTCTCCGGCCAGCTTGCCGAGCCGGGCCAGCACGGCCACCGAGCGGTCGCGGACCAGCTCCAGCGAGAGCCGGATCTGCAGCTGCTCGACGTTCTCCGTCAGGTCGCGGGAGGTCATGCCCTTGTGCACGTGCTCGTGCCCGGCGAGGTCGTTGAACTCCTCGATCCGCGCCTTCACGTCGTGCCGGGTGACCTTCTCGCGCTCGGCGATCGAGGCCAGGTCGACCTGGTCGAGGACGCGCTCGTAGTCGGCGATCGCGGCGTCGGGGACGTCGATGCCGAGGTCCTTCTGGGCCCGCAGCACGGCGAGCCAGAGCCGGCGCTCCAGCTTCACCTTCTGCTCGGGCGACCAGAGCGTGGCGAGGTCGACGGAGGCGTAGCGTCCGGCGAGGACGTTCGGGATGCGGGGCTTGGCGGGAGCGGAAGTCACGTGTACGGATTCTACTGGCGATTCGTGCAGGCCAGCGCCACGGGGTTGTTCGTCGGAACCTACGAGGGCGGCTGCGCCCCCGGGATCAGGGCGCGGTGACCTCGTACGGCAGCAGGTCGGGGCGCTTGGGCGGCAGGCCGTCGCCGGACGAGCGGCCGGTCAGCCTGCGGCCTATCCAGGGCAGCAGGTACTGCCGGGCGAACCGGACGTCGGTGGTCCGGCGGGTGACCCACCCCGGTGGCGGTGTGACCGGGATCGGCGCGTGCCAGTTGGGGTCCTCGGCCTCGTGGCCCAGCGCCTGCCACACGGCCTCCGCGACCCGGCGGTGCCCGTCCGCCGTCAGGTGCAGCCGGTCCACGTCCCACAGCCGCGGGTCGGCCAGGGAGCGCGCACCGTACAGGTCGACGACCACGGCGCCGTGCCCTGCGGCCAGGTCGTCGATGATCGCGAAGAGGGCCTCCATACGGGGCCGGAACCGGTCCAGCACCGGACCCTGACGGCCGGGGCTGCGCATCAGCACCAGCTGCTTGCAACTGGGCGCGAGCCGCTCCACCGCCTGGGTCAGCAGATCCCGCACCAGCGCCATGTCGCACTTGGGCCGCAGCGTGTCGTTGAGCCCGCCCACCAAGGTGATCACGTCGGCCCCCATGGCCGCGGCCACCTCGACCTGTTCGTCGACGATCTGCCCGATCAGCTTCCCGCGCACCGCGAGATTGGCGTACCGGAAGCCGGGGGAGCGGGCGGCCATCCGCGCGGCGAGAAGGTCGGCCCAGCCCCGGTAGGAGCCGTCGGGCAGCAGGTCCGACATGCCCTCGGTGAAGGAGTCGCCCACGGCGACGAGGCTGCTGTGAGTGGGGTTCGTCTGCATGGCGACAGAAATGGTAGCGCGTGCACATACCCGACGGTCGGTCGGCCTAGGGCCTGCCGCGCCTGGCTTCCCGGTCCGTCGCGTCCTGCTTCGGCGCACCGCGTCTGGGCCTCCCGGTCTGTCGCGTCCTGCCGTCGGCCTGCCGCGTCCGGGCCTCCCGGTCAATGGCGTCCGGCTTCGCCGCCGCGCCCGGTCTCTCTTCCCGTCGCTCGTCCTACAGGCCGATCCACGCTCGGCCACCCGGCTCAGTCCGCGCGCTCGGCCACCCGGCTCAGGTCCGCGCCTTCCGCCGCCCGGCTCAGGTCCGCGCGTTCGGTCGCTCGGCTCAGGTCCGCATCCTCGGCTGCCCGGCTCAGGTCCGCGCCTTCGTCCGCCCGCCTCAGGCCCGCCCTCGGCCCCCTCGGCCGCCCCCGCCCAGCCTCCCAGCCCGCCCTCCGGGCTCAGGTCCGCTGACCGAACAGCTCCCGCAGCACGTCCTCCATGGTCACCAGGCCCGCGAGCCGGCCGTCGGACCCGAGTACGGCGGCCAGATGCGTACGGCTGCGGCGCAGCGCGGTGAGCACGTCGTCCAGCGGGGTGCTCTCCCGCACCCGCGCGATGGGCCGCATGTCCCGCAGCCGGAACGGCAGGTCCCGCGGGGAGGCGTCCAGGGCGTCCTTCACGTGCAGGTAGCCGACGATCCGCCGCCCGTCGTCCACCACCGGGAACCGGGAGAACCCCGACTGCGCCGACAGCCGCTCCAACTGCTCGGGCGTGATGCCCACGCGCGCGTGGACGACGCGTTCCAGCGGCAGCACCACGTCCCGCACCGGCCGCCGGCCCAGCTCCAGGGCGTCGTGCAGCCGCTCCTGGGCCCGGTCGTCGATCAGCCCGGCGTCGCCGGCGTCCTTCACGATCTCGGCCAGCTCCGCGCCCGTGAAGGTCGCCGACACCTCGTCCTTCGTCTCGACCCTGAGCAGCTTGAGCAGCGCGTTCGCGAAGGCGTTGATCGTGAAGATCACCGGCCGCAGCGCCCGGGACAGCGCGACCAGCGGCGGCCCCAGCAGCAGCGCGCTGCGCACCGGCTCCGCCAGCGCGATGTTCTTCGGCACCATCTCGCCGAGCAGCATGTGCAGATACGTCGCCAGCGTCAGGGCGATCGCGAAGGAGACGGCGTGCCCCACCCCGGACGGCAGGCCCACCGCGTGGAACACCGGCTCCAGCAGGTGCGCGATCGCCGGCTCCGCGACCACGCCGAGGACCAGCGTGCACAGCGTGATGCCGAGCTGCGCCGCCGCCATCAGCGCCGACACGTGCTCCAGACCCCACAGCACGCTCCTGGCCCGCCGGTCGCCCTCCGCCCCCGCTTCGACGTGCTGCTCCACCTGGCTGCGGCGCACGGAGATCAGCGCGAACTCGGCGCCCACGAAGAACGCGTTGACGACGAGCGTCGCCAGACCGATCAGCAGCTGTACGGCGATCACCGGCCGCCCTCCCCGTCCTCGTGCGTGCCGCGCGCGCCGTGCGGGCCCCCGGCCGCGCCCGCGTCGTCCAGCGGCGCGTGCAGCAGCACCCGCGCCGCCCGGCGCCCCGTGTCGTCCACGACGTCCAGCCGCCAGCCCGCGACCTCGAACGTGTCGCCGACGGCCGGGATGCGTCCCAGCCCGGCCGCGACCAGTCCGGCGACGGTCTCGTACGGGCCCTCGGGCACCCGCAGGCCGAGCCGCGCGAGCCGGTCCACGCGGGCCGAGCCGTCGGCCCAGAACATCGTGTGTCCCTGCGCGTCGGTGCCGGCCGGGTCCAGCTCGGGCGTCTCGTGCGGGTCGTGCTCGTCGCGCACCTCGCCGACGACCTCCTCGACGATGTCCTCCAGCGTGGCCACGCCCGCCGTCCCGCCGTACTCGTCGATGACCACGGCCATCGTGCGCCGCCCGGAGAGCCGGTCGAGCAGCCGGTCCACGGTCAGCGTCTCCGGGACCAGCAGCGGCTCGCGCATCAGCTCGGACACCGGCATCCGGGGCCGCCGCTCGGCGGGCACCGCCAGCACGTCCTTGACGTGGGCGGTGCCGACCACGGCGTCGAGGGTCTCCTGGAAGACCGGGAACCGGGACAGCCCGGTCGCCCGCGTCGCGTTGGCCACGTCCTCGCACGTCGCCCGGGAGTCGAGGGCGATGACCTGGACGCGCGGGGTCATCACGTGCTGGGCCGTCAGATCGGCCAGGTTCAGGGTCCGGACGAACAACTCGGCGGTGTCGGCCTCCAGCGCGCCCTCCTTGGCCGAGTGCCGGGCCAGCGCCGCCAGCTCCTGCGGCCCCCGCGCGGACGCCAGCTCCTCGGCCGGCTCCACGCCGAAGAGGCGCACGATCCGGTTGGCCGTGTTGTTGAGGTGGGTGATGAAGGGCCGGAAGGCCGCGCTGAACCAGCGCTGCGGGCCGCCCACCCGTTTGGCCACGGCCAGCGGCGAGGAGATCGCCCAGTTCTTCGGCACCAGCTCGCCGACGATCATCAGGAAGACCGTCGACAGGGCCGTGCCCAGCACCAGCGCCAGCGAGGAGGCCGCCGAACGCGACACCCCCACGGCCTCCAGCGGGCCCGCGATCAGCGCCGCGACCGAGGGCTCGGCGAGCATGCCGACCACCAGGTTGGTGACCGTGATGCCGAGCTGCGCCCCGGAGAGCTGGAACGTCAGGCTCCGTACGCCCTTCAGCGCGCCGGCCGCGCCCCGCTCGCCCCGCTCCGCCGCCCGCTCCAGCTCACCGCGTTCCACGGTGGTCAGCGAGAACTCGGCCGCGACGAACGCGCCGCACATGAGCGAGAGCAGGACCGCCACCAGCAGCAGGAGCACTTCCGTCATCGGGTCACCTCGGATCCATGATCGGCCAGGAACCGGTGGCTCGCGCGATGTCGTGCGCCGGGGGAGGCGCCGGGAGCCTTGCCGTGGAGGGACTCGCTCATGCGCCGGTGCTCAACCTTTCCGTCCGTTCACTCCGTGAGCGGCTTCACCCAGCGTCGCCACTGCTCCTCGGGCGCGTACCCGGCCGCCCGCCAGGCATGCTGGGCCCGCTCGTTGCGCCGCAGCACCATCGCGTCGCCGCGGCGCCCGCCGAGCCGTACGAACCGCTCCTCGGCCGCCGCGAGCAGGGCGGTGCCGATGCCCCGGCGCCGCTGCTCCGGGTGCACCGCCAGCCGGTACAGATGGCAGCGCCAGCCGTCGAAGCCCGCGATGACCGTGCCCACCAGCTCCCCGTCCCGCTCGGCCAGGACCAGCGCCTCCGGGTCGCGGGCGACCAGCCGCTCCACGCCCTCGCGGTCGTCGCTGATGCTCGTGCCCTCGGCGGCCGCCTTCCAGAAGGCCAGCACGGTGTCCAGGTCCTCGGGCCCGGCGGCCCGTATGCGCAGATCGGTCATGCCGCGATCCCAGCACGCCGGACGCACACCCGTGCGGGAATTCCGGCATGCGGACCACGGCGGACCGCGGCTCAGTCCTCCCGCAACGCCCGCAGCACCGGGGCGAACGCCTCCATGTACGGCTCCAGCACGGTGAGGTAGGTGAACCCGTACCGATCGCGCTGCGCCCGGAGCTGCGCGGTGATCTGCTCCAGCGTCCCGGTCAGGAAGATGGGCAGGTCCAGCACCTGTCCGGCGGTCAGATGCGGTACGTACTCCAGGAAGGGCCGGACGGCCGCCTCACGGTCCTCGGTGACGACGACCATCTGGATGAGCAGGTTCAGCTCCGCCGGTTCCGCGCGGTCCGCCGCCAGCTCCCGGTACCGGGCGACGCGCTCGTCCAGGTCCTCGGCGGTGATCGGTGCCAGCCGGCCCGTCCGCCGGCCCGTGCGCCCGCCGGTGAACGCGGCGACGGCCGCGTGCCGGGCCGTCAGCTCCAGCATCCGGTCGCCGTTCGCGCCGATCAGCAGCGGCACTCCGGGCCGCTGCGCCGGGCGCGGCAGGTGCTCCGGGTCGCCGAGCAGCCGCTCCAGCTCCTCGACCGTGTGCCGCAGATGGTCCACCCGTTCGCCGGGTGAGCCGAAGGGCAGCCCGGCCTTGTCGTGCTCCTCCCGTACGTACCCGGTGCCGAGCCCCAGTTCCAGCCGTCCGCCGGTGAGGGCGTCCGTGGTCGCCACCTCCCGGGCCAGCAGCGCCGGGTTCCAGAGGCCCGCGTTGAGCACGAACGTGCCGAGCCGGGGCCGCTCGGTGGCCCGCGCCGCGGCCACCAGCGCCGGGAACGGCGCCACCATGCCCAGGTGGTCCGGGACCAGGATCACGTCGTACCCCAGCTCCTCGGCCCGCCGGCACTTCGCACTCCACTCGTCGGCCGGGGCCGAGACCATCAGGCTGACGCCGAACCGGAACGGACGCGACATGAACTCTCCTCGCACACCGGGGGCCTTCGGGGACACGGGAGTCAATCACCCGCGGGCGACGGCCGCCAGCACCCGACCGCCCCTAGTCCGCCCCCGCCCCCGGTTCCGGTGGCCGCCAAGCCGTGCCGAGGACGCAGTACGAACTGGGCAGCGCCGGCCCGTGCTCCGGGATCATCATCCGCCGGTAGGGGCCGAGCGCGAACCCCGCGTCCCGCAGCGCGGCGATGGGATCGCGGGACAGGTGGCAGCCGCCGGACAGCGGCGGCCACAGCGTCCGGTCCAGGGCGCGCTGGGTGAAGGTCATCATCCGCCCGCCGCCCCGGCCGTGCTCGAAGAACCGCAGCTGGCCGCCGGGCCGCAGCACCCGCCGCGCCTCCCCGAGCGCCCGCGGCACGTCGCGGACGCTGCACAGCACGAGGGAGACCACGACCGCGTCGAACGCCTCGCTCTTGACCGGCAGCGCCTCGGCCGCGCCCGGCGCCACGTCCACCGGCACCCGCGCGCGCAGCGCCGCCTCCACCGCCAACCGCCGCAGCAGCCGCTCCGGTTCGATGGCGACGACCTCCGAGACGGCGCCCGGATAGTGCGAGAAGTTCAGCCCGTTGCCCGCGCCGACCTCGATCACCCGCCCGGACAGCCCGGCCAGCAGCCGCTCGCGGACGCGCCCCACACCCATCCGGGTCTCGGCGCCCACGCTGGCCCGGGCGTAGTAGCGGGCGAACAGCGGATGGTGCACGGCGTCCCGCGGCACCCCGCGGGCGGATCGCAGCGGCATGGGCCCTCCCTCACGAGGTGGTGCCTTACCGCGATTGTCCCCCGTACGACCCGCTCCGCACCCACCGCACCGGCGGCCGGGCGCGCCCTGCCGTTCAGGGCGCCTCCCGCGCCCCGAAGGCCGCCGCGTCCCACGTGCCGTCCAGCCGCGGCGCCAGCCATCCCGGCGCCGTCGACCGGAAGGCGGCCGGCGGCAGGGCACCCGCCCCGGCGGGGACGGCGCCGAGCAGCGGAGCACCGGACACCTCCGGGAGGTCCGCGAGATTGCAGCGCGCGGCGAGGTCCGGGGCCCCGGGCCAGCTGCCGATCACCACACCGGGCAGGTCGAGACCGCGGGAGCGCAGTTCACGCGCCGTCAGCTCCGTGGTGTTGAGCGTGCCGAGGCCCGCCGCCGTCACCAGCAGCACCGGGGCGCCCAGCAGGGCGGCGACGTCCGCCAGCGTCCCGCCGTCCGCGTCGAAGCGGACCAGCAGCCCGCCCGCCCCCTCGACCAGCACCAGATCGTGCTCGGTGGCCAGCTTGTCCGCGGCCTCGGCCACCTCCGCCGGGCGCACCGGCGCCCGTCCGGCCCGGCGCGCGGCCGTGCCGGGCGCCAACGGCTCCGGATAGCGGGCCACTTCGGCCGCCGTCACGGCCCCGGCGAGGCGCGCCACCTCCCGCGCGTCCCCCGGTTCGTCCGGCCCCACGCCCGTCTGCGCGGCCTTCAGCACCGCCACCGACCGGCCGCCCGCCAGCGCCGTGGCGGCGACGGCGGCCGTCACGACCGTCTTGCCGATCTCCGTGCCCGTGCCCGTGATCACCAGTACCGGCATGTCATCCCTCCCCTGCCGCCGCGCACACCGCGCGGGCGATGCGTGCCACGTCCGCGTCGCCCGTGACGTACGGCGGCATGGTGTAGATCAGGTCGCGGAACGGCCGCAGCCACACGCCCTCGCGGACGGCCGCCGCGGTCGCCGCCCGCATGTCGACGGCGTGGTCGAGCTGCACCACGCCGATCGCGCCCAGCACCCGTACGTCCGTCACGCCCGGCAGCTCGGCGGCCGGGGCCAGACCGTCGCGCAGGCCGGTCTCGATCCGCTTGACCTCCGCGAGCCAGTCCTGGCCGAGCAGCAGCCCGATCGACGCGCACGCCACGGCCGCGGCCAGCGGATTGCCCATGAACGTCGGTCCGTGGGCCAGGACCGGCACCTCGCCGCGCGAGATGCCGTCGGCCACCTCCGGCGTGCACAAGGTGGCCGCCATCGTCAGATAGCCGCCGGTCAGCGCCTTGCCGACGCACATCACGTCCGGCGTCACCGCGGCGTGCTCCGCCGCGAACAGCGCGCCGGTACGTCCGAAGCCGGTCGCGATCTCGTCGAACACCAGCAGCACGCCGTGCGCGTCGCACGCCTCCCGCAGCACCCGCAGGTACGCGGGGGAGTGGAACCGCATCCCGCCGGCGCCCTGCACCACCGGCTCGACGATCACCGCGGCCAGTTCGCCGGCGTGCCGCTCGATCGTCGACCGCAGATGGTCGGCGTACGTCTCGTCGTACTCGGCGGGCGGCGCGTCGGCGAAGACCTGGCGCGGCAGGGCGCCCGACCACAGCTCGTGCATCCCGCCCTCGGGGTCGCACACCGACATGGGCTGCCAGGTGTCGCCGTGGTAGCCGCCGCGCCAGGTCAGCAGGCGGCGCTTGGCGGGGCGGCCCAGCGAACGCCAGTACTGGAGGCACATCTTGACCGCGACCTCGACGGACACCGAACCGGAGTCGGCGAGGAAGACATGCTCGAGTCCATCCGGCGACATGTCGACAAGGAGCTTCGCCAGCCGGACGGCGGGCTCGTGGGTGAGCCCGCCGAACATCACGTGGCTCATCCGCTCCAACTGCTCGCGGGCGGCCTCGTTCAGCACCGGGTGGTTGTAGCCGTGGATCGCCGACCACCAGGACGACATCCCGTCCACCAGCTCCGCCGAGCCGTCCGCGGGGCGCAGCCGCACCCCGCTCGCCGACTCCACGACGAGCGGGTCCTGCCGCCCCGGCATGGGGCCGTACGGGTGCCAGACGTGCCGCCGGTCGAGCGCCAGCAGCTCGTCCACCGTCAGGGCGGGCTCAGGCATTGGGCGCGAGATCCGTTCCGGCACCGCGGCGGCGTACGGCCACCAGATCCGTCCGGGGCTCCTCGGTCCGGGCCGCCGGCGCCGGGGCGCAGACCCCGCCGTCGGCGTGCGACCCGCAGCCCCCGCCTTCCTCGCCGTCCCCGTGCGATCCGCAGCCGCCGCCCGCGTGCGATCCGCAGCCGCCGCCGGCCGTGACCCGGTGCTCCGGCAGGGTCACCCGGTCGGCGCCCTCCACCTCGAAGCCGGCGTCCGCGATCATCTCCAGGTCGGCGTGGCCGGCCTGGCCCTCACTGGTGAGGTAGTCGCCGAGGAAGATGGAGTTGGCCAGGTTCAGGGCCAGCGGCTGCATGGTGCGCAGGTGGACCTCGCGTCCGCCGGCGATGCGCACCTCGACGTCCGGGCAGACGAACCGGGTCATCGCCAGGATGCGCAGGCAGCGCTGCGGGGTGAGGTGCCACTCCTTGGCCAGCGGCGTGCCCTCCATCGGGATCAGGAAGTTGACCGGCACCGAGTCCGGGTCCAGCTCGCGCAGCGAGAAGACCACGTCGACCAGGTCCTCGTCGGTCTCGCCCATGCCCGCGATCAGCCCGGAGCAGGCCGACAGCCCGGCCGCGTGCGCCTTCTGCACCGTGTCCACCCGGTCGGCGTACGTGTGCGTGGTCGTGATGTCCCCGTACGTCGCCTCGGACGTGTTGAGGTTGTGGTTGTAGGCGTCGGCGCCCGCCTCGCGCAGCCGCTCCGCCTGACCGTCGGAGAGCAGGCCCAGGCAGGCGCACACCTCGACGGACCCGTCCTGCTCCTTGATGGCCCGGATGGTGTCCGAGACCCGGTCCACGTCCCGGTCGGTCGGGCCGCGTCCGCTGGCCACCAGGCACACCCGCTTGGCGCCCCCGGACACCCCGGCCGCGGCGGCCGCGGTGGCCTGGTCGGGCTTGAGCCAGGTGTACTTGAGGATCTCCGCCTTGGAGCCCAGCCGCTGCGAGCAGTAGGAGCAGTCCTCGGGACACAGGCCCGACTTGAGGTTGACGAGGTAGTTGAGTTTCACCCGTCGGCCGAACCAGTGCCGGCGCACCTTGCCGGCCGCGGCCACCACATCGAGCAGGTCGTCGTCGGAAGTGGCGAGGACGGCCAGCGCCTCCTCGCGGGTCGGCGACTCGCGCCGAAGCCCCTTGTCCACCAGCGTGTTCAGCAGGTCCATGAGAGCCGATCCTGTCCTAAGGGGCCGCCCGGGGCCAAGGAGAGTTTGCACAACACTGACAGATCGACGTGTGGGTATTGCCACACCTCGCGGGGGTGGCGATGCCGCTAGTGTCTGTCCATTGCCTACAAATTCCCCGAGGAGCGACGCATGGCGTTCGGCTGGATCGACGAGCAGGCCCGGGCGCGCCACGAGGCGGGACTCGTACGGATTCTGCGCCCCCGTCCGGCCGACTCGCCGCTGCTGGACCTGGCGAGCAACGACTACCTCGGACTGGCCCGGCACCCGGAGATCACCGAGGGAGCGGCCCGGGCGGCGCGCACCTGGGGCGGCGGTGCGACCGGTTCCCGGCTGGTGACCGGCACGACCGAACTGCACGCCGCGCTCGAACGCGAACTGGCCGCGTTCTGCGGATTCGAGGCCGCGCTCGTGTTCTCCTCCGGCTACGCGGCCAACCTCGCCGCGGTCACCGCCCTGGCGCCGCACGGCAGCCTGGTCGTCTCCGACGCGGGCAACCACGCCTCGCTGATCGACGGCTGCCGGCTGGCCCGGGGCACGACCCAGGTCGTGGCGCACGCCGAACCGGACGCCGTGCGCAAGGCGCTGGCGACGCACGACGGGCCCGCCGTCGCCGTCTCCGACACGGTCTTCTCGGTCGACGGCGACGCCGCGCCCCTGGCCGCCCTCGCCGACGTGTGCCGGGAGCACGGCGCCGGTCTGGTCGTGGACGACGCGCACGGACTGGGCGTCCTCGGCGACGGCGGCCGGGGCGCCCCGTACGCGGCGGGCCTCGCAGGCCGGGAGGACGTCGTCGCCACGGTCACGCTGTCCAAGTCGCTGGGCAGCCAGGGAGGCGCGGTGCTGGGCCCGGCCGGGGTGATCGCACACCTGGTCAACGCCGCCCGGACGTTCATCTTCGACACCGGCCTCGCCCCCGCCGCCACGGGCGCGGCGCTGGCCGCGCTGACCCTGCTGCGCCGCGAGCCGGAACGCGCGGCCCGGGCCCGCGCCGTCGCCGCCGAACTGCACACCCGCCTGACCGCCTCGGGTCTGGAGGCGGTGCGTCCGGACGCCGCGGTGGTCTCGGTGCGCGCGCCCTCCCCGGAGGGGGCGGTGCGGTGGGCGGCCGACTGCCGTGCGGCCGGCCTGTCCGTGGGCTGTTTCCGTCCTCCTTCCGTGCCGGACGGCGTCTCACGGCTCAGGCTGACCGCTCGGGCGGACCTCTCCGGGGAACAGATCGAACGCGCGGTGCGGGTGATCGGCGAGACGCGACCATGAGTCGGCGTGGCATGGCCGTGCGTCGTCCGACGTCTCGTGGGGTGGTCAGCCCCGGCGGATCCCGGCGGTGAAGGACGTCCAGCTCTCGGGGGAGAAGAGCAGGGCGGCCCCGGCGGGGTTCTTGGAGTCGCGCACCGCGAGCAGTCCGGCCCAGCGGCCGGCCGGCGGCCGGGCCGTCTCCACGCAGTTGTTCGCGCCGGTGCTGTAGCTGCTGCGCAGCCACCGGACGCCGGTCAGATCAGTGCCGGCAGAGATGCTCCGGGGGAGTTCGGACATGGAGCCTGACATGGTGCCTCCTTACGCGCCTGCCGCGGTCGCGGCGATGAAGTCCAACGAGTCCTCGGGCGAAAGGGCATGGATCAGAAGGGCGTTGAAGGCCTCGGTATAGGCCTCTAGGTCTTCTTTCCGTTCGAGGTGCAGGCTACTCGTCAAGTGGTCGAGAACAACCACGTCCAGATCAGAAGTGCTCGAAAAGGAGAAGATTACGAAAGGGCCGGTGACACCGATGTGCGCCCCGGCGGCAAACGGCAATACCTGGAGCCGGACATGGGGCAGCCGCGCCGCCTCCACCAGCCGCTCCAGCTGACGGGCCATCACCCCCGGGCCGCCCACCTGCCGGCGCAGCACCGCCTCGTCCAGCACCGCGCTCAGCTCCAGCGGCGGCTCGCCGCGCAGCACGTCCTGCCGGGCCAGCCTGACCTCCACCAGCGCGTCCAGCCGTTCCTCCGGCATGCCGTCCACGGCGGCCCGCGTCACCTCGCGGGCGTACTCCGGTGTCTGGAGGAGTCCGGGGACCACCGTGGTCTCCAGCGTGCGCATGGCGCCGGCCTGGGACTCCAGGCTGATGAAGTCGCGATAGGTGGGCGGCAGCACCCCGCGGTAGGCGTGCCACCAGTGGTGCCGGCCGCCCGCGTCGTCGGAGCGCGCCAGCATCACCAGCAGGCCGCGCAGCTGGTCGTCGTCCACGCCGTAGGCGTCGAGCAGTAACCGCACGTCGGCCGGTTTCGCCCCGCTCGTCCCGGTCTCGATGCGGCTGACCTTCGACTGGTGCCAGCCCACCAGCCGGGCCGCCTCCCCGCTGGTGATGCCCGCCGTCGTGCGCAGGGCGCGCAGTTCCGCGCCCAGCTTCCTGCGGCGCACCACCGGACCGTGCTGCATGGGCCACTCCCTTACTCCTTATGGGCCGCCCAAATCCGCTCTGCCGTCGCAGAGTTCACCGCTTCGAGCGACAGATATATGCATATCTTGGTGGATCGCCGTCCTTCACGGGCCGGGTGGTGGCAGTCTGGCGGCGAAGCACCAGTCCGGGACCGTACTCGAACCATCCGCTTCGTGTCGGACCACGGTCCCGTGAGAAAGGGACGACGTCGCCATGGCAGATCACCTGGAAGCATCCGTCACTCTGCCGAGCGATCCCGCTTCGGTGGCCGCCGCGCGCACCTATGTGGTCGGCACGCTGGTGGAGTGGGGCCTGCCGGCGGACGCCGACGTGTCCGACACGGTCCGGCTCATCGTCTCCGAACTGGCGACCAACGCGGTCCAGCACACGCTCGGGCAGTCGCCCACCTTCACGGTGGACCTCGTCCTCGACCGTGACGAGCGGCTGCGCATCGGAGTCACCGACAGCCATCCGCGATTTCCCAAGCGCCTGCCCGCCGCCGTGCAGCAGGACAACGGCCGCGGCATGGTGATCATCCGCTGGCTGACGGCCGAATGCGGCGGCAAGCTGCGGGTCCGCCCCACACGGGAGGGCGGCAAGACCGTCTCCATCGAACTGCCCTGGACCGCCCCCGGCCCGCCGGCCGCCGCCGAGGGGGTGACGGCGGGGCAGAACACCGTCATCCCCCTCGGGAGAGCTACTCGCCCCCGGGCTGTTTGACCCCGTGTCACTCGAGCACGGGCCGGTTGACCCCCCCCAAGGGCTATTTGACCCGGCCGTAGGAGACGCTCCCGGTCCAGATCTTCTGCAGGCGCACCACGTCCCCGGTCTTCGGGGCGTGCCAGAGCTTGCCCTTCCCGGCGTAGATGCCGACGTGGTAGACGCTGCGGCCCGAGTGGAAGAAGACCAGGTCTCCCGCCTTGCGCTTCTTGGCCGAGATGTGACGGGTCTTGTTGTACTGCTGGGCCGCCGTGCGCGGCAGCTTCTTGCCGGCCTTCTTGAACGAGTACAGCGTCAGGCCTGAGCAGTCGAACCTGCGGGGCCCGACGGCGCCCCACCTGTAGGGGGAACCTTTCTTGGAGGCCGCGACCTTGAGGGCTTTCGTCGCATGAGGCGCCGCGGCCGCCTCCGAGGAGAAACCGGGGACCACGACGGAGCCGCCTACCGCGGCGAGAGTGAGGGCCGAGGCCGTACCGGCGCGAGCCATCAGGGACGGGACACGATTGAGCGCGGACATGCGCAACCCTTCGTCAGCCGCCTGTGAAGGATGACCTGTCGGATTCGGGCTGGCGAAGTTGCCCGGCCGCACGAGTGCGGCTTCACCCCAAGGGCTGCTCGGTCCGGCGCCTCTCCCACGGAGGCGACCGCTCCTGCGACCCGTCGTGCTCGGGTCCTCCACTCCTGCCGATCCACTTCCCTCGCGACCGGTCGTCCGGGCGGCGGCAGGATTCGGCGTCCGCCCGGACCGCCCCGCCGCTGCGGCGGGGGCTTGTCGTCAGTCACGGATCTTGTCTCGCCGGAGGGGGAATTCCCAACGGAACGTGCCTTTTGTGTTGTTACTCACCACCCACCCGTTCGGGTGGACACCCCTGTGTTCGAGCCGGGGCCGTAGGCGGTGACGACCCCGGGACCAGCGGCGCAGCGGTGGGCGCGGACGTCGGGACAGGAGGGCCGCGCAACCCGGACCGGTCGTCAACCGGGTGTGTTCCTACGCCGAAAGGGGGTACGTCTTTTGGTGCGTTTCGAACCCCGCCGCTCAACTCTCGGAACACGGCGGAAGACTGAGACGTCCCGTCCGCCGCTCGCCGTCCAGCACGCGCAGGGCACGGGCGAGGGTGGGCGCGTGCAGTTCGGTCTCGCCGCGCGCGTGCATCAGCTCCAGCGCGTCGCGCAGGGCCGCGGCCTTGCCGACCAGCGCCTGGGCGGCCCGCAGTCCCCGGTAGGTGTCGCCGTCCTGCGCGGGGTTGATGCGCCCGAGCAGGTCGACGACGTCCAGGTAGCGGTCGATCAGCTCCGCCTCGGCGCGGGTCAGGGCGGGCAGGGGCGGCAGTTCCGGTGGCAGCATCGGCCGTTCACCGGGTGCCGGGCGTCGCGGGCGCGGCGGAGCGGTCGGACACGATCCGGTCCACCAGCCCGTACTCCAGGGCCTGTTGGGCGTTCAGGACGGTGTCCCGCTCGATGTCCTCGGTCACCTGCGCCGGAGTGCGGCCCGTGTGCCGTACAAGGATCTCCTCCAGGCGGGCGCGGATCCGGGTCAACTCCTCGGCCTGGATGGCCAGGTCGCTCGCCTGCCCCTCCATCGGCCCGGTGAGCGACGGCTGACGGAGCACCACCCGCGCCCCGGGCAGCATCGCGCGCTTGCCCGGCGTGCCCGCCGCCAGCAGCAGCGCGGCGGACGCGCCGGCCTGTCCGAGGCAGGTCGTCTCCACGTCGCAGGCGACGTAGCGCATCGTGTCGTAGATCGCCGTCATGGCCGTGAACGAGCCGCCGGGGGAGTTGATGTAGAGGGCGATGTCCCGGTCCGGGGCCTGGTGCTCCAGGTACATGAACTGCGCCATCACGTCGTTCGCGGAGGTCTCGTCGACCGGCGTCCCGAGGAAGACGATCCGCTCCTCCAGCAGCTTCGAGTACGGGTCCGACGTCCGGGCTCCGGCGCTCGTGCGCTCGGTGAACTCGGGCAGGACGTGGCGGGCGGACGGTCGGGTCATGGCGAACCCCTCCTCGTGGCGGAACCCTCTTCGGCTGCACTGGCTCCGTATAAAATGTACAGGACGTACATTGAGAGGGGATGGGAATCGCGTAACCCGCGATCACTTCCCGTGCGGCGGCTCGTGCAGGCCGAAGAGGGAGCCCTGGTCGTCCCGGCACAGCTTGAACCGGCCGAACCGGGCCACCGACTCCGCGTCCTCCTCGCCCTCCTCGCCGAGCTCCTCGATGGAGCCGCCCAGCTCACGCACCCGGGCCACGGCGGCGTCCAGGTCGTCGACCCGGAAGAACAGGTACGGGGAGGCGCCCGGGTCACCGCCGTGCATGCCGCCCGGCAGCCCGGCGGTGCCGATGGAGAACCCGCGCCCCGTGGGGCCCGCCTCGAGGGCCCAGCCGAACAGGGTGCCGTAGAAGACCCGCCCGCGCTCGGGGTCCGCCACGCCGAGCTCGAAGAACGACGGTTCGCCGGTCATGGGTACCTCCCGTGGGACGTGGCCATGGGTCGAGGGGTCGCCCCCGTTCTCATCGTCCACCCGGCCCGGCGGCGGCGCAGCCGGTCGGCGGGGGGTGAACCGTAAGCTGGGGACATGGCCTACGAGATTCCGGTGACGCAAGCCAGGGCTGAGCTCGCCGACCTGATCAACCGGGTGGTGTACGGCGGCGAACGCGTCGTCGTGACGCGGCACGGCAAGCCTCTCGTCGCCCTGGTCTCCGCCGCCGACCTGGAGCGCCTGGAGGAGGCCGGGGAGCCGTCGGAGGGGCAGGTGGTCACCTCGGTCACCGGGGTCCGTGACACGGCCGCCCCGACACCCCGCGAACGCCACCGCTTCGGCATCGCGGCGGAGCACAGGGGACCGAACCCGACCTAGGGCCCGCCGCCCGAGCGCGCCGCCCGAGTGCCCCGGCGGTGCGCGGGCAGGCGGGAGTCCGCCGACGGCCCCGGTAATCAGTCGGTCAAAACCGGGTCACACGGCGGAAACACTGTAGCCGTACTCTCCACCCCTGTTCACCTGCGGTTTTCGAACAACTGGCGGGTGCGCTGCGGCCCATTCGTGTGTGTTACATCTAGAGCCGTCGCGGTGGCCGCGGCAGCCCGGACCGCCCGGTCCCGGCGTCATGTCCTGTGAGGTGGTACATGCAACTGACCCCGCACGAGCAGGAGCGACTGCTCATCCATGTGGCCGCGGACGTGGCGGAGAAGCGCCGCGCGCGAGGCGTGAAGCTCAACCATCCCGAGGTCGTCGCGCTGATCACCGCGCACATCCTCGAAGGCGCCCGGGACGGGCGGACCGTGGGCGAACTCATGTCCTCCGGACGCAAGGTGCTCCAGCGCGACGAGGTCATGGAGGGCGTCCCCGAGATGATCCACGACGTGCAGGTCGAGGCCACCTTCCCGGACGGCACCAAGCTGGTCACCGTCCACGAACCGATCGTCTGACGGGGACGGCGGCCATGATTCCCGGAGAGATCCTCTTCGCCGACGCGCCGGTCCCCTTCAACGAGGGGCGCCCGGTCACCCGTCTGACCGTCCTCAACACCGCCGACCGGCCCGTCCAGGTCGGCTCCCACTACCACTTCGCCGAGGCCAACCCCGGTCTCGAGTTCGACCGCACCGCCGCGCACGGCACCCGCCTGAACATCGCCGCCGGCACCGCCGTCCGGTTCGAGCCCGGCATCCCCGTCGACGTCGAGCTGGTCCCCCTCGCGGGAGCCCGCGTCGTCATGGGCCTGCGCGGCGAGACCGGAGGTGCCCTCGATGCCTGAGCTGTCCCGCGGCGCCTACGCCGACCTGTTCGGCCCGACCACCGGCGACCGGGTCCGCCTCGCCGACACCGACCTCTTCGTCGAGATCGAGGAGGACCGCGCGGCCGGCCCCGGACACTCCGGGGACGAGGCCGTCTTCGGCGGCGGCAAGGTGCTGCGCGAGTCCATGGGCCAGTCGCGCGCCACCCGCGCCGAAGGCGCCCCCGACACCGTTGTCACCGGCGCCGTGATCATCGACCACTGGGGCGTCGTCAAGGCCGACGTCGGCATCCGCGACGGACGGATCACCGGCATCGGCAAGTCCGGCAACCCGGACACGATGGACGGCGTCCACCCCGACCTCGTCATCGGCCCCGAGACGGAGGTCATCGCGGGCAACGGCAAGATCCTCACCGCGGGCGGCATCGACACCCACGTGCACTTCATCGCGCCGACCGCCGTCGACGAGGCCCTGGCGTCGGGTGTCACCACCCTTATCGGCGGCGGCACGGGCCCGGCCGAGGGCAGCAAGGCGACCACCGTCACCCCGGGTTCGTGGCACCTGGCGCGGATGTTCGCCGCCCTGGAGTCGAGCCCCGTCAACATCGGCTTCCTGGGCAAGGGCAGCACCATGTCCAAGGAGTCCATGCGCGACCAGCTCCGCGCCGGAGTGCTCGGCTTCAAGATCCACGAGGACTGGGGCGCCACCCCCGCCGTCATCTCCGCCTGCCTGGACGTCTGCGAGGAGTCCGGCGTCCAGCTCGCCGTCCACACCGACACCCTGAACGAGGCGGGCTTCGTCGGCGACACCTTCGCCGCGGTGGCGGGCCGCACCCTGCACGCCTTCCACGTGGAGGGCGCGGGCGGCGGCCACGCGCCCGACATGATCACCGCGGTGTCGCTGCCCAACATGCTCCCGGCCTCCACCAACCCGACCCGGCCGCACACCGTCAACACCGTCGAGGAACACCTCGACATGCTGATGGTCTGTCACCACCTGAACCCGGCCGTCCCCGAGGACCTGGCCTTCGCCGAGTCCCGCATCCGGCCCAGCACCATCGCCGCCGAGGACGTCCTGCACGACATGGGGGCGATCTCCATCATGGCGTCGGACGCCCAGGCCATGGGCCGCATCGGCGAGGTGATCATGCGGACCTGGCAGACCGCGCACGTGATGAAGCGGCGCCGCGGCCTCCTGCCCGGCGACACGCGGGCCGACAACCACCGCGCCCGTCGATATGTCGCCAAGTACACCATCAACCCCGCCGTGGCCCAGGGCATCGAGCACGAGGTCGGCTCCGTCGAGACCGGCAAGCTCGCCGACCTGGTGCTCTGGGAACCACGGTTCTTCGGGGTGAAGCCGCAGCTCGTCCTCAAGGGCGGTCAGATCGCCTACGCGCAGATGGGCGACGCGAACGCCTCCATCCCCACCCCACAGCCGGTCCTGCCGCGCCCGATGTTCGGCGCGTACGGGACGGCGCCGGCCGGCAACTCGGTCGCCTTCGTCGCCGAGCGGGCCGTCGAGGACGGACTGGCGGAACGGCTGGGACTCGGGCGGGAACTGGTGCCGATCCGGTCGACCCGCGGCCGTACCAAGGCCGACATGCGGGAGAACGACGCACTGCCCCGCGTGGAGGTCGCCGCGGACTCCTTCGCGGTGGCCATCGACGGCGAACTCGTCGAGCCCGCGCCCGTCACCGAACTGCCGCTGGCCCAGCGGTACTTCCTCTTCTGAGCGCCGGGATGAGCCGCGCAGCACTGCTCGTCCTCGCGGACGGCCGCTTCCCCGCCGGAGGGCACGCCCACTCCGGCGGGGCGGAGGCCGCCGTCCGGGCGGGACGCGTGACCGACGCCGCGAGCCTGGAGGAGTTCTGCCGGGGGCGGCTGCACACGAGCGGCGCCGTCGCGGCGTCCCTCGCGGCGGCCGCGGCCCTCGGTGCGGACCCCGTCGGGCTCGACCGGGCCGCCGACGCCCGTACCCCTTCGCCCGCCCTGCGGGGGGTGGCGCGCAGGCTCGGGCGGCAGTTGATGCGGGCCGCGCGGGCGACCTGGCCGCATCCCGAACTCGACGCGCTGGCGGGGAGGTTCCCCAAGGGGGCGCATCAGCCCGTCGTGCTGGGGGTCGCCGCCCGTGCCGCCGGGCTGGGGGCGCTGGACGCGGCGTACTGCTCCGCCTACGAGGGGGTGAGTGGGCCGGCCACCGCGGTGGTGCGGCTGCTCAGCCTCGATCCGTTCGACGCGACGGGGGTGCTGGCGCGGCTCGCGGGCGACGTGGATCTGGTGGCGCGGGACGCGGTGGAGGCGGCGGGGCGCGTCCTGGCCGACGGGGTGGATGTGCTGCCCGCGCGGTCGGCGCCGTTGCTGGAGATCGCGGCGGAGGCGCATGCGGAGTGGGCGGTTCGGTTGTTCGCCTCGTAGAGCGTTGTTCGCCCCCGCCGCCCCTTCCCATTCCCGACCCCAGGGGCTCTGCCCCTTCGACCCCGCCAAGGGGGCTTCGCCCCCCTGGACCCCCCTTCGGCCTGGACGGCCTCGTCCTCAAACGCCGGACGGGCTGAATGACGCGGACCCCGATTTTGACAGGAGACCCGAATGCATCTTGACCACCACCACGGACTCCCCGCCGCCGTCTCCGCCGATGCCCGGCGGCCCGACGGTACGCGCCGGGCGGTGCGGATCGGGCTCGGTGGGCCCGTCGGGTCCGGGAAGACCGCCACCGTCGCCGCGCTCTGCCGGGCCCTGCGCGAGGAGTTGTCGCTCGCCGTGGTGACCAACGACATCTACACCCGCGAGGACGCCGAGTTCCTGCTCCGGGAGGCGGTGCTGCCGCCCGAGCGGATCACCGCCGTGGAGACCGGGGCCTGTCCGCACACCGCCATCCGGGACGACATCTCCGCCAACCTGGAGGCCGTGGAGGACCTGGAGGACGAGGTCGGGCCGCTCGACCTGGTCCTCGTGGAGTCCGGCGGGGACAACCTCACCGCCACCTTCTCCAAGGGGCTCGTCGACGCCCAGATCTTCGTGATCGACGTGGCCGGCGGCGACGACATCCCGCGCAAGGGCGGGCCCGGCGTCGCCACCGCCGACCTGCTGATCGTCAACAAGACCGACCTCGCGCCCTACGTCGGCTCCGACCTCGCGCGGATGGCCGCCGACGCCAAGGCGCAGCGCGGTGAACTGCCCGTCGTCCTGCAGTCGCTGCGCGGGGAGGACGGGGTGGCGGAGGTCGCCGACTGGGTACGGGGGCGGATCGCCGCGTGGACCGCGTGACCAGTCCGGGCGGCGTCCGGGCGAGGGCCCGGGTCCTCGCCCGCGGCGACGGGCGCGGCGGCACCGTCCTGCCCGTGCTGGAGGGCGAGGGGCCGCTCGCGGTGCGGCGGACCCGGGGGAGCGGTGCCGAGGCCCGGGTGATGCTGGTCGGGGCGATGAGCGGGCCGCTCGGCGGCGACCACTTCACGGTGACGGCCGAGGCGGCCCGGGGCGCCCGGCTGCGGCTCGGCTCGGCCGCCGCCACCCTCGCCCTGCCGGGGCAGGACAAGGCGGACTCCCGCTACGACGTCCGGCTCACCGTCGGCGACGACGCCGAACTGCGCTGGCTGCCCGAGCAGCTGATCTCCGCGCACGGCAGCGACCTGTACGTCGGCACGCGCGTCGACCTCGCCGCCGGAGCCAGGCTGCTGCTGCGCGAGGAGCAGGTGCTCGGTCGGGCCGGGGAGGAACCAGGCCGCCTCACCAGCCGTCTGACGGTACGGATCGAGGGCCGCCGCGTCCTCGACCAGGAACTGGCCTGCGGACCGGGCGCCCCGGGCGGCTGGGACGGGCCCGCGGGGCTCGCCGGACACCGTGCCGTCGGCCAGCTGGTCGTCGTACGGCCCGGGTTCGCGACGGAGCCGCCGGCCGCCCGGGTGTTCGAGGAGGGCGCGGCCGTCATGCCGCTGGCCGGGCCCGCGGCCCTGGTGACCGCCGTGGCTCCGGACGCGCTGCGGCTGCGGCGGCTGCTGGACGGGGCGTTGGCCTCGCTGGGACGCGACTAGCGAACGCCTTTCTCCGTTTATCGGATTGGCAAAGAAGTAGTACTTGGTCTGTTCTCAGCCGACGCACAGCCGCGAGGATCCCCGTACTTGTCACGAACACGTACGGGGAGGGCCACTTGAGCAAGAGCAGAGTGCGGCGGAGGGCGACGGCGTTCGGCACGGCCGGAGCGCTGGTCACCGCCACGCTGATAGCCGGCGCCGTCACGGCACCCACCGCGAGCGCCGCACCCGCGTCCGGGCAGCCCTCCGCGCAAGGCTGGGACCGCGAGGCCCGCGGTGCCGTCATCGCCGCCGCCCGCGCCGCCCGCGCCGGGGTCGACTGGCAGGACTGCCCCGCCGACTGGAACCTCCCCAAGCCGATCCAGTGCGGCTACGTCACCGTGCCGCTGGACTACGCCAAGCCGTTCGGCAAGCAGATCAAGATCGCCGTCGACCGCATCGGCAACACCGGCACGAAGAGCGAGCGCCAGGGCGCCCTCCTCTACAATCCCGGCGGCCCGGGCGGCTCCGGACTGCGCTTCCCGGCCCGCGTCACCGGCAAGAGCGCGGTGTGGGCCAAGACGGCCAAGGCCTACGACTTCGTCGGCTTCGACCCGCGCGGCGTCGGCAAGTCCGCGCCGATCTCCTGCGTCGACCCGCAGGAGTTCGTCAAGGCGCCCAAGATGGACCCCGTGCCCGGCTCCGAGGCCGACAAGCTCGCCCAGCGCAAGCTCGCCCGGGAGTACGCCGACGGCTGCTTCGAGCGCAGCGGCGAGATGCTCCCGCACATGACCACGCCGAACACCGCCCGCGACCTCGACGTCATCCGGGCCGCCCTCGGCGAGAAGAAGCTCAACTTCCTCGGCGTCTCCTACGGCACCTACCTCGGCGCCGTCTACGGCACCCTCTTCCCCGGCCACGTGCGCCGCATGGTCGTCGACAGCGTCGTCAACCCGTCCCGCGAGAAGATCTGGTACCAGGCCAACCTGGACCAGGACGTCGCCTTCGAGCAGCGCTGGAAGGACTGGCAGGACTGGGTCGCGAAGAACGACGCCACCTTCCACCTCGGTGACACCCGCGCCGAGGTCCAGGAGCAGTGGCTGAAGCTGCGCGCCACCGCCGCGAAGGAACCCCTCGGCGGCGTCGTCGGCCCGGCCGAGCTGATCTCGTTCTTCCAGAGCGCCCCGTACTACGACTCCGCGTGGGTGCCCACCGCGACCATCTTCGGCAAGTACGTCGCCGGTGACACCCAGGCCCTCGTCGACGCGGCCGCGCCGGACCTCTCCGACACCGCGGGCAACGCCTCGTCGGAGAACGGCAACGCCGTCTACACGGCCGTCGAGTGCGCCGACGCCCAGTGGCCCACCGACTGGCGGACCTGGGACACCGACAACACCAAGCTGCACCGCGACCACCCGTTCATGACCTGGGCCAACGCCTGGATGAACCTGCCCTGCGCCACCTGGCCGGTCAAGCAGCGCACCCCGGTGGACGTGAAGACCGGCAAGGGCCTCCCGCCGGTGCTGATCGTCCAGTCCGAACGGGACGCGGCCACCCCGTACGGCGGCGCCGTCGAACTGCACAAGCGGTTCAAGGGATCCCGCCTCATCACCGAGCGGGACGCCGGCTCGCACGGCGTCACCGGGCTGGTCAACCCGTGCGTCAACGACCGGGTCGACACCTACCTGCTCACCGGGAAGGTGGACACCAAGGACGTGACCTGCGCCCCGCACGCCACGCCCAAGCCCTGACCCTCGCGGCAGGCAATGGGGGGCGGCCGGTCCGACCGGCCGCCCCTTCGGCCGTTCTCAGCCCTCGCGCGCCGCGAACCAGGCGTCCTCCGCCGCGTAGTCGAAGAGGTCGCCGTACGCCTCGAACATCTTGGGGTACGCCTCCCGCCAGTCGCGTCCGGCCAGCCGCTCCTCGATGAAGGCGACCGTCTCCGCCAGGTTGTCGGCGTACCGGCCCACCGGGCGGTAGCCCAACTGGCGTTCCGCCTCGCTCATGTCGCACACGACGGGCGCGGACACCGACCACGGCGTGTCGCCCACGGTCTCCGCGGGCGGCTCCCCGTCCACCAGGACGTCCTCGGTCTCCACGCCCATCACCCCGTCGACGGCCGCCGCGATCTCCGCCACCGTCGGCGCGTCCGGGTCGACCGCGTTCAGGACGCGGCTGCCCGGCCGGGGCGCGGCCAGCCGGATCAGCTCGGCGATGGTGTGCACACCCGCCGGGTGGAAGCGGCTCTCGCCCCCGTACGCGAGTACCCGCCGGCGCCTGCCGTCGAGGTTGCGCTTGACGAAGTACAGCTCTCGCGGGGTCCGGCAGTACGGACCGTGCACCGCGCCCGCGCGCAGCAGGGTCGCGGGCAACCGGTCGCCCGCCGCGAGGAGTTCACGCTCCAGCGCCGCCTTCCGGGTGCTGTACGAGGCGTCGCCCGGCTCGACGGTGCGCTGCGCCTCCGTGAGCGGCACCGGGTAGTGCGGGAAGCCGTCGGGCTCCGACTGGGTGTCGAAGTTCCGGCCCTTGTCGTCCTCGTAGACCGAGACGCTGGAGACCACCACGGCCGAGCCGACCCGCCCGGCGAGTGCGGTCAACTGCCGTGCGTGCCTCGCGTCGAAGGCCACCGTGTCCACCAGGACGTCACAGCCCTCACCGACCGCCGCCGACAGCGCCGCGTCGTCCTCCCGGTCGGCGCGTACCACCCGTACGTCCTGCGGCCACCGCGCGTCCCGGTCGCCGCCCCGCGAGACGGCCGCCACCTCCCAGCCGTCCCGGGCCAGTGCCCCCACGGCCACGCGTCCGATCTGTCCCGTCGCCCCGATCACCAGTGCACGTGTCATACGCCGACCGTAGGCGTGTGTCCCGGCACCGGCCACGGCCTTCTGCCGACAGCAGACGACCTGCCCCAGGCCCTGTCGTCAACAGGCCCTAGCGGTGCGGCAGACGGGGGAACCGGCGTCCCTGCGCCGCCTTCTCCGCCTCCTCAGCCTTCACGTCCGCGGCGTACCGGTCGACGTACTCCTGACCGGACAGCGACAGGATCGCGTACATGATCTCGTCGGTGGCGGCGCGCAGCACGGCCTTCTCGCCCTCCATGCCCGCGTAGCGGGAGAAGTCCAGGGGCTCGCCGAAGCGGATCACCACCGGGTGCACCTTGGGGATCTTCCGGCCCGGCGGCTGCGCCTCGAACGTGCCGATCATCGCGCAGGGCACGACCGGCACCCCCGCCCTCAGCGCCATCACCGCGACGCCGACCTTCCCCTTGTACAGCCGCCCGTCGTGCGAGCGGGTGCCCTCCGGGTAGATGCCCAGCAGCTCGTCCTTGCCCAGCACGCCCAGTCCCTCGCGGATCGCGGCCTGCCCCGCCTCCTTGCCGGAGCGGTCGACGGGAATCTGCCCGGCGCTGCGGAAGAAGTAAGCCGTCAGCCTGCCCTTCAGACCCGGCCCTGTGAAGTACTCGGCCTTGGCGAGGAAGGTGATGCGGCGTCTGAGCACCGCCGGCATCAGGAAGTGGTCCGAGAAGGAGAGGTGATTGCCCGCCACGATGGCCGCCCCCGACGCCGGTACGTGGTCCAGGCCCTCGATCCGGGGCCGGAAGACCAGCCTCAGCAGCGGGCCCAACAGCACGTATTTGAGGACGTAGTAGAACAAGGCGTCGCTCCTCAGCCCGGTGGGACGGCACGATCGCCGTGTTCTCACTGGTCGACCGGCGTCTGCCGGGCTGCCAGTGTAGGTGCGGGCCGGGCCCGCCCGGAACCGGACGTGCCCGGCCCGCCGGCCGTACTTCCCGTCAGAACTTGGGCGTCGGCGCCTGTGCCTCGACCATCTCCGCGGCCTCCTCCTCGCTCTGCACCGAGGGCGGGGAGCCTTCGAGCGGCTGCTGGGCCGTCTCCTTCATGCAGGCCACCGCCACGACACCGATCAGGGCCGCGGCCATCGCGTAGTAGGCGGGCATCATGTCGGAGCCGGTCACGCTGATCAGCGCGGTGATGACCAGCGGCGTGGTGCCGCCGAACAGGGACGCCGAGAGGTTGTAGCCGACCGACAGGGACCCGTACCGGACGTTGGTGGGGAACATCGCCGGGAGCGCCGCCGACATGGTGCCGAGCAGACACACCAGGGACAGACCGAGCATCAGCATGCCCGCCGAGACAGCGAGCAGACTGCCCTCCTGGACCAGCACGAAGGCCGGTGCGGACAGGACGAAGAAGCTGATCATGCCGGTCATCAGCAGGGGCTTGCGGCCGAAGCGGTCGGACAGCTTCCCGACCTGACTGATGATCAGCATCAGCAGCACCATGGTCGCCACGAGGATCATCAGGCCGTGGCTCTCGCTGTAGTGCAGCTCGTCCGACAGGTACGTCGGCATGTACGACAGCAGCATGTAGTCGGTGATGTTGTACGCGCCGACCAGCGCGATGCACAGCACCAGCGACCGCCAGTGGGTCCGGAAGATCTTGGCGAGGTCCCCCCGGGCGGTGGTCTCCACCGCCGTCGCCGCCTCCGAGATGTGGACGTTGGAGTCCTCCAGCTTCAGGAACGCGGGCGTGTCGTCCAGCCTCAGCCGCAGGTAGATACCGACGATGCCCAGCGGCGCCGCGACCAGGAACGGGATGCGCCAGCCCCAGGCGTCCATCGCGTCGGTGCCGAGCCAGGCCGTGAGGCCGGTGACCAGACTCGCCGCGCCGGTGTACCCGGCGAGCGTGCCCAGCTCCAGGAAGCTGCCGAAGAAACCGCGCCGCTTGTCGGGCGCGTACTCGGCGATGAACGTGGAGGCACCGCCGTACTCGCCGCCGGTCGAGAAGCCCTGGAGCAGACGGAACAGGATCAGCAGGACCGGGGCCCAGAAGCCGATCGAGGCGTAGCTGGGGATGAGGCCGATGGCGGCGGTGCCGATCGCCATCAGGATCATCGTCAGCGCGAGCACCTTCTTGCGGCCGATCTTGTCACCCATGGGACCGAAGAACATGCCGCCCAGCGGACGCACCAGGAACGCCACGGCGAACGTGGCGAACGAGGAGAGCAGCTGCGCCGTGTCGCTCCCGGACGGGAAGAACACCCGGCCGATGGTGCCGGCCAGATAGGCGTAGATGCCGAAGTCGAACCACTCCATGGCATTGCCGAGGGACGCCGCCTTCACGGCACGCTTGACCGCGGCCTCGTCCGTGACGGTGATGTCCGAGCGGCGCAGCCGCGGGTTCTGCCGGCGCTTGATGGCCCGGAACAGGGCCCGGTGGCGGCGCACCGCCGCGGCGTCGGGTTCCTGGCCGTTGTCGGTGGGGGACGTGGCGGCCTCCCTTTCCACGCGCAGTCGCTCCTGGCGGAGCGCTGCTCGGTCGTACGATTCTCAGGTCGTACCGTTCCCCCGATCATGCTGGGTATGGTCGTGACTTCAGTCATGCGGTTGAGCCGATGAGGTGAGCCGGCGGGTGGGTACCCTGCGCACATGCGCATCGCCGTCTCCTCCGACATGGACGAACCCGTGGCCCGGCTCCTCGTGGAGGAGCTGCGCGGACGCGGACACGAGGTGCTCGCGCACGGCGCGCTGAGTGCCGGGGCGGACGAGCGGTGGGCCGTGTGCTCGGAGCGGGCGGCCCGTGAGGTCGCCGACGGGCGGGCCGACCAGGCCGTGGTGTGCTGCTGGACCGGCACCGGCGCGTCGATCGCCGCCAACAAGGTGCCGGGTGTCCGCGCGGCCCTGTGCGCCGACGCGTACACGGCGGACGGGGCCCGCCGGTGGAACGACGCGAACGTGCTCGCTCTCAGCCTGCGGCTGACGTCGGCGCCGCTGCTGCGGGAGATCCTCGACGCCTGGTTCGCGGGCGGGCCGAGCGAGGACGCCGAGGACCGCGAGAACGTCACGCGCGTGGAGCGGCTCGACCGGGGTCGAACCGCTCCGTAGGACGTACGCGACGAAGGACGTCGCGAGGAAGGACGTACTCCTCGCAGGACGCTCCGTCAGGACGTCAGGACCTTCTCCAGCGTCCCGAGCGCCCCTTCCAGCTCCGCGGCGGTGACGGTCAGTGGCGGCGCCAGCCGGATCGTCGAGCCGTGCGTGTCCTTGACGAGGACGCCCTCGCGCATCAGCCGCTCGCTGATCTCACGGCCGGTGCCCAGCGCCGGGTCCACGTCGACCCCCGCCCACAGCCCCCGCGCGCGGAAGCCGACGACGCCCCTGCCGACCAGCGCGGCCAGACCCTCGCGCAGCACCGCGCCCAGCTCCGCCGCCCGGCGCTGGAACTCGCCGGTCTCCAGCAGCTCCACCACCGCCGTGCCGACCGCGGCCGCCAGCGGGTTGCCGCCGAACGTCGAACCGTGCTCGCCCGGGTGCAGCACGCCCAGCACGTCCCGGCGGCCGACCACCGCCGAGACCGGGACGATGCCGCCGCCCAGCGCCTTGCCGAGCAGCACCACGTCCGGCACGACCGACTCGTGCGCGACGGCGAGCGTGTGCCCGGTGCGGCCGAGACCCGACTGGATCTCGTCCGCGATCAACAGGCAGCCCGCCCGACGGGTCAGCTCCCGCACCCCGGCCAGATAGCCGTCGTCCGGGATCAGCACCCCCGCCTCGCCCTGGATCGGCTCGATCAGCACGGCCGCCGTCGTCTCGTCGACGGCCGCCTCCATCGCCGCCAGGTCGTTGTACGGCACCACCCGGAAACCCGGCGTGAACGGGCCGAAGCCCGCGCGCGCCGTCTCGTCCGTGGAGAAGCTGACGATCGTCGTCGTACGGCCGTGGAAGTTGTCCGCCGCGACCACGATCGTCGCCCGGTCCGCCGGGACGCCCTTCACGTCGTAGGCCCACTTGCGGGCCACCTTGATGCCGCTCTCCACCGCCTCCGCGCCGGTGTTCATCGGCAGCACCATGTCCGTGCCGGTCAGCGCGGCCAGCCGCTCGGCGAAGCCCGCGAGCCGGTCGTTGTGGAAGGCGCGTGAGGTGAGGGTGAGCCGGTCCAGCTGGCGGTGGGCGGCCTCGACCAGCGCCGGGTGGCGGTGCCCGAAGTTGAGCGCCGAGTAGCCGGCCAGCATGTCCAGGTAGCGGCGGCCCTCCACGTCCTCGACCCAGGCGCCCTCCGCGCGGGCCACGACCACGGGCAGCGGGTGGTAGTTGTGCGCGAGGACGGGCTCCTCCGCGCGGATCAGCTCCGCGGAGCCGCGGGTGGGGGCGGGTGCGGTCATGAGCGGGTCTCCCGGATCTCCTGGGTGCAGCACTTGATGCCGCCACCGGCCTTGTGGAACTCGGACAGGTCGACGGGGACGGGCACGTAGCCGCGGCCGGCGAGCCGGTCGGCCAGGGCCCGGGCCTCCGGCGCGATGAACACGTGCCGCCCGTCGGAGACGGAGTTCAGCCCGAACGCCATGGCGTCCTCGCGGGTGGCGAGCACCGCGTCCGGGTAGAGCCGCTCCAGCACCTCGCGGCTGCCCGGCGAGAACGCCTCGGGGTAGTAGGCGATGTTCGCCTCGGAGCCGTCGGCTCCGTCGTCGAGCACGAACAGCGCCGTGTCCAGGTGGTAGAAGTACGGGTCCACCAGCGTCAGCGAGACCACCGGCACGCCGAAGAACTCCTGCACCTCGCGATGCGCCTCACGGGTGGTGCGGAACCCGGTGCCGGCCAGGATCCAGCGGCCGGCCGGGACCAGGTCGCCCTCGCCCTCGCAGACCGACTCGGGAAGCTGGACCTCGAAGCCCCGCGTCTTGAACCACGCCATGAAGGGCAGGGACTCGGGGCGTCGCTCGGGCGCGTGGAAGAGCGAGCCGAAGACCCGCCCCTCGACCACGACCGCGCAGTTCGCCGCGAACACCATGTCGGGCAGGCCCGGGACCGGGTCGACGCCGTCGACGGTGTGGCCGTGGGCACGGTAGACGTCGACCAGCGCCTGCCACTGGTCGAGGGCGCGTATGACATCGACCGGTCGGTCGGTGCTCATCCACGGATTGATCGCGTACTGCACGGCGAAGTGTCTGGGTTCGCAGACCAGGAAGCGCCGTCGGCGCGGCACACGGGACTCGGGCACAGAGGGGTACCTCCGCTCCTCACGGTGTGTAACTGGGTTGACACCACGGTAGAAACCGACGACCACGCCCGACAAGCGACAAAGGCTGCGTGTTGCCGCACGATCGCTGCGTCTGCCACCAGGTCAGCGCACGTCTGCTGCGCCCTCCGGAGCCAGCAGACCCGCGCCCGCCTCCGGACTGTCCGGGATCAGGTGGGACAGCACCATCACACTGATCGTCTTCCGGATGAACGGCTCCGCACGGATCCGCTCCAGCACCTCCTCGAAGTGCTCCACGTCCCGCGCCCGCACGTGCAGCAGGGCGTCCGCGCCACCGGTCACCGTCATCGCCGCCCTGATCTCCGGATAGCCCCGCACGACCTCCGCCAGGCGCCGCGGCGGCGCCGCCCCCTCGCAGTACACCTCCACGTACGCCTCGGTGCGCCAGCCCAGCGCGGCGGGCCGCACCGTCGCCGTGAACCCGGTGATCACCCCGGTCTCGCGCAGCCGGTCCACCCGGCGTTTGACCGCCGTCGAGGAGAGCCCGATCTCCGCGCCGATCTCGGCGAAGGACGTCCTGGCGTTCGTCATCAGGGCGGTGACGATCTTCCGGTCGAGTTCGTCGAACGGAGTGGGCCTGCTGTTCATGCGGGCACTGTATCCAGCGGATACGTCCACGCCCGGCCCGTGTGCAGGCGTACGGATTACTCCTACACTCCAGCCTCATGCTGCGCGCCCTCGCTGTCGACGACGAACGCCCCACGCTCGAAGAACTCGTGTACCTGCTCAACGCCGATCCCCGCATCGGCGCGGCGGAGGGCGCGAGCGACGCGACCGAGGCGCTGCGCCGCATCAACCGGGCCTTGGAGTCGGGCCCCGACGGGCCGGACGCCATCGACGTCGTCTTCCTCGACATCCAGATGCCCGGCCTCGACGGACTGGACCTCGCCCGGCTGCTGACCGGGTTCGCGCGTCCTCCGCTGATCGTGTTCGTCACCGCGCACGAGGACTTCGCCGTGCAGGCCTTCGACCTGGAGGCCGTCGACTACGTCCTCAAACCCGTGCGCCGGGAACGGCTCGCCGAGGCGGTGCGCCGCGCCGTCGAGCAGCGCGGCGCGACGCTCCCCTCACCGCGGATACCCGTCCACGAACCCGACCCCGACCACATCACCGTGGAACTCGGCGGCGTCGCCCGCTTCGTCCCCGTCGACGACATCACCCACGCCGAGGCCCAGGGCGACTACGCCCGCCTGCACACCGACAAGGGCAGCCACCTCGTCCGCATCCCGCTGTCCACCCTGGAGGAACGCTGGCGGGCCCGCGGCTTCGTCCGCATCCACCGCCGCCACCTCGTCGCCCTGCGCCACATCGGCGAACTCCGCCTGGACGCCGGCACCGTCAGCGTCCTGGTCGGCACCGAGGAACTCCAGGTCAGCCGCCGCCACGCCCGCGAACTGCGGGATCTGCTCATGCGGAGGCCGTGACCGTGCCCCAGGACCCCGGCGAGCGCCGCGTCACCGTCACCGGCCCGCCCAGGCGCACCGGACGGGCCTCCGGCTACTACCGCCCGCGCACCGAGATCGACGAGCAGACCACCCTCGGCCACACCTACGTCCGCTCCCTCATGCGCAGCCAGCTGCGCGCCGGCCTCACCGCCCTCGCGGTCCTCGGTCTCCTCGTCGGACCGCTGCCCCTGCTCTTCGCGGCGCTGCCCGACGCCCGCCGCCTGGAATGGGCCGTCCTCGGCTTCGGCCTGTACGCCCCGCTGGTCCTCCTCGCCCGCTGGTACGTGCGCCGCGCCGAGCGCAACGAACGGGACTTCGTCCGCCTCGTCGAGGACCGATGAACTCCAGCTACGCCATACCCGCGGTCGCCCTGGTCGTCGTGGCCACCGTCCTGGTCGGCGCCTTCGGCCTGCGCATCTCCCGCACCACCTCCGACTTCTACGTCGCCTCCCGCACCGTCGGCCCCCGCCTGAACGCCGCCGCCATTAGCGGCGAGTACCTCTCCGCCGCCTCCTTCCTCGGCATCGCCGGCCTGGTCCTCGTCCAGGGCCCCGACATGCTCTGGTACCCGGTCGGCTACACCGCCGGCTACCTGGTCCTGCTGCTCTTCGTCGCCGCCCCGCTGCGCCGCTCCGGCGCCTACACGCTGCCCGACTTCGCCGAGGCCCGGCTCGCCTCCCAGGGGGTGCGGCGGCTCGCGGGCGCCTTCGTCGTCGGCGTCGGCTGGCTGTACCTGCTGCCCCAGCTCCAGGGCGCCGGACTGACCCTCACCGTGCTCAGCGGCGCCCCCGACTGGCTCGGCGGGGTGATCGTCGCCGTCGTCGTCACCGGTGTGGTCGCCGCCGGCGGCATGCGCAGCATCACCTTCGTCCAGGCCTTCCAGTACTGGCTGAAACTCACCGCCCTGCTCGTCCCCGCCCTCTTCCTGGTCCTCGCCTGGCAGGGCGACGGCGCGCCCGGCCGCCCCTTCGAGGAACCGGCCACCTTCCGCGAGCAGCGCTCCGTGCGGGTCGACGACAGCCTCACCCTCAAGCTCGACCGCCCGCTGACCGTCACCGTCGACGGCACCGTGGACGGCCGCGCCCACGACGGCACCCGGCTGAGCCTGCCCACCGGCACCCACCGCATCGAGGCCGGCACCCGCCTCACCTTCGCCAAGGACACCCCGGTCCCGGCCGCCGGACGCGGCGCCGACGACGCCCTGTCGCCCTCCCGCGCCGAGAGCCGCACGGAACGCCCGCTGTACGCCACGTACGGCCTGATCCTCGCCACCTTCCTGGGCACCATGGGCCTGCCGCACGTCGTGGTGCGCTTCTACACCAGCCCGCACGGCGTCGCCGCCCGCCGCACCACCGTCGCCGTGCTCGGCCTGATCGGCGCCTTCTACCTGCTTCCGCCCGTCTACGGCGCCCTCGGCCGCCTCTACGCCCCCGAGCTGACCCTCACCGGCGACGCCGACGCCGCCGTCCTGCTGCTGCCCGACCGCGTCATCGGGGGAGTGGGCGGCGACCTGCTCGGCGCGCTGGTCGCGGGCGGCGCCTTCGCCGCGTTCCTGTCCACCGCGTCGGGGCTGACCATGGCCGTCGCGGGCGTCCTCACCCAGGACGTGCTGCCGTCCCGCGCCGTGCCGCACTTCCGCCTTGGCACCCTCCTCGCCATGGCCGTGCCGCTGGCGGCGAGCGCGCTGGTCGGCGGGCTGCCCGTCGCCGACGCCGTGGGTCTCGCCTTCGCCGTGTCGGCCTCGTCCTTCTGCCCGCTGCTCGTCCTCGGCATCTGGTGGCGCCGGCTGACCCCGCCAGGCGCCGCGGCCGGGATGCTGGTGGGCGGCGGCTCCGCCCTGCTCGCCGTCGCCGCCACCATGGGCGGCTTCCCGGGCGGCGGCGGGGCGCTGCACGCGCTGCTGGCCTGGCCGGCCCTGTGGTCGGTACCGCTGGGCTTCCTCACCATGGTGCTGGTCTCCCTGGCCACACCGGGCCGGGTACCGGCCGGGACCGCGGCGATCCTGGCCCGCTTCCACCTTCCGGAGGAACTGGGCACGGAGGAGCTGCGCGGGGAGGGCCGCCCGGCCGACGCGCTGACCGCCGGCGGCCCTCCCTCGGGCGATCTTCGGGCGCCGCGCAAGGAGGCGACGCCGTGAGCGGCTCCCTGGGCGGTTTCCTGGCGGGCCTCGCCGTCGCCCTGCTGCCCCTGCTGGCGGCGGGCTTCTGGCTGGGGCGGCGCACCGCCCGCCCGCAGAGCCTCGGCGGCCTCGGCACCCCGGTCGAGCACGCCACCTTCCAGACCCTGCACACCGCGTCCCTGGCCACGCCGCCGCTGCGGGCGGGCCTGACCGAGGAGACCGCCGGCAAGTCCGCCCGCAAGCTGCGCTCCCTGCTCGGCACGGACGCGCTGTGCCTGACCGACCTCAAGGAGGTCCTGGTCTGGGACGGTGTGGGCACCCATCACCGCACGGAGATCATGGAACGCCTCGCCGGGCCGCTGGAGACGGGCCGCGGCGAGGCGTTCCCGCTGACCTGCGACATCCCCGACTGTTCGGTGCGCTGGGCGGTGGTCGCCCCGCTCACCGTCGACGACCGGGTGCACGGCGCCCTGGTCGCCTGCGCGCCCCGCGAGTCCGCCGTCCTGGTCCGGGCCGCCGGGGAGGTCGCCCGCTGGGTCTCCGTCCAGCTGGAGCTGGCCGACCTCGACCAGTCCCGCACCCGGCTCATCGAGGCCGAGATCAAGGCGCTGCGGGCGCAGATCTCCCCGCACTTCATCTTCAACTCGCTCGCGGTGATCGCGTCCTTCGTCCGCACCGACCCCGAGCGCGCCCGCGAGCTGCTGCTGGAGTTCGCCGACTTCACCCGCTACTCGTTCCGGCGGCACGGTGACTTCACCACCCTCGCCGACGAGCTGCACGCCATCGACCACTACCTTGCGCTGGTGCGGGCCCGCTTCGGCGACCGCCTCGCCGTCACCCTCCAGGTCGCCCCCGAGGTGCTGCCGGTCGCCCTGCCCTTCCTGTGCCTCCAGCCGCTGGTCGAGAACGCCGTCAAGCACGGTCTGGAGGGCAAGGCGGACCGCTGCCGCATCCAGATCACCGCGCAGGACGCGGGCGCCGAGGCCCTGGTCGTCATCGAGGACGACGGCGCCGGCATGGACCCGGGCCTGCTGCGCCGCATCCTCGCGCGCGAGGTCAGCCCGTCGGGCGGCATCGGGCTGTCCAACGTCGACGACCGCCTCCGCCAGGTCTACGGAGACGACCACGGCCTCGTCATCGAGACGGCCGTCGGCGCGGGCATGAAGATCACCGTCCGGCTGCCGAAGTACCAGCCGGGCGTGCACTCGGCGGGCCGGCTGGGCCGCGAGTGAGGGGGCGGGCGCTCCGCGGGCTCAGGCGCTGCGGGTGGCCACCATCCCCAGGGTGATCAGTCCCAGCACGACCCAGCCGAACCACAGCCAGCCGTTGCTTCCGAGCGCCACCGTGTAGGCCGTCACCGCGACCAGGCCGCCGATGGTGAGCGCCCCCATCGTCTTCGTCGAACTGTCCGTGGAACCGGGCATCGCAACACCCTCCTCGTGGTCCGTTGCCTTCCATGGTGCCCCGGTTCTGCCTCCATGGAGCACGGACCACGGGATACGGTCCCGGTTCGCTTCAGCCGCCGCGTGTGTTCAGCGAGGCCAGATAGGCGTTGTAGGCCGCCAGCTCCTTGTCGCCGTCCCGGTCGGCGGCCCGGTCGGTACGGCGGGCCTGGCGCTGCTCGGAGGCGTACCACTGGAACAGCAGGGCGAGCAGGACCAGCACGGACGGGACCTCGCTGAAGGCCCAGGCGATGCCGCCCGCCGCGTTCTGGTCGGAGAGCGCGTCGATGCCGAGCGACGCGGGCGGGTTCTCGAACGTCTTCACCATCGGCGCCGACGCCATCATCAGCGCGATGCCGAAGAACGCGTGGAACGGCATGCCCGCGAACAGCTCCAGCATCCGCATCAGGTAGCCCGGCCGGTGCGGGCCCGGGTCCACACCCATGATCGGCCAGAAGAACACCAGCCCGACGGCGAGGAAGTGCACCATCATCGCGATGTGCCCGGCCCGGGAGCCCATCAGGAAGTCGAAGAGAGGCGTGAAGTACAGGGCGTACAGGCTGGCGATGAACAGCGGGATGGTGAACGCGGCGTGCGTGATGATCCGCATGTAGCGGCTGTGCAGCAGCATCAGCAGCAGCTCGCGGGGACCCTTGCTGCCGCGGGCCGCCGGCGGCAGCGCGCGCAGGGCCAGGGTGATCGGGGCGCCGAGCAGGATCAGGATCGGCGAGACCATGCTGATGATCATGTGCTGCACCATGTGCACGCTGAACATGACCATGCCGTAGTCGTTGAGCTTGGTGCACATCATCAGCACGATGCTCAGCACACCGATGACGAAGGCCACGGTCCGGCCGACCGGCCACTTGTCACCGCGCCGCACCAGCCGCGCCACACCCCAGCCGTACAGCGCCAGTCCCACCAGGCAGGCGATCAGAAAGAACGGGTCCGCCGACCAGGCGAGCCCCCGCCCCAGCGTGAACGGCGGCAGATCCATCGTCATGCCGTGCCCGCTGTGATCCATCCGCCGGCTCCTGATTCGTGGGGGTTGAACGCAGTCTGTCCGAAGCAAGACTAGAACCGCCCCCGGCACCATCAATCACCGGGGGCGGCAAGCGCCCCCCAGGGGCGCGGGGAACTGCGCGAGCAACCACGAACCACCCGCAGTCGGCGAACTACGTCAACCTCAGAGAACGCATTCCGCCTCCGCGTACCGCGCATCCGGCACCGTCTTCAACGACTCGACCGCGTCAGCGAGAGGCACCATCGCGATATCCGTCCCACGCAGGGCCGTCATCATCCCGAACTCCCCACGATGCACGGCCTCCACCGCATGCCACCCGAACCGCGTCGCCAGCACCCGGTCGTACGCCGTCGGCGTACCCCCGCGCTGGACGTGTCCGAGGATCACCGGCCGGGCCTCCTTGCCGAGCCGCTCCTCCAGCTCGATGGAGAGCTGGCGGGCGATCCCGGCGAAGCGCTCGTGACCGTAGACGTCCTTGCCGCCCTCGTCGAAGTCCATGGAGCCCGCCTTCGGCTTGGCACCCTCCGCGGCCACCACGATCGCGAACCGCTTGCCCGCCGAGAAGCGCTCGCCGACCTTCGCGGTCAACTCGTCGATGTCGAAGGGCCGCTCCGGGACGACCACGGCGTGGGCGCCGGCCGCCATGCCCGAGTGCAGCGCGATCCACCCGGTGTGACGGCCCATGACCTCCACGATCAGCACCCGCTGATGGGACTCGGCGGTGGTCTTCAGCCGGTCCAGGGCCTCGGTCGCCACGGTCACGGCGGTGTCGAAGCCGAACGTCACATCGGTGACCGCTATGTCGTTGTCGATGGTCTTCGGCACGCCGACGATGGGCAGGCCGTTGTCCGACAGCAGGCGGGCCGCCTTCAGGGTGCCCTCGCCGCCGATCGGGATGATCGCGTCCAGGCCGAGTTCCTCGACGTGGCCGCGGGCGCGCTCCACGCCGTCCCGCAGGTGCTCGGGGCGGACCCGGGAGGAGCCGAGGATGGTGCCGCCGCGGGCCAGGATGCCGCCCACCGCGTCGAGGTCGAGCTTCAGGTAGTCGCACTCCAGGAGGCCCTTCCAGCCGTCCCGGAAGCCGATGACCTCGTCGCCGTGGTCGACGACGGCGCGGTGCACGACGGACCGGATGACGGCGTTCAGGCCGGGGCAGTCGCCGCCGGACGTGAGGACACCAATGCGCATAGCCCGAAATACCTTCTCAAACGTGGCACGGGTCCGGACCGCGCTGTCCGGCTCGATCCCCGCCACCCTAGCGGCATCGGGGGCCGGGACCGAACCACGCGTCCGCCTACTGGACCTGCCCGCTCACCTGTGCGGATGACCCATCAGACGGGCCGCCCCGGGAAGGTCACGCAGGCTGCTGCGCCGCCGCGATGCGCTCGTTGCGGAGCGCCTCGTACCAGCGGTCGTCCGTCGGCGGCAGCGCGTTCACGTCGAGGGCCAGCTTGAGCAGCAGGTCCGCGATCTGCGGATTGCGCGCCAGCACCGGGCCGTGCATGTACGTACCGAAGACCGTGTCGTTGTACGCGCCCTCGGTGCCGTCGCCCGTGCCGTTGCCGTTGCCGAAGCGGACCTGGGAGAGCGGGCGCGCGGTGGGGCCGAGGTGGGTGACGCCCTGGTGGTTCTCGAAGCCGGTCAGGGGCGGCAGCCCGAGGCGCGGGTCGATGTCGGCGAGGACGTCGCCGACGCACCGGGCGCCCTCGCCGCGCGTCGAGACCACGTCGAGCAGTCCGAGGCCCGGCTCGCGGTGGCCCAGGTCGTTGATGAACTCGTGGCCCAGGATCTGGTAGCCGGCGCAGACGGAGAACACGATCGCGCCGTTCTCCACGGCCCGGTGCAGGCCGCCGTCGCGGCGCAGCCGCTCGGCCGCGAGCCGCTGCGGGCGGTCCTCGCCGCCGCCGATCAGGTAGATGTCGCCGGAGGTCGGGATCTGCTGGTCGCTGCGCACGTCGAGCCGGGCCACGTCGAGGCCGCGCTGGCGGGCCCGGCGCTCCACCACGAGGGCGTTGCCCTGGTCGCCGTACGTGCTGAGCAGGTCCGGGTAGATCCAGACGATCCGCAGTTGGTTGTCGCTCACGAAAGTCCCCTGAAGTCTCGCGGTCAGTTGCCGACGCGGCGGCGCAGGTCCTGGAAGGCGGTGTAGTTGGCGATGACCTCGATCCGGCCGGGCGGGCACAGCTGCACCGCCTGGTCGAGGTCCTCGCACACCTGGAACTGCTGGTTGGCGACCTCCAGGCGCACCGCGAGGTCCAGCTTGCGGTCGCCGATCACGCAGATCGGGTGGCCGGTCAGCCGGGTGTAGTCCACGTCCCACAGCCAGGAGGTGTCGGTGCCGTCGGCCCCGCGCGCGTTCACCGAGAGGATCACCGGCGTGGGCGGCGGGTCGATCAGGGAGAAGGTCTCCAGCCAGCCCGCCGGGTTCTTGGCGAGCAGCAGACGCAGGTCGCGGCCCTGGAACTGCACCACGTCGTAGCGTCCGGCGACCGCCTGCACCTGGTACATGCGCTCCAGGGCGACCTGCGGCGGCACGCCGAAGACGGCGGCGACGGCGGCCGAGGAGGCGGCGTTGGCCTTGTTGGCGCGGCCCGGCAGCTGGAGGTGGATCGGCCAGGCGGAGCCGTGCGGGTCGAGGACGTGGTCGCCGGAGAGCGCCCAGCTCGGCGTCGGGCGCCGGAAGCCGCACTCGCCGCAGAACCAGTCGTCGCCGGGACGCTGCATCACGCCGCCGCACGCCGGGCAGGACCAGGCGTCGTCCTTCCACATCTGGCCGGCGGCGACCCAGATCACGTTGGGGGAGGAGGACGCGGCCCACACCACCAGCGGGTCGTCGGCGTTGGCGACGATCACGGCCTTCGAGCCGGTCAGGCCCTCACGCCAGTTCTCGGCGAGCATGCGGGTCTCGGCGGCGCGGTCCAGCTGGTCGCGGGAGAGGTTGAGGAGCGCGATGCACTTCGGCTCGGTGGCCTGGGCGACGCCGACGAGGTACTTCTCGTCGACCTCGATGACGCCGTAGCGGGCGTCCGAGCCGGCCGCGAGGGCCGAGGTGATGCCGGCCGGCATGTTGGCGCCGAGCGCGTTGGACACGACCGGCCCCGCGGCACGCAGCGCCTCGGCGATCAGCCGGGTGGTGGTGGTCTTGCCGTTGGTCGCCGAGACCAGGGTCACGTCCAGGTGCTGGGCGAGCCGGGCGAGGAGGTCCGGATCGAGTCTCAGCGCGACCTTGCCGCCGATCACCGAACCGCTGCCGCGCCCCGCGGCGCGCGAAGCCGCCGCGACCGCCTTGCCCGCGGTCACGGCGATCTTGGCCCGGGGCGAGAGCGGGTCCGAGTTGCCTGCCATCAGTTCTCGATCCTCCTTGCGTACGCGCCGCGCCTGAAGCCTGACGGCCACGTGGTGTGGACCTCAGCCTATCGAGATCCGTTCGCACTCCCGAATCGCGGCACCGGCCACGGGGCTCCGGCGGTGGGCGCGACCCGCCGGGGGACACAGGGACCTTACTCTTGCCGCCATGCGACACGGCTCCATCCCGGGCGCCCACGGGCGCGTCCGTCCCCTCGGCCTCCTCGGCGATCCCGTCCTGCACGCTCCGTGCGAGGAGGTGACGGACTTCGGTCCGGAACTCGCGGGGCTCGTGGAGGACTTGTTCGCGACCATGTACGCCGCCCACGGCGTGGGCCTGGCCGCGAACCAGATCGGTACGGGGCTGCGCGTCTTCGTCTACGACTGCCCGGACGACGAGGACGAGCGCCACCTCGGCCACCTGGTGAACCCGCGGCTCGTCGAGACCGGCGGGGTGGTGGTGCGCGGGCCGGAGGGCTGTCTGTCGCTGCCGGGTCTGGAGGCCGGGACCGAGCGGCACGACGAGGCCGTCGTGACGGGTCTCACGGTGACCGGGGAGCCCGTCACCGTGCGCGGCACCGGGTTCTTCGCGCGGTGCCTCCAGCACGAGTGCGATCACCTGGAGGGGCGGGTGTACTCCGAGCGCCTGTCGGGATGGCGGCACCGGCGGCTGGCGCGGCAGGTGGCGCGCGCCTCCTGGCACCGCTGAGCGGGCGGGGCCGGGGGAGCCCGTACGCCCGCGGGGCGGTCAGAAGCCGGGCCCGCCCGCCTTGTCCCCGGCGGCCGCCAGCCGGCCCCACAGCAGGTCGGCCAGGGTGCTCACCAACTCCGCCCGGGAGCAGGGGCGTTCGCCCAGCCACCAGTCGCCCGCGGCGTGCATCATGCCGACGATGCCGTGTCCCCACACCCGGGCCAACTGCTGGGTGCCGGGGCCGACGTCGAGGCGTTCCTCGATGACCTGGGCCAGTTCCTCGCCCATCCGGCGCAGCAGCGGGGCCGAGTGCTTGCCGACGTCGAAACCCTGGTCGGCCTGGTCGGCCGGGGTGGCGATGCCCTCCGCCGGATGCATCAGGAAGCGGTACACCTGCGGGCGTGCCTCGATGGCCGCCAGATAGGTGTCCAGGGTGGCCTCGACGCGTTGCCGCCGCTCCGCCGGGGCGTCCAGGGCGGCCCGCAACGAGGCGAGGAGGGCGTCGGTGTGCCGGACGGCGAGGGCGGCGTACAGTCCGCCCTTGTCGCCGAAGTGGCGGTAGAGGATCGGCTTGGTGATGCCGGCCTCGGCGGCGATGGCGTTCATCGAGGCCTGTGGACCGTCGCGCAGCACCACCCGGTCGGCGGCCTCGAGCAGCTCGCGCCGTCTGCGGTCGGCGGACCGCTGCTGGTCGGTCCGCTGTGTGGTGTCCATGTGCTCTCCCCACCCGTGCTGTTTCGGTGACGCCGTCGCAAACTAACACCCACAGGGCGCCCGGCATCGAACGGGAGGGCGACGGGGCCTCGGGAGTTGACTTTTCCTACCGACCGGTAACAGACTCGGGTTACCGCAAGTAACACGCACGTGGGTCACTGGAGGGGACATGGCCGAGTTCACCATGGAGCTGAGCGACGAACAGAAGGAGGTCCGGGACTGGCTGCACGGCTTCGCGGCCGACGTCATCCGCCCCGCGGCCGCCGAATGGGACGAGCGTGAGGAGACTCCCTGGCCGGTCATCCAGGAGGCCGCCAAGGTCGGCATCTACTCCCTCGACTTCTACGCCCAGCAGTACTTCGACTCCACCGGCCTCGGCATCCCCATGGCGATGGAGGAGCTGTTCTGGGGGGACGCCGGCATCGCCCTGTCCATCGTCGGGACCGGTCTCGCCGCCGTCGGTGTCCTCGCCAACGGCACCGAGGAGCAGATCGGCACCTGGATCCCCCAGATGTACGGCGACGTGAACGACGTGAAGGTCGCCGCCTTCTGCTCCTCCGAGCCGGACGCCGGCTCCGACGTGGCCTCCATGCGCACGCGCGCCGTGTACGACGAGGCCAAGGACGAGTGGGTGCTCAACGGCACCAAGACCTGGGCTACCAACGGCGGCATCGCCAACGTCCACGTCGTCGTCGCGGTCGTGGACGCGGAGCTGGGCTCCAAGGGGCACGCCTCCTTCATCGTCCCGCCGGCCACCCCGGGGCTGTCCCAGGGCCAGAAGTTCAAGAAGCACGGCATCCGCGCCTCGCACACCGCCGAGGTGGTCCTGGACAACGTGCGCGTCCCCGGCTCCTGCCTGCTCGGCGGCAAGGAGAAGCTGGACGCCCGGCTGGCCCGCGCGCGGGAGAAGGCCAAGCAGGGCGGCGAGCGTGTGAAGAACGCCGCGATGGCCACGTTCGAGGCCTCGCGCCCGGCCGTCGGCGCCATGGCGGTGGGCACCGCCCGCGCCGCGTACGAGGAGGCGCTGGAGTACGCCCGGACCCGTGAGCAGTTCGGGCGGCCGATCATCGACAACCAGGGCGTCGCCTTCCAGCTCGCCGACATGCGGACGTCCATCGACGCGGCCCGGCTGCTGGTGTGGCGGGCCTCCTGGATGGCGATCAACGGCAAGCCGTTCACGGCGGCCGAGGGGTCGATGTCCAAGCTGTTCGCGAGCGAGACGGCGAAGAAGGTGACCGCGCAGGCGATCCAGATCCTGGGCGGCAACGGCTACACGCGGGAGTACCCCGTGGAGCGGATGCACCGGGACGCCGCGATCTACACCATCTTCGAGGGGACGAGCGAGATCCAGCGGCTCGTCATCGCGCGGACGCTGGCGGGGGTGCCGATTCGGTAGCGCCTGGGGGCGAGCATGGCGCCCGGGCAATGGTGCGGGCCGGAGCCCGGCGATCTCTCGCCGGGTCGGTCCGTTCCGGGGAACGGCCTCAGGAGGTCAGGAGGACGGGCCGCTGCTGTGGGCGATGCACGCCACGTCGATCCGGTCGGCCAGCTTGGCCAGCTCGATGGTGAGCGCCGCGACCGTGTCCTCGTCCAGGCTCACCTCGCCCGCCTCCACCAGCCGCAGCCACCGCCCACCCACCGTGCGCAGCAGCTTGCTCACGTCGGACGCGGCGACCTGCAGGGTGCCGCGGTCGTCGACGATCAGAGGCAGGGTCACTTCGCGGTTCACAAAGGGGATCGTAGTCGCGGAAGGCTCACGCTCCGTGCCATACGGTGGTGATGTTGCAGAACTCCCGGATTCCGTGCCCGGACAGCTCACGCCCGTAGCCCGACCGCTTGACCCCGCCGAACGGGAACGCCGGATGGGACGCGGTCATCCCGTTGACGTACACGCCGCCCGCCTCCAGATCCCGTACGAAGCGGTCCACGTCGGCGTCGTCGCGGGTCCAGACGTTGGAACTGAGCCCGAAGTCCGAGTCGTTGGCGATCAGCACCGCCTCGTCCAGGTCCGCCACCCGGTACAGCGTGGCGACGGGGCCGAAGGCCTCCTCACGGTGGATGCGCATCTCGCGCGTCACGTCGGCCAGTACGGTCGGCGGGTAGTACCAGCCCGGGCCCTCGGGGCGTTCGCCACCGCACAGCACCGTCGCACCGGCCCGCTTCGCGTCGTCGACCAGCTCCACCACGTCGTTCAGGCCCTGCTCGCTGGAGAGCGGCCCGACCTCGGTCTTCTCGTCCAGCGGGTCGCCGACCGTCAGCGCCCTCATGCCCGCGGTGAAGCGTTCCACGAACGCGTCGTACACGTCCGTGTGGACGATGAACCGCTTGGCGGCGATGCAGGACTGCCCGGCGTTCTGCGTGCGCGCCGTGACGGCGACCTCGGCGGCCCGGTCCACGTCGGCGGACGGCATGACGACGAACGGGTCGCTGCCGCCCAGCTCCAGCACCGTCTTCTTGATCATCTCCCCGGACGTGGCGGCGACCGCGCGGCCGGCCGGCTCGCTGCCGGTGAGGGTGGCGGCCCGCACCCGCTCGTCGCGCAGGACGCCGTCGACGGCGGCGGAGCCGATCAGCAGGGTCTGGAAGCAGCCCTCGGGGAAGCCCGCCCGGTGGAACAGGTCCTCCAGGTACAGGGCGGTCTGCGGCACGTTCGAGGCGTGTTTGAGCAGCCCCACGTTGCCCGCCATCAGCGCGGGCGCGGCGAACCGGATCACCTGCCAGAGCGGGAAGTTCCACGGCATCACCGCGAGTACCGGGCCCAGCGGCCGGTAGCGGACCAGGGCCCGGGAGGCGCCGGAGTCCTTCACGTCGGACTCCGCGGGCTCCTCGTCGGCGAGCAGCCCGGCCGCGTGGTCGGCGTACCAGCGCATCGCCTTGGCGCACTTGGCGGCCTCCGCGCGGGCCTGCTTGACCGGCTTGCCCATCTCGGTCGTGATGACCTTGCCGATCTCCTCCTGGTCCGCCTCCAGGAGATCCGCGGCCCGGTGCATGAGCCGGGCGCGCTCGTCGAGCGCCGTCGTCCGGTACGTGCGGAAGGTGGCCTCCGCGAGCTGGATCCGGCGCTCGATCTCCTCCTCGCCCATGGCCTCGTACGTCCTGAGCGTCTCGCCGTTCGCCGGATTCACCGTCGCGATGGGCATGACCGACCTCCCTGGGTGGTGGCTCGTGCTTCGACCCTGGCGCGTGGCGCGGGGTGCCGCAACGCGGACGGGTCCGGTGCGGGCTCTTTCCGCACCGCGTCGCCTCTTGTCAGTGCGAGTGCTCAGCCAGCCGGTCGAGAAACGCGGCCTGTGCCTTCACGATCACCTCGCGCGCCCGGTCCACCGGGAACCAGGCGACCCGGTCCAGCTCGGGGAACTCCTGGGTCCGGCCCGATCGCGGCGGCCACTCCATGCGGAAGGTGCCGGGTACGACCGTCGCCGGGTCGAGGTCGGCCTCGACGGCCCAGACCGTGACGACCTTCCCGCCCGCCTGCCGCACCTCGCCCAGCGGGACCGCCTCGCCGTCGGGCGGCGGCAGCCCCAGCTCCTCCTCGAACTCCCGTCGGGCCGCGTCCCAGGCCGGTTCCGCGGGGTCGTACTCGCCCTTGGGGACCGTCCACGCGCCGGCCTCCCGGCGGGCGTAGAAGGGGCCGCCCATGTGCCCGAGGAGCACCTGGAGTTCCGCTCCGGGGCCGCGGCGGTGCAGCAGCAGGCCCGCGCTGCGCCTCACGGGGTGATCCCGGGGTGCGCGGCGAGCAGGGTGTCCACGGTGTCCGCGTCCTCGGGGCGCTTGTCCTCGCGGTAGCGGACCACGCGGGCGAAGCGGAGGGTGACGCCGGCCGGGTAGCGGGTGGAGCGCTGGAGGCCGTCGTAGGCGATCTCGACGACGAGTTCGGGGCGGACGGTCACGCCCCAGGGGTATTCCTCGACGGCCAGCTGGCCGAGGCGCTCGGTCTGCCAGGCCAGCAGCGCGTCCGTCATGCCCTTGAAGGTCTTGCCGAGCATCGCGAAGGAGCCGTCGGCGGTGCGGGCGCCCAGGTGGAGGTTGGACAGCTTGCCGGTGCGGCGGCCGTGGCCCCACTCGGCGGCCAGCACGACCAGGTCGAGCGTGTGGACGGGCTTGACCTTCAGCCAGGACGCGCCGCGGCGCCCCGCGCTGTAGCCGGCGTCGAGCCCCTTGACGACGACGCCCTCGTGGCCGCGGCGCAGCGTCTCGGCGAGGAACTCCTCGGCGGCCGGTGTCTCCTCGGGCCCGCCCACCAGCGCGCGCCGCACCCGCGTGGGCTCGGGGACCAGCCGGGCCAGCGCCGCGTGCCGCTCGGTCAGGGGCAGGTCGAGCAGGTCGTGGCCGTCGACGGACAGCGCGTCGAAGAACACCACGGAGACGGGGAGCGCCCGCGACGCCGTCGCCACGTCCGTGCGGGAGCCGACCCGTCCGGCGGTCTCCTGGAAGGAACGGGGACGACCGCTCGCGTCCAGGGAGATCACCTCGCCGTCCAGGATGAACCGCTCGCCGGGCAGCGCGAGGGCCGCCTCGGTGACTTCGGGGAGCCGGTCGGTGATGTCGTCCAGGGTGCGGGTGAAGAGGCGGACGGTGCCGCCGTCGCGGTGCACCTGGACGCGGATGCCGTCCAGTTTCTCCTCGACCGCGCAGGCGCCCAGCTTGCCGACCGCCTCCGCGACCGAGGAGGCGCTGTGCGCCAGCATCGGCAGCACGGGTCGGCCGACGGTGAGCCGGAACCCCTCCAGGGCGCCGGGCCCGTCCGCGAGCAGGGCCTCGGCCACCGTCTGCAGGGAGCCCGCGAGCATCACCGCCCGCCGTACGTCCGCCGGGGGCGCGTCCGTCGCCGCGGCCAGGCCCTCCACCGCGGCCGCGTCCAGGGCGCCCTGCCGGACCTCGCCGGTGAGCAGCCCGACCAGGAAGCGCTGCTCGTCCTCGGTGGCCGCGCCCATCAGCTCGCCGACCAGCCGCGCCCGCTCGGCCTGCGAACCGGTGCCGGTCACCGAGGCGAGGTGGGTGAGCCGGGCGTCCACGTCGCGCACGGTGAGCGACGGCTCGGCGGCCGGCGCCACCTCGCGGCTCAGCACCTTCCAGCCGACGCCGATCCTGCCCTGCGGGAGGCGTCCCGCCAGGTAGGGGATGACGACCGGCACGTCCGCCGCCTCCGCCTCCCGGAACAACTCCGCGAGCAGGACGGTCTTCCGGGACCGCGCCGACGTCTCGGCGACCTCCCGGGACACCTGGGCCAACCGGGCAAGCAGCATGCAGTCATGGTGCACCGGGGAGGGCGGGGACACACCTGGCGGGCGGGGCGGGACCGGCGGGTAGGGCTCGCGCGGCGGGCGTCCCGGGCGATCCCTGTCCGCCTGACGGCGCCTGGTCCGCGGGTGACTGCCGCCCGCGGAACGGCGCGCGCCCTGTGGGTCTCGGCGTCGGCGACGGCCGCGCCGGGGACGGCCATCGTCCCTGGTCCTGGAGATCTCGGGCGGGGGAGGCCGTGTTCGTAGGCGTGTGCCCCCGGGTGGGCCGACCCGGGGCCGGGATCCACCGCGGTTGGCGCCCCCGGCGTCCCCCTCGTACGCCCCCTCACTCCGCCAGGGTCGCGTCCAGGTTCGACATGATCAGGTCGCCGACGATCGCCGCTGCTGCGCGGTAGCCGCCGCTGGCCGCGTGGACGACCTGCTCGCCGAAGCCCATCGCGTTGCCGGCCGTCCACACGCCCGGGACGGAGGTGCGGCCCGTCGGGTCGACCACCGGGTACGCGCCGAACGGGGTCTCCTGGAGGTCCGCGCCCAGCCGCTCCATCAGGCCGGTCTGCGGTACCGCCCGCGGGGCGACGAACACGACCGAGCGGTCGTGGGCCGAGCCGTCCGCCAGCCGGACCCCGGTGAGCCGGTCGTCCTCGACCCGCAGGGCGGCGACCTCGCCGGGGACCACCTTGACCCCGGCCGCGGCGAGGCGGCGCAGGTCGTCGTCGGTCAGCTCCTCCTCGGCGACCGTGTGCAGGAAGAGCGTCACGTCGTCCGACCAGCCGGACACCATCAGCGCCTGGTGCACGCTGAGCGGGCTGGTGGCGAGCACGCCGAAGTGTCCGTCGCGCACCTCCCAGCCGTGGCAGAACGGGCAGTGCAGTACGTCCCGGCCGAACCGCTCGGCGACCCCCGGCACGGCCGGCAGCTCGTCCTGGAGCCCGGTGGTGACGATCAGACGGCGGGCCCGCACGGTGTCCCCGCCGGCCAGCCGCACGGCGAAGTCCCCGTCCCGGGACACGTCGACGGCCCGGTCGCGGACCAGCTCCACGCCGTAGCGTGCGATCTCCTCCCGGCCGAGCGCCAGGAACTCGGCGGGCGCCATGCCGTCCCGCGTCAGGTAGCCCTGCATGTGGTCCGAGGGCGTGTTGCGGGGCTCCCCGGCGTCGACGACCAGCGTGCGCAGCCGTGACCGGCCAAGGACGAGCGCGGCGGACAGCCCGGCGGCACCGCCGCCCACGACGACCACGTCGTAGGTCCCGCTCGGGTCCTCGCTCTGGGTAGGGATGACGTTCTGGGTCATGGTGACCACCTCCACCCAGAAGGTCGCCCCACCACCCCGGTATTGACAAATCTTGTTGCCGATTCTGCAATATTCACATGACTGCAGACGACGTCCTCGCCGGTGTCGGCCCCCGGCTCCGCCAGGTCCGCAAGGAGCGCGAGGTGACCCTGGCGGCCCTGTCCGAGACCACCGGCATCTCCGTCAGCACCCTGTCGCGGCTGGAGTCGGGCCTGCGCAAACCGAGCCTCGAACTGCTCCTGCCGATCGCCCAGGCCCACCAGGTGCCGCTGGACGAACTCGTCGGCGCCCCGCCGGTCGGCGACCCGCGCGTGCGGTCCGAGCCGATCGTGCGCCACGGCCGCACGCACTGGCCGCTCACCCGCCAGCCGGGCGGGCTCCAGGCGTTCAAGGTGCTGGAGCCCGCGCGCAAGGAGGAACCGGACCCGCGCACCCACGAGGGGTACGAGTGGCTCTACGTCCTCTCGGGCCGGCTGCGGCTCGTGCTCGGGGACCACGACGTGGTGCTGTCGGCGGGGGAGGCCGCCGAGTTCGACACTCGGGTGCCGCACTGGTTCGGGTCGACGGGGGAGGGGCCCGCCGAGTTCCTCAGCCTCTTCGGCCCGCAGGGGGAGCGGATGCACGTACGGGCGCGGCCCGCCGCCCGCCAGTGAGGGCTCGCCCGGCGCGCGGCGGCGGTACGTGACGTACGACTGCGCCCGAGCTGTTCCCCGATCGGCAAGCGACCGCTTAGTATGCGAGTGACCCGGTCGGACGACGCAGTCGGTGGAGGCCCCGCATGCAGGCATGGCAGGTGCACGAGAACGGCGAGCCGGGCGAGGTGATGCGCCTCGCGGACGTGGCGCCGCCCACGCCCGGCGACGGCCAGGTCCTGCTGAGGGTCCGCGCCGCCAACATCAACTTCCCGGACGCCCTGCTCTGCCGGGGCCAGTACCAGATCAGGCCGCCGCTGCCGTTCACGCCGGGCGTGGAGGTCTGCGGCGAGACCGAGGACGGGCGCCGCGTCATCGCCAACCCCGCGCTGCCGCACGGCGGCTTCGCCGAGTACGCCCTCGCGGACGCCCGGGCCCTGCTGCCCGCGCCGGACGCGCTGGACGACGCCGAGGCCGCGGCCCTGCACATCGGCTACCAGACCGGCTGGTTCGGCCTGCACCGCCGCGCGCGGCTGGAGGCCGGCGAGACCCTGCTGGTGCACGCCGCCGCCGGAGGGGTCGGCAGCGCGGCCGTCCAGCTCGGCAAGGCCGCCGGCGCCACCGTCGTCGGTGTCGTGGGCGGCCCCGAGAAGGCCGCCGTCGCCCGGGAACTGGGCTGCGACGTGGTCGTCGACCGGCACGCCGAGGACGTCGTCGCCGCGGTGAAGGAGGCCACCGGCGGCCGGGGCGCGGACGTGATCTACGACCCGGTGGGCGGCCAGGCGTACACCCAGTCCGCCAAGACTGTCGCCTTCGAGGGCCGGATCGTCGTCGTCGGCTTCGCGAGCGGCACCATCCCCAGCCCGGCGCTGAACCACGCCCTGGTGAAGAACTACGCGATCCTCGGCCTGCACTGGGGCCTGTACAACACCAAGGATCCGAAGCTGGTCCAGCACTGCCACGAACAGCTCACCGACCTCGCCGCGCGGGGCGCGATCAAGCCGCTGGTGAGCGAGCGGGTCCCGCTCGACGGGGCGGCGGACGCCGTACAGCGCGTCGCCGACGGCAGGACGACCGGCCGGGTGGCCGTCGTACCCCAGACGCTGGAGAAGGGAGCCGCCGCATGACCGACGCGACCGAACTGCGCACCCGTACCAAGGAGTTGCTGGCCGCGCATCCGCCGGCCACCACGGAACGCCTCGACTTCCTGAGGGCCCGCTTCGACGCCGGACTCGCCTGGGTGCACTACCCGCAGGGCCTCGGCGGACTCGGCGTCCCCCGCTCCCTCCAGGCCGTCGTGGACGCCGAGTTGGCGGCGGCGGGCGCCCCCGACAACGACCCCCGGCGGATCGGCATCGGCCTCGGCATGGCCGCCCCGACGATCCTCCAGTACGGCACCGAGGAGCAGAAGCGCCGACTGCTGCGCCCGCTGTGGACCGGTGAGGAGGTGTGGTGCCAGCTGTTCAGCGAACCGGGCGCCGGGTCCGACCTCGCCGCGCTCGGCACCCGGGCGGTCCGTGAAGGCGAGGGCTGGGTCGTCGACGGGCAGAAGGTGTGGACCTCCAGCGCGCACCTCGCCCGCTGGGCCATCCTCATCGCCCGAACCGAACCGGACCTGCCCAAGCACCGGGGCATCACCTACTTCGTCTGCGACATGACCGACCCGGGCGTCGAGGTCCGCCCGCTGCGCCAGATCACCGGCGAGGCCGAGTTCAATGAGGTGTTCCTCACCGGCGTCCGCATCCCCGACTCCCGGCGCCTCGGCGACGTCGGCGACGGCTGGCGGGTCGCGCAGACCACGCTGAACAACGAGCGCGTCGCCATCGGCGGTACCCCGATCCCCCGCGAGGGCGGCATGATCGGCAAGATCGCCGGGACCTGGCGCGAGCGCCCGGACCTGCGCACCCACGACCTGCACCAGCGGCTGCTCGGCCTGTGGGTCGACGCCGAGGTCGCGCGGCTCACCGGCGTACGGCTGCGCCAGCAACTGGTGGCCGGCCAGCCCGGACCCGAGGGCGCCGGCATGAAGCTGAACTTCGCCCGGCTCAACCAGGAGATCAGCGGCCTGGAGGTCGAACTCCTCGGCGAGGAGGGCCTGCTGTACGACGACTGGACGATGCGCCGCCCCGAACTGGTGGACTTCACCGGCCGCGACGCCGGGTACCGCTACCTGCGCTCCAAGGGCAACAGCATCGAGGGCGGGACCAGCGAGGTCCTGCTCAACATCGTCGCCGAACGCGTCCTGGGCCTGCCCGCCGAGCCGCGCACCGACAAGGACGTCGCATGGAAGGACCTCGCCCGATGAGCGCTCAGCCGGAACCCGCTCTGCTCTACTCGGAGGAGGAAGAGGCGCTGCGCGCCGCCGTCCGGGACCTGCTCACCGACCACTGCGACCCGGCGGGCGTCATCACCCGCACCGAATCGGGCACCCCGCACGACGTGTCGCTGTGGAAGGCGCTCGCCGACTCCATGGGCCTCGCCGGCCTGCTGATCCCGGAGGCACTGGGCGGTCAGGGCGCCACCCACCGGGAAACCGCCGTGGTGCTGGAGGAGTTGGGGCGCGCGGTAGCGCCGGTGCCCTACCTGACGAGCGCCGTCGTCGCCACCGAGGCGCTGCTGGCCTGCGCGGCCGACGACCTGCTCACCGAGCTGGCGTCCGCGACCTCCGTCGCCGCGCTCGCCGTCGGACTGCACGTCGCACCGGGCGGCCCGGTCCCGCACGTGCGGCTCGAAGCGGGCACCCTGCACGGTGAACTGACCGGCATCGCCGACGCGGCCGTGGCCGACGTCCTGCTGGTGCCCGCGGACGACGGGGGACTGTACGCGGTCCGGGCCGCCGACGTGACCGTCACCCCGCAGACGTCCCTGGACCTCACCCGGCCCCTCGCCCGCGTCACCCTCGAAGGCGCCCCCGGGCGCCGGCTCGGCGACTCCGGGCCCGCCGTGCGGCGCGCCCTGCGGGCCGGTGCCGGGCTGCTCGCCTCCGAGCAACTGGGCCTCGCCGACTGGCTGCTCACCGAGACCGTCCGCTACCTGAAGGAACGCAAGCAGTTCAACCGCCAGGTCGGCGGCTTCCAGGCGCTCAAGCACCGGCTCGCCGGGCTGTGGCTGGAAGTGGCCGGGCTGCGCGCCGCGGCCCGCAACGCGGCCGACGCCCTGGCCACCGGCGAGGACACCGACGTGGCCGTCGCCGTGGCCCAGGCGTACGCGGCCCGGGTGGCCGTCCACGCCGCCGAGGAGGCGCTGCAACTGCACGGCGGCATCGGCATGACCTGGGAACACCCGGTCCACCTGTACCTGAAGCGGGCCAAGGCCGACTCGATCGCCTACGGCGCGGCGGGCACCCACCGCGCGGCCCTGGCCGACCTGGTCGACCTGCGAGCCCCCTGACGGCTCTCCGTCCCGTCGGCGCGTGCCCGTCCCCTCCGGGGGCGGGCACTCTCCGTGCGACCGGCTCCGTCGAGGTGAACGACCGAGGTCGGTCCGGCCAACTCCCCGCACGGCTCTGCTCCCTGAGGGCACCGGGACCGCATACTCACAGGCGTCCCGTACGGCACATCCAGGGAGGCAGAGCATGGCCCTCACCACCCGACGCAGAGCCCTCACCACCCTCGGCGCCGCCCTCGCGGGCGCGGTCGCCCTCCCCGCAGGCAACGCGCTGGCGAGCGAAGGCGGGCGCGGACCGCGCCCGTTGTGGCGCGCGCACGCCCACAACGACTACGAACACCCCCGCCCGCTCCTCGACGCCCTCGACCACCGCTTCGGCAGCGTCGAGGCCGACATCTACCTGGTCGACGGCCAACTCCTCGTCGCCCACGACCCCGAGGACCTCGACCCGGCCCGCACCCTGGAATCCCTCTACCTTGACCCCCTCGCCGCCCGGGTCCGCGCGAACCACGGCCGGGTCTACCGGCGGGACCGCCGCGCCCTGCAACTCCTCATCGACATCAAGACCGAGGGGGCGTCGACGTACCTCGAACTCGACCGGCAGCTGCGCCGCCACCGGCACCTGTTCACCACCTACGCCCACGGACGGGTCCTCCCCGGCGCGGTCACCGCGGTGGTCTCCGGCGACCGGGCGGCCCGCGCCCCCATGGAGGCCCAGCGCACCCGCCGCGCCTTCTACGACGGCCGGCTCACCGACCTCGGCTCCACCGCACCCGCCTCCTTCGTCCCGCTGATCAGCGACAACTGGACGCTCAACTTCACCTGGCAGGGCGTGGGCGCCTTCCCGCCCGCCGAACGGCGCAGGCTGCGGGGCATCGTCGGCGCGGCACACGCCCGCGGCCAGCGGGTCCGGTTCTGGGCCACGCCCGACATCGCGGGCCCCGCGCGGGACGCCGTGTGGACCGAACTGGTCGCCGCCGGTGTCGATCACCTCAACACCGACGACCTCGCGGGCCTGGAGGCGTTCCTCGACGCCCACCGGGGCGCGTAGGGCACCGGCGGAAACACCACTCGTTCGGAGGACAGGTCAGCCGCCCGGACGAACCCTCCGCTACGCCACACTTGCGGCCGAACGCCGCGAAGTGGACGTGGCGGAGGAGGTTGACGATGGCCGTTTCCATCTCTGTGGTGCTGTTGCTGTTCGTCCTCGCGGTGATCTTCCTCCGCAACGGCGGGCTGAAGATCTCGCACGCGCTGGTGTGCCTGCTGCTCGGCTTCTACCTGGCGAGCACGAGCATCGCCCCGACCATCAACAGCGGTCTGGCCGCGACGGCGGACATCGTGAGCAGCCTCAGACCGTAGACCGCAGACCGGGCCGCGGGCGGGCTAGGCGTCGACGACGCGCGAGCGGATGAGGAACCGCACCCCCTCGGGTGCCTCCAGGGAGAAGCCGCTGCCGCGGCCCGCGACGACGTCCACGGTCAGCCGGGTGTGACTCCACACCTCGTACTGGCTGCGCGACATCCAGAACTCCACCGGCTCCCCGACGCCGTCGACCACCAGCTCGCCGAGCAGGACGTCCGAACCGCCGGTGCGGAATTCGCCGGCGGGGTAGCACATGGGGGCGCTGCCGTCGCAGCAGCCGCCGGACTGGTGGAACATCAGCGGGCCGTGCGCCTCGCGGAGCCGCCGCAGCAGTACGGCGGCCTCGGGGGTCAGCTCGACGCGGGGGGTCTCCTCGTATGTGTCGCCCATGGGGCGCATCCCAGCACGGGGAAGGTTGCGAGTGCGTTGCGCCGGTGGTGGCGCGGGCTCGGACTTTAGTCCTTTGACATACCTATATGGCCATACCTATTATCCGCGGGTGACCGACTCCAGCACCCCTCGCCGGGACATCGACCGCGTGGCCTCCGGGCTCGCGGCGTGCCTTCCCGCGCTGCACCGGGCGCTGGACCGGCAGGTCGCCGCCGCATACCCGCACCCCAAGCCCACGGAGGGGCAGCTCGCCCTGCTGCGTTTCGTCGCGCAGCGTGAGGGCGCCACGGTGCGCGAGGCCGCCGAGGCCCTGCTGATGAAGCCGAACAACGTCAGCGCCCTGGTCTCCCAGCTCACCGAGCGGGGTGATCTGGAGCGCCGGCAGGACAGCGCCGACAAGCGGGTCGCCCACCTCCACCTCACGGCCATGGCTCGTCAGCGGGTGTCCGAGGTGCAGGCACTCGAGACCGCGTTCATCCGCCACGCCCTGACCTCCCTCACCGAGGGGCAGCAGGGCGCGCTCGGCTCCGCCCTGGACGCGCTCGACGCGTTGGCGCGCCACCTCCACCCCACCGCCCGCTGACCGGGCGGAACCCGCGCGTACTCGCCGGCCGCAGGCGCACCGTCGTGCCCGCGGCCGGTCCGCCGTGCTCCCGCGGACCGCCATGTCTTGGCGCACCACTCTCCCGAACCTGGAAGCGAAGGCCCGTTCATGCCCTCCACCTCCGTGGCCGACCCCACCGCGCCCGCGGCCGAGACCGCCCCACCGGCGGCCGGCCGTCGGCGGTCCAATCCGTGGCTGACCCTGCTCGCCGTCGCGTTCGGACTCTTCATGGTCCAGCTCGACGGCTCCGTCGTCGCCATCGCCAACCCCGCGATCGGCAGCGACCTGCACGCGTCGACCGCCCAACTCCAGTGGGTCACCAACGCCTACCTGCTCGCGCTGGCCGCCACCCTCATCCTGGGCGGCAAGCTCGGCGACCGGTTCGGACGGCGCACCTACTACCTCGTGGGCGTCGCCGGCTTCACCCTCGCCTCCGTCGCCATCGGCCTCTCCGGCTCCGTCGAGGGCGTGGTCGCCTTCCGCGCGCTCCAGGGCGCCTTCGGCGGACTGCTGATGCCCAACACCCTCGGCCTGCTGCGCTCCGTGTTCCCGCCGAAGAGGTTCGGCATGGCCGTGGGCATCTGGGCCATGGTCTCCGCCGTGGCGACCGCCCTCGGGCCCATCGTCGGTGGACTCCTCGTGGAACACGTCGACTGGGAGTCCGTCTTCTACATCAACGCCCCCATAGGCGTCGCCGCCATCGTCTTCGGCGTCCTCGTCCTCCCGGAGAGCCGTGGGGCCGCCGGCCGGGAGCGCTTCGACCTTCCCGGCCTCGTGCTGCTCGCCCTCGGTCTGCTGGCCGTGGTCTTCGGTGTCGTCAAGGGCGAGACCTGGGGCTGGACCTCCGCCGGAACGCTGGGCGCCGTCGCCGCCGGACTGGTCCTGCTGCTCGTGTTCGGGCGGCACGAGACCCGGACCGCGCACCCGTTGCTGCCGATGAGCCTGTTCCGCAGCCGGGCACTGACGATCGGCGCGGTCATCACCGCGCTGAACTTCTTCGTCATGCTCGGAGTGATCTTCTTCGTGATGCTGTACCTCCAGAACGTGCGCGGCTTCACCCCGGTCGAGGCGGGCGTGCGCACGCTCCCGCTCAGCCTCGCCTCGCTGGTCGCCTCGCCGCTGGGCGCGGCCCTGACCCAGCGCTTCGGACCGCGGCTGACCATGCCGGTGGGCATGCTGCTCCAGGCGGCGTCCTGCTTCGGCATGCTCACCTGGCAGACCGACTCCGCCTACGCCACGATGTGGCCGCCGTTCATCGCGCTCGGCCTCGGCGTCGGCATGGTGATGGCGGCCTCCTCGGACGCCATCGTGGGCAACGCCCCCGTCCGGTACGCCGGTGTGGCCGGCGGCCTTCAGGCGACCACCCTGCAGATCGGCGGGGCGCTCGGTACGTCCGTCCTGGTCTCGCTGATCAGTGCCAGGGTCGGCGCCACGCTCACCGGCGAGCTGACCGGCGCGGGCGTGCCGTCCGCCGTGGCCCACGGGTTGCGGGAGGCCGAGGACGCCGTGGCGATGGGCGTGGCACCCGTCTCCGGCGACCTGCCGGCCGACCTGCGGGCCGCCGTGGTGGAGGGCAGCGGGCAGGCGTTCATGAACGGCGTCCACCTGGCCGTGGTCGTCACCGGCGTCCTCTGCCTGTTCGGCGCGGTCCTCGCCGCGGCCGGTGTCCGGCGCGCCCCGGAGGGCCCGGCGGACCACTGACATGAGGTCACGGCGGTGTGCCTACGGCGGGCGCACCGCCGTCGGCGTCCGTCAGACCTCCTCGGCCACCGTGCGGGGCAGCACCGTGACCCGGCGGAAGTTGCACCCCGAGGGCGGGTCGCCGGCCGGACGGGACTGATGCGCCTTGAGCGCGATGCTCACCAGGCTCAGCAACAGGTCGACGTCGGCATCGCAGTCCAGGTGCACGGTCACCCAGCGTGAGTCGGCGACCAGCCGGATGGCGCTGGAGCCGCTGAGGTCGTACTGGAAGCGCTGGATGGCCCGGTGGGTGAGGTGGAGGTCCACGTCCCGGTCCGAATGGAAGTGGACGATCTCGTCGCGGACGGAGCACAGTGCCCGTCCGGTTCCACAGCTGGCCGAACCCGCGGTGAGGTCGGGCCAGGCTTGCAGCCGCTCAAAGGCGTGCTGGGCCGGAGTCATGCCCCCATCGTCGCCCGATCACCGCTTCGCAACCAGAGGTTGAGCGATTCGTAACCGGTACGTGAGGTCGGCGGGGCCCGGTGCGGGGCACCGCCGACCTCACTCGAAAGGGTCAGGGCGCGACGCAGCCGATCGTCCCCGCGGGGAAGTCGTTGCCCGTGGACGTGGCGGTGAACCCGAAGGTCACGCTGGAGTCGGGTGGTATGACGCGGTTGTGGTCCACGTTCCGGACCGTCACCGTGCCGTCGCCGCCGCTGGACACCGAACCGTTCCACACCCCGCCCAGCGTGGTCCCACTGCCCGGCCGCCACTGCACCGCCCAGCCGTTGAGGGCCTCACTGCTGTGGTTCATCACCTCCACGGAGCCTTGGAAGCCACCGCTCCAGGAGTTCTCCACGGTGTAGACCGCCATGCAGGAACCGGAGTGCGTGGGCGGCGTCGTCGGGGTCGGCGTGGGCGTCGGGTCCGGGCCCGGAGTGCTTCCCGAACCGCGGATGCCGGTGACCTCGCCGTTGCCGCCGTCGAAGACGACGTCCGAGCAGGAGAAGAAGTTCTCCTGGCTGTCCGAACGCACCCACTGCATGAAGATCAGCGCGTCGCCCGAGCGGCCCGAGGGCAGCGCGAGATCCCAGAAGTAGTGGCCCCCGTCGGTACCCGGCGAGCCCTGCTGCGGCGGATTGGTCACCGTCTCGATCAGCTCCAGGTCGTCCCAGCCCAGCTCGGACGTGGGCGACCAGCCCGGCTTGGTCAGATAGACCCGGAAGTCACCCGGGTGGGCAGCCCAGTTGCTGTACTGCACCTTGATCGTCTTGCCGGACGTCAGATGCGTCCGGGGCCAGTCCGCGCGGGCCGCGTTGTAGGCGGAGAAGTCGTACGGGGAACGGTCGCCGGCGCTGCACAGGGTGCCGTCCGGCACGTAACCCGCGCCGCGTCCGCCCGCGTTGGAGTCGAGCACGGCGAACCAGTTGTACAGCGCCGTCCCGCCGCTCTCGTCGAGGGCGGCCCGGCAGGCCGGGTTCGTCGGGTCGAGGGCGCCGGTGTCGGTCTTGGCGTCCAGTTGGCAGAGGTAGGTGCGGGAGCCGGGCATCATCGCCACGCCGTGCGCCTCGGCGCGCCCCTGCCCGAGCAGGAGGGTCACGCCGAGCGCGCTGAGCAGGGTGGCCAGCACCGCCGCGAGGGAGAGGAGTCTGCTGCGTCGAGCCATGGGGTCTCCTGATTCCGCCGGCTATTCATGATCGGTCCATGACAATCAAGCGAGGTCTGGGGGAGAGAGGGTGGGGGGTGGGGAGGTGCGGAGGTGGAGCCCCCGCCCGTCCGGGGACGGGGCTTCGACCGGACGGGCGGGGGAGTGCTTACGCCGTGGTGCAGGCGGCGTCGTTCAGGCGGAAGCCGTCCGGCTCCGCGAACGTCCCGCCGTGCGCGCCCTGGAAGCCGAACGACAGGCTGGCGCCGGGAGCGATCCGGGCGTTGTGCGCCACGCCGGTGGCCGTGACCGCGCCCGCGGACGGGGCGACCGAGGCGTTCCAGGCGTTGGTGATCCGCTGGCCGGAGGGCAAGGTGAAGGCGAGCCGCCAGCCGTCGACGGGCGCCGTTCCGGTGTTGGTGACGGTGACGTCCGCGGTGAAGCCGTTCTGCCAGACGTTCGTGCCGTACGACACCTCGCACGCCGCCTCGCCCGGCTCGCCGGGATCGGGGTCCGGACCGGGTTCGGTGCCGGTCTGCACGGTGGAGGAGAAGGAGTTCACGGCCAGGCCCGCGCCGTTCTGCCAGGGCTCGAAGCCCGCCTGAACGCTCGTCAGGTACCAGTCGTCCTCGGCGAGGCCGCGCGCGACGGTCGCCCGGACGAAGTCCATGACGTCGAAGCTCCAGCTGCTGATCGCCGACGGAGCCACGAAGGACAGCACGTCGTTGGAGCCGTTGCTGCCGCTCCACACCTCCCAGCTCCGGCCGCCCACGGTGGCCGTGCCGACCGGGGAGCCGATGGGCTGGATCGGGCCCACCCGGTTGAACCAGATCATGATCTCGGTCTGGTTGACGCCGTCGGTCCGGGGCGTCGGGTCCAGCCAGATGTCATAGGAGGCGTTGTAGACGGCGTCGCCGACGAATCCGTACGAGATGCTGGACGGCGCGCTGGAGACGGTGTTCAGCCGGGCGGGCAGGCTGGTGCCCGGCGAACAGGTGGTGTAGTGACAGCCGTTGAAGACCGACGGGTACGACTTCGGTGCCCCGTTGGTCGGCACCGAGCCGTCGGCCTGGGCGACCCGGAAGCCGCTGTCGGTCGCGGTGACGCACTGGGTGGCGCTGGATCCCCAGCGGTTGTTCTGGACGACGTACCGTCCCTGGATCGTCGTCGTTCCGAAGGGTTCGCAGATCGTGGTGTCCGCCTGGGCCGGCGGCGCAGCGGTCACCAGAGCCGCGACGGCCGCGAAGCTCGCGAGCGTCGCGATCAGGGCCGACAAGAGGCCGCGTAAGGCGCGGACTTGGGGCGGTGGCGTTCGCATGGGGGCCTCTCCGGGAGAGTGCGGGGGGAAGGGGCCGGTGCGGGAGCGCTCCCAACTCCCCACTGATGGGAGCGCTCCCAACTACCGGTTGACTGGGGACTGTAGGAGCCGTTCATGTTCCTGACAAGACTGTGCGCAACGGAGCCGTTGAACGAATCTCGAAGCCCCAGGTGGGAGCCGGGCCGCCGACGGGAGCGCTCCCGCATTCGGCCTCGGTCAGGCCTCGGTCAGGCCTCGGTCAGGCAGAGTCCCGGAGTACCAGCTCCGTACGGAGGATGACGTGCCGCCAGGCAACGGGCGACTCCTCCATCTCCTCCAGCAGCAGCCGCACCATGGTGCGGCCGATCTCCTCCAGCGGCTGCCGGACCGTCGTCAGCGGCGGGTCCGTGGGCCGGGCCGGCTGGAAGTCGTCGAAGCCGATCACCGCCACGTCCTGGGGCACCCGCCGGCCCGCGGCGCGCAGCGCGCCGAGTGCCCCGGCGGCCAGGGTGTCCGAGGCGGCGAAGACCGCGTCCAGCTCCGGGTGACGGCCGATCAGGCTGGTCATCGCCCGGCGCCCGCTCTCCTCCGTGAAGTCGGCGCCCTCGACGACCAGCGACGGGTCGGCCGTCACACCGGCCAGCTCCAGAGCCTCCCGGTATCCGCGCAGCCTGCACTGGGCGACGTACATGTCCAGCGGCCCGCTGATGGCCCCGATCGCGCTCCGGCCCCCGTCGAGCAGATACGTGACCGCGCCGCGCGCGCCTCCGGTGTTGTCGGCGTCGACGTAGGTGACACTCTCGTCGCCGGAACGCCGCCCGAGCATCACGGTGGGCAGCCCCGCCTTGGCCAGCATGTCCGGCAGCGGATCCGCGGCGTGCACGGACATCAGCAGCACACCGTCGACCCGCCCGCCTCGCGCGTACTCCACGAAGCGTCGGCGCTCGGTGTCCGTGCGGACCAGCGTGAGCAGCAACTGCACCGGGGTGTCGGTGAGCGCATCGCCGACGGCATGCACGATCTCCGTGAAGAACGGCTCCCCGAACAGCCGCCAGTCCGTCTCCGTCATCACCAGCGCGACCGCGTCCGCACGGTGCCCCGCCAGCGAACGCGCCGCGAGATTCGGGACGTACCCCAGCTCCGCGATGGCCCGCTGCACGGCGCGGCGCGTCGAGTCCCGCACGCCGGCCGCGTTGTTGATGACCCTTGAGACGGTGCCCCGCCCCACGCCGGCGAGGGCGGCCACCTCCTCCAGCGTCGGCGTACCGGGACGCTGTCTGCCCATGTCCGCCCGCCTTCCCCCACGAGATCATCCGATACTACGGCGACCCGCGCCGCTCAGCGGGCGGATCGTGCGGGTGGTGCCGCTGAGCCCACTACCTCACGGCGGCCCGGGCGCGGGTTCGTCCGGGCCGGTGAGGTCCGCGGAGAGGTCGGCGGACAGGTCCGCGGTGAGGTCCGCGCCCCACGCGGCGGCGCACAGGGCGCGGTCGAGTGACTCCGTGTAGACGGCGGCGCCGAGCCAGGCGCGGACGAAGCGGCCGGTGTCGGCCGGGAGCAGCCGGCCGAAGGGGTCGCGTGCGCGGTCCGCCGCCGTGGCGTGCAACTCGGCGAGCAACTCACCCGCGGTGCCCAGGCCGTACCGCCGCAACCGTGCGACCTCGGCGTCCCGGCCGCCGGGGAACGCCAGCACGCGGCGCCCTCCGGAGACGGCCTGCATGACCCGGCGTCGCAGCAGGTGGACCGGGGCGTCGTCGATGGTGGGCGGGGGCTCGGTCGATGGCTGGGCTTGGTGGGCCTGATGGGCCTGATGGGCCTGGTGGGCCTGGGGGGTCGGTGTGGTGGGTAGGTCGGCGCGGCGGAGGCGGTCCAGACCGAGATCGACGCGTCTGCCGGGGTCGGTGGGATGGCTCACGGCCAGCAACGTGGCGCGGGGGAGCGGGCCCGGTGTGAGCCGGGCGACCACGCGCAGCCGGGCGCCCGGCACCGAGGCGAGGAGCCGCAGGTTCTCGCGGTGGGGCAGCGCCGGATGGTCGTGGGCGGCGGCGAGCCGGAGCCGGAGTCCGCCGCAGTCCGCGACCAGGCACTCACCCGCCGCCTCGCGGACCGTGCCGACGAGCGTGACGTCGAGGAAGAGCAGGTCCCGGTCTTCCCGCGCATCCCGGCCGTCCCGGTCGTCCGTCAGGCAGCGGGAGATCTGCTCCGGCACCGGTACCGCCCAAAGGCGGTCCAGAGGATCGGCGTCCCAGTCGACGCCGGACGCGCGCACGGCCCGTACGCCCGCGCCCGCGCCGAGGCGGCCCGTCGGGGAGACGGTCGCCCCGGACACGGCGATTCCCGCGCGGGAGAGTTCACGGTGCGTCAGGGCCGTGTCGCCGAGGCGCACGGCTCGGTCCGCCGCACCCGTGGCCCGCTCGGCGCCGCCCGGAGCCACGTCGGAGACCGTGTAGAGGCGGCCCGCCGCATCGGCGGTCCACGCGACGGCGCCCGCGTACCCGGTCGCGGAGAGGATCGGCTCGGCGAAGACCCCGTACAGGCGCAGGGAACCGTCCGGGCTGTACGGCTGCCGTACGCTGCCGCGCAGTCCGGCGAGTTCCGGACCGGTGGCGTCGGGGAGGCGGTGCGCGAGCACCAGGACGTCGCGCAGGGCGGCCGTGAGATCGGTGAGTCGGTAGTCGGGGTCGCCGCCGCGCGCCGCCCGCAACGCCGTGACCACGGCGACGGCCCGGCCCGCGGCCCTGGGCAGCCCCGCGAGCCGCGCGGTGTGCGCCGCCCGCAGCAACTCCGCCTGGAGCACGGCGCCCGCTCCGTCGGTACCGGCCTCCAGCACCGCGGCCGCCGCGTCGTACAGGGCGGCCGAAGCGGTGCGCTGGGCGGGCGTGGCCGTTTCGGGAGGGGCGGAGTCCTGATTGGGGGGTGCGGGCTCCTTGAGGTCCGTCGCGGGGGATTCCGTGGTGGGCGGGGCCGTGGGGTCGGCGACCGGGGCCGCGGATGCCGCGGCGGCCCGGTGCAGGCAGTCGGGCGCGAGCAGGCACCCGCAGCGGATCGCCTCGGCACTGGTCACGACCCCTTCGGGGGCGTGCAGTTCGAGGTTGGTGTCGTCGTCCAGGGCGATCCGCACCATGTCGCCCTCCCGGACCACAGGCCGTACCGCCACTTTCTCGACACCCGCGTCCAGCCGCTTGCGCAGCCTGGGCGTCAGTGCCGCGACGAGGTGGGCCGTCACCGAGGGAGCCACCTGCGGAAGGTGCGCGTTCATCCGATCTTCTCCCCTACCCAGCCGGCGAGTTCGAGAGGGCTGAGGGCGGCGACCGGCATGCCCGCCGCGACGAGCTGCCCGGCGACCGCGGTGGAGTACCGGGGCCGGCCCGTGTCGTCGAGGCTCGCGCAGCCCAGGACGTGGCAGCCGCTCCCGGCCAGGGCGCGGACCTCGGCGAGCAGGCCGCCCACGGGGTAGCCCTCCTCGAAGTCGCTGATGACCACCACGAGTGTGCGGGACGGCACCGTGACGAGTTCGCGGGCGTGCCGCAGCCCCGCGGCGATGTGGGTGCCGCCGCCCACGCTCACCTCGAGCAGCAGGGACAGCGGGTCGTGGACGTGGTCCGTGAGGTCCATGACCTCCGTGGAGAAGGCCAGGAAATGCGTGGACAGTGTGGGTACTCCGGCCAGTACCGACGCGGTGAGGGCGGCCCAGACCGTGGACGCCTCCATGGACCCCGACACGTCCGTCACGAGGATCAGCCGCCAGTCGGCGGCCCTTCTGGCCCGGGTACGGAACACGGGGTGTTCCGGAACGACCAGCACCTTGCCGTCCGGTCCACGGCGTGCGGAGGCCAGGTTGGCCCGCAGAGTGCGGGGCAGGTCGAGGCCGCCGCCCGGACGGCGGCTGGGCCGCGGCAGGACGGCGCCGTGCAGCGCGGGGCGCAGCCGCGTGGCCAACTGCCTGGTCAACGCCTCCACCAGACGCCGGACGAGTGGCCGCAGCGCGGCCAGCCGTGCCTCGGGCAGACCGCCCGCGTGCCTGAGGACCGTGCGCAGCAGATCGACGGACGGTCGCACGCTGTCCGGGTCGAGTTCGGCCAGGACGTCCGGTCGGCCCGCCGCGGCCGCTGCCGCCAGCACCTCCTCGCGGACACCCGGCCCGAACAGCGCCCTCAGCTCCTCCGACCATTCCCGCACGCTCGGGTAGGAGGCTTCCCGTCCGCCACCGCCGCCGTCGCGGCCGGGGCCGTTCAGCTCACCCCGGCTGCCCTCGCCGCGCCCGCTGCCGTACAACTCGTCGAGCGCGGTGGCCGGTGCGCTAGCCGACGGGGGCAACTGGTCGGTACGGCGGCCGAGTACGAGCCGCCAGCGGTCGACGGGGGCGAGGTGGTGAAGCGCGGGGTCGTCGGTCTTCTCTGTTGGGAGAGGGTGCGGGGTCGGGGGTCGGATCGAGGGTGGCGTGGAGGTGTGTGCCGGTGTCGAGGCCGGTGCTGAGGGCTGAGGGGAGGGCGGTGCCGGGGCCGCAGGCGGGGTGGGCGAGGGCAGTAGACCGAGGCTGCCCAGCGTGGCCCGCGCCGTGAGGTCCGCGCGGGTCCACAGGGCGAGGGCGGCGGGGTCCATCCGACCCAGGTCGGCCAAGTGGCCCCTCTTCGCCCGGTCGGCCGGACCACCGATGTGCAGGCGTTCCTCGACGGCCGAGAGAAGCCGGTCGCGGGCGGCCGGGCTCAGCGTGTCGAAGCCGCCGCGCAAGGCCGGCAGCCGGTGCAGGAAGCCCCGGTCGGACAACCCGGACACCCGGTCGAGCAGCGGCTCCAGCGCCGGTGCCGCCGACTCCAGCAGCGGGCCCGCGGCCGTGAGCAGACCCGTGAGCCGCGCGGTGAGGGCGGAGCGGGACTCGCGGTCGGTCGCCGTGTCGACCCAGGAGGCGACGCGGCCGCCGAAGACGTCCGGGTCCTCGTGCCCCAGGAGCACCCGGACCGCCCCGGCGGCGCCACGCATCAGGGGCGATCCCTCCCGCGCGAGCCGGGCCAGGGCGTCGGTCAGGCGGACACCGCCGAGGACGTCCGCCCGGTGCGCGAGTTCCAGCAGCGCGTGCCCGTCCGCCGGGTCCTCGGCACCGGCGAGACCGTCCACCTGGCGCACCGCGGCGGCGGTGAGAACGTCGGCCACGGCATCGGCCCGGACTGCCCGGTCCTTGTCGAGGCCGAGCCCCGCGACGTGCCCTGCGCGCAAACGGTCCAGCAGACCCAGCCCGGTGAGGAGTTCGGGCAGCGTGGCCGAGGCGGGCAGCACGTCGGCGGCCTCCGCCAGACGGGCGTCCGTCAGCTCGGGCAGGCCGCACTCCGCCGCCTGCCGAAGTCCGTCCAGCGTCTGCGCCGCCATGGGACCGCCCTCGTCCCGCTCCGTCCGCCGGCGCTCGCGCAGGACACCCTCGGCCGCCTGAGCAGGCGTGACGCCGTGCACACCGATCGCGGACAGCACGGCCTCGGTCGCCGGGGTCCAACGCACCTCCCACCGCGTCGTCAACGCCTCGGCGCCGCCCGCACCGACGACGCCCCTCAGCTCGCCGTACGGCACCCCGCACACCGTCAGGCGCCGCAGCAGCAGGTCGCGGTCACGGTCGAGGTCGGAGCGCAGGGGGTCCAGCCGCAGCTCCCTGGCCGCCGTACCCGGCCCACTTGTCCCACCCGACGTCCCACCGGTTGTCCCACTGGGCCTCGGGCCGGGCAGTCCCAGTCTCGACAACTCGGTCTCGACCGCCGGGGCGAGTCCGCTGCGCGGCGCGCCCGGCGCCGGACGACCGCCGCGGTTGCCGACGAGGACCCGCTCCGTCGCGCGGGCGACGGCCCGCCCCCTGCCGTACGGCTCGCCCTGCGCGAGCACCGTCTGAATCGCCTCGACCAGTTCGCCCCGGCCCGCCGTGGGCAGCCCTCGCAACCGGGCCAGGTCCGAGGCCAACCTCGTGATCTCGCGCGCGTCCGCGGGCCCCGACGGATGCCCGAGGCCGCGCAGCTCCGCACAGACCCGTACGGCCGCGCGCGTCAGCGCCTCCTCCAGCGCGGCCGGGTCGCCCCCCGCCCGCACCACCAGATGCTGCCACTCGGGGTCCCGGATGCCCGCCGGGTACCCGGACCGTTCGTCCAGGAGGGCGTACGTGTACGGGATGAGGGACGTGGCCCACTCGGGCTGGTCGGCGTCGCCGGTCGTACCCGGTACGGCACCGGCCTCATCCGCCGCACCGGCCCGGGACAGCAGCGCCGGTGCGTGGAAGGCGCCGACCACCACGGCGGCCCGCGCGCCGTCGACGGTGGCTGCGGCCAGACGGGACCGCATCCAGCCCTCACGCCGCAGATCCAGTTCGGGCACCCCTCCCGAGGACACGGCCTCCTCGCGCAGTGCCCACCCCGTGAGGAGCGCGGCACGGCGCAGCGCCTCCGGCTCGGATCCCGGAGCGGTGGCCTCGACGAGACGGTCCCACAGGTCCTCACCGGGGCGACCGGTGAGCCGGGCCCGGAGGGCGGTGGTGAGCCCGGAGCAGTGGGCCTCCGGTGCCATGGGCGAGGCAGGCGCGCCCGGCCGCCTCCCCGCACGCCACGCGCGGTCGGCCAACGGCAGGTCGCACGCGACGACCGGGACGCCGTGCCGGGCGGCCCAGCGCACGGCGGCCAGTTCGGGGGAGAAGTCGGCGAACGGATAGAAGGCCGGCCCCCCGCCCTCCCGCGGACCGGCCGCGGCGAGGGCCACCGGCGCCCGCGTCTCCTCGTGTCCCAGCCACGGCAGCCAGTCCTGCATCTCGGCGGGCAGCTCGACCAGGAGCACGTCCGGCGCGGCCGCGTCCAGCAGCGCGGGCACGGCCGCGGCCAGCGACGGCGCGTGATGCCGTACGCCGATGAGGTAGGGCGCGGCCGGGTCGGTGAGCGCGGCGACCGCTGCGTCCGGGGACGGCGACGAAGAGAGCGGGGTGGGCGGAGAGTCGGACACGGGTGTCAGCCCTCCAGAACCGTGCGCAGGTCCCACAGGGTGCGCCAGGTCGCCGAACCCTGCTCCGCGCGGCGCCGGACCGGACCGTCCCAGTAGCCGCGCAGCCGGGCCGCGTCGGCCGGGTCGTCCTTGCGAACCACGCCGAGGAGGTGCCCCGGGAGCAGCCCGAGCACATCCCGGTCCCCGGGGAAGTAGGCCGCCGCCAACCCGAGCGCGCCCGCGACGGACACGGCCTCGGCGGTGCTCATCACGGTGGACGGCCGCTCGACCTCCCAGCCCTCCGCCGAACGGCCCTCACGCAGGTCACGGAAGGCGACGACAAGCGCCTCCAGGACGGCCTCGTCCACCTGGAACGGCGCTCCGGCGCGCTCGACCGAGGCCCGCGCCTGACTGCGGACCAGTGCCGTCTCGGCGTCGAGGTCCGGAATGGGGCCGACCGTCTCGAAGTTGAACCGGCGCTTGAGGGCCGCCGACATCTCGGAGACTCCCTTGTCGCGCAGGTTGGCGGTGGCGATCAGGTTGAAACCGGGCGTGGCGTGCGCCAAGGCGTCGTCCGTGCCCGAGAGTTCGGGAACGGCGATGCGCCGTTCGGAGAGCAGGGAGACCAGGGCGTCCTGCACCTCCGGCAGGCAGCGGGTCACCTCCTCGACACGGGCGATGCCGCCCCGGGTCATGGCGGTCAGGACAAGGGACGGGACGAGGGCCGTACGGCTGGGCCCCTGGGCCAGCAGCAAGGCGTAGTTCCAGCCGTACTTGAGCTGGTCCTCGGTCGTACCCGCCGTGCCCTGCACGACCAGCCCGCTCGTGCCGCAGACGGCCGCCGACAGCAACTCGGACAGCATGGACTTTGCGGTACCCGGCTCGCCCACCAGCAGCAGTCCGCGCTCCCCGGCGAGCGTGACCACGCACCGCTCCACCAGCGCCCGGTCGCCGACGAACTTGCCCTCCACCACCAGCCGGCGGGGTACACCCTCGGGTGCCCCGGCGTCATCGGGCAGCCGCAGGGCACGGCCGTCGCTGCCCATGACGAACGTGACCACGGCCCGGGGCGTGAGCCGCCAGGCGGGAGGGCGCGGGCCGTCGTCGTACGCGGCGAGGAAGGCCAGTTCGGTGGCGTACCGGTCCTCGGGCGGGACGATCTGGCGGGTGGTGTCGGGGGAGAGGGTGGCGGTCATCGAGGGATCTTCCGGTGGGCTCGGACAGAGGGAGTGGAGCGGTCGCGTGGCGGGCGCGGGCACGTCGCCGATGCGGGTGCGGGTGCGGGTGCGAGTGAGGACGTAGACGCGGGGTGCGAGTGCCTGGCCGGTCGCGTGCGCGGTCGTCATCGGCGGCGTCCCTTCCGCGTGGCGCGGGTGGTGAGTTCCTCGTAGGCGGGCGCGTCCTGGGCCCGCACCCGGTCCCAGGCACGGGCGAACAACTCGGGTACCGGGAACGGCGGAACGGCGCGCAGCCCTTCGCGGACCGGGTAGAGACCCTCCTTCCACGTCTCCACCGGCAGGGCGGGCGCTTTGAGGTCGCGCCAGCCGCATGGCAGGAAGAGGGAACGGCCGGCTCGGGACCGCTTGGCCTCGACCACCAGCTCCGTGGCCGCGAGTTCGGCCCGGGCCCTCTTCATCCGGGCGGGCCGCCACTCGGTCCACCGGGCGCAGTTGCGGTCCGTCGGGTCGGGCAGCGCGAGCAGTTGCAGGTACAGCGCCGCCGCGTCCTCGCTCAGGCCGTGCTCCGACGCGACCTCCGCGACGAGCGCCGGAACACTGACCGTGGGATCCTGCGCGGGTCCGGCGGGCCCCGCGGGGTCCTGACCGGCGGCCAGGGCCCGGGCGAGTTCCTCACCCAGGACGGACCGCAAGGCCCGCATGCCGGAACCGCGCGCGGCACCCACCAGCCCCTCCAGCAGCCCGAACACGGCGTCGTCCGGCCCGGTGAGGCCCGCCGGACGCACCAGCACGGTCTCGTTGTCGCCGTGCCAGGGGCGCAGGACGAGAGCCTCACCGACCCGGACCGTCCCGTCCGCGTCGGCGCCCCCGGAGGTGGGCAGACCGTAGGCCTTCCGCAGCTCGGCGGCGGTGGTTCCGCCCTTCTCCGTCCACCCGACGTCCAGGTCGAGCAGCAGCCCCGGGTCGGCGAGGCGGCGGCGCAGCGCGGCCAGGCCCTCCGGCAGGGCCGCGCGCAGGGGGTGGCCGTAGGGCAGGGCGTAGGCGAGTGAGGTGAGGGTGGCGACCGCGCCGGTCAGAGCGTGACGTCCGGGCACCGCGGCGGGGTCCTCCGCGACGAGCCGGCCGTCGTTGTCGGGGCGCTGCACCGTGGTGCGGCTGAGCCACGCGGTGCGTGCCGGGTTGAGGATCGCCTCCGCGGACCCGGCCGGCAAACCGTCGAGCGCGGGAGCCAGGTCCTCGGGCACACGGACGAGAGAACCGAGGCGCGCGGCCCACGTCCGGCCCGCGGCACCCGTGTCCGGCCCGCTCGTCCACAGCTCGGCCGGGTCGTCGGGCAGCAGAGCGCCGACGAGCGCGGCCCGCTCCGTGGCGGGGAGCGTGTTCAGCATGGCATTGCCCGCGTCCAGTTGACGGGGCTTGAGCCCCACCGTGGCCAGGGCCTCGGCGTCGAGCTTCTCCGGCTGTCCGGCGAGGAGGATCGTGGCCTGGAGCGGTCCCACCCCGGCGTGCGTCGACGTGGCGAGTGCGGTGGGCGCCTCCGGCTGCCAGGGCGCGGCCCCCTTGTCCCGGACCAACCGGGTGACGGCAGCGAGGGTGTCGGCGGGGAGCGCCGGGGTGTGCCGCGTCTCGCGCTCCAGCGTGAAGTGGGCGACGGCCCCGAACATGCCCGCCGGATCGTGGTCGAAAGCCAGCCAGTTGATCCGCTCACGCCCGTAGTCAATGTTCTGGCAGCCGAGGACGACCACGGTCCGGCCGTCCCGGCGCAGTACCTGCCCGCCCCGCTCCCGCTGCCGGCGCTTGTCGTGCGGCTCGCTCAGGACGATCTCCCGGAGTCCGTGCCCGGGTGCGGCGAGCGGCCCTTCGCCGAGGGCCTCGAACAGCAGGAGCAGCGCCTCCCTTTCGGCAGCGGGGACGGTGGGCGCCGCCGCGCGGTAGGCCAGCGGCCGCAGCACGGTCAGCAGGGACGGCCACACCAGGCCGATGCGGGGGATGGTGTGCTCGTCGCTGTGCCATCCGTCGCCGAGGGCGTCCAGACGGGTGCGGTCGGGCAACTGCCTGCCGTCGGCGGGATGCCCCGAGAGCACGTGGTTCACGGCACGGATCTGGCGTAGTGCCGTCCACTGGTGGTCGCCGCCCCAGGACCCCCACATGTGGGCCAGACCGCCGGTGGCCGTGCGCAGGGTGTGGTCGTCGCCGTGCTCGGGGCGGTAGTCCGCGAACATGCCCTCGGTCCGCTTCCGTTCCCGCTGCGGCTGCTCGACGGGCGGCGTCACGAACCGGGTGACCGTGTCGGCGATCTGCAGAGTCGTGCGGACCAGGGCCGCCACACCGGCCAGGATCCGCTCGTCCGTGAGACCGGGCAGAGACCGGGACACGGCCTGCCGCACGACCTCCTCGACGGACGGCATGGTGGGCTTGACCGCGGTGGCGCCGCCGTCCGACCCGTCACCCTCGCCCGCGGCCTTCACCAGCGCCTGCCGGTCGACGAGTGCACGCGCCGCCTCGCCCAGTACCTGGGCGGCCTGTTCGTCGGTGCAGGCCCGCAGTACCGCCGACGCGCTCTCGTCCCGGGGGCGCAGGGCGTGCCAGAAGGCGACCGGCGGCACCAGCGGGGTACCGGCGGCGAACTCACCGCCGCGCTCGTGCGGTGTCACCCGGCCGAGTTCACCGGCCCGCGTACCGTCCTCCTGCGCGAACAGCGTGATCTGGCGTCGCGTCCGGGCGACGACGGGGACGGCGCCGCCGGGCAGCCGCAGCGCGCCGAGCGGGACGAGACGTTCGCCTTGCCGGTCGGCGGTCAGGGTGACGGTCCGGCCGTCGGGCGTCCCCGCGGTCGTGCGCGCCTCGTCGGCCTCGTCCTCGGCACGCACCCAGCGGCCGAGCACCGCACCGTCGGTGCCGAACGGACTCTGCTCCAAACCGGGTTGCAGGGGCAGCACCTCGCACCGGTCCTGCAGCAGCGTCGCGCCGTCCCGGATGCCGGAGCGCAGGAAGACGGGCAGGGACGCGCGCCCGTGCGAGCCCGTCGCCGGGTCGTACTCCAGCCACACGTGCTGCCGCCCGTGCCGGCCCTGGCGCCAGTACAACGTGCCGTCCCCGATCACCGGACGGGTAGTGGGCAGGACCGTGTCGCCGGCGTGCAGGGTGCGACCGCCGGTGGCCCGGCCCCCATCGGGCAGCGGGATGGACGGGGCGACCGCGTCGTCGTTGCGCCACCAGTGCGAGATCCGCTCACCGGTGAGTGTGACCACCTCGGACGGTCGGTTGGACCAGTAACCGCGCTGCTTGCCGTCGTGCCACCACACCACCAGCAACTCGCCGTCGCTGTAGCGGAACTGCGGGCGCTGCCAGCGATCCAGGTCGGCCGGGAGGCGCAAGTCGTGTTCGAGGAGAATCGCGTCCGGGCCCACGACGACCGCCTTGTGCCCGCGGCTGAGGATCAGGCAGGGCCACGCCTCGTTCACGATGAGCGTGTTGTCGCGGTCCTTGCTCGGGCGGGTCTCGGTGTCGAGGACCCGCAGGGCCTCTTCGAGGGCGGGCCAGCCGAGTTCGTCGAGGATGCCGGCCCGCAGGGTGCGCGCGAGCAGCGGCGCCGTCTCGTAGGCGGCGGCTCGGGCGACGGCTGCCGGGTTGACCCGGGGCGCGACCGGCCGGAAGGGGCTCAGCCGGTGCAGCGCCTCACGGGCGCCGGGCAGTCCCCTCGCGGCGGCCAGTTGCCCGACCGCGCCGTCCAGCCACTCCCGCAGTACGTCGCGGAGTACGGGGTGGTCGGCGAGGTGCTCCAGTACCGAGCCCGACTGCCGGTTGTGGCCCGCGGCACCGACGGCCCTCAGCAGGAGGGGCCGCAGTCGCGGGTCCGCCGCGAGGGCTGCCAGATCGCGCCGTTCGGGATCGGTGTCGCGCACCCAGCGCTCCAGCCCGAGGTGGACCTCGGTGCCGGGATCCGGCAGCGCGAGGGGGATGTTCAACGCCACGCACAGGTCCAGCAGGCCGATGTCGGCACCCACCTGCCGACGGCCGGTGAACAGGTCGACGGTCCGCCCGTCGGTCCGCAGCCGGGCCGCCATCCGGGAGACGAGAGCGAGCGTGGCGGGGGAGCTGTCGCACGTCGAGGCACCGTGCTTGCGGTGGGCGGCCCAACGGCCGAGCCAGTCCGCGGCGTCGACAACGACCGCCGTGTCCTCCCCGGTGAGCAGCCGGTCGGCGCCGCACTCGGTCAGCAGTGCCAGCCAGAACTCGTCGCTCTTGGCGTTGCGATCGAGCCCGGCCGGCATGATCTCCAGCAGCCGCTCACGGACGGCCGGCCGCCGCTCGGCCAGGACGGTCAGGGTCGCCCGGTAGGCGGTCCAGAAGGAGGCGGGCGCTCGGACGGCGGCGGGCGAGGAGACCAGGTCGGCGACGAGATCGCACTCCGTCTCCACCTTGGGCAGTCCGGCCGCCTTGATCAGCACACGCGCGTCCTGCGGCAGCGACGCGTACGGCGGCATGCCGGCCGCACAGCGCTCCACCGCCAACTGCCGGAACTGGGCCCACGCCTCGGAGGCGTCCAGCCGGTCGGCGAGATCCTTCACATGCTGCTTCAGCGCCTTGACCGTCAGCGCCCCGGCGAAGGCGAACTCCAGGAAGACCGCCCGCTGCCGGTCCTCGTCGACGGTGAGCGCGTGCACCCGCTCGGCGTCACGGGCCTTGCCGAAGAAAGCCGCGGCGTAGGTGGTGTTGTCGTACTGGAGGAAGATCCGCGCGGCCTGCTCGTAGAAGGTGGGCAGGAAGTGCGGCACGGCCCGGCCGAGCCGTTCGCCGAGCTGCTCGAAGCCCTCCTTGGCGGTGCCTGGGCGGGACTTGGCCTGGCGCGCGAGCCGCTCGACGTCCTTGACCAGGGCGAGCGCGTGGTGCCCGTTGGCCGGGTCGTTGACCAGCGCCCAGGCGGGGAAGCCGAGGGTCTCCCGCCTGATCTGCCCGACCTCCTCGGTCTCCGCGTCCCGCACGAGTCCGAGGAAGTCCAGTGCGAGGTCCTCCGCCTCACCGAGGGTGCCGGGCACGAGCCGGACGACGCTGCGGTCGCCGAGCGCGGCGTGGCTGTAGGTCCGCACGGTGAGGGTGTCGGCGTCCTCCCGCCCCGTACTGCCCGGCGGCAGGAGCGCCCCGGCGTCGAGCAGGGCGGCGATGGCGGCGTCGTCGTGGGCGGTGCTCCCACCTGCGACGGTGTCCCCGGGGGCGGTGGTGCGGACGTCGGCCGCGTCGGTGTCGTTCACGGTGTTCACGGTGTTCACGCGGCGCGCTCCTCGTCCTCGATGTCGCGGCCGGCGTACAGCGCGGCGGCCATGCGCATGCCCTCCGACCAGGCCACCGGCCCGATCCGGCCCAGCCTCAGCTCCCGTCCCGCGGCGTCGGCCCAGGTCAGGGGGCCGGTCTCGGTCTCCTCGTAGCTGTCGTAGTCGCCGACCCACACCCGGGCCTCCACGCTCCGGCCGTCCTCCCAGGCGGAGCAGACGGCGTACCCGCCGCGCACGCGGTGGCCGAGCTGGGTGACCCGCCCGTGCAGGAAGCGCAGTTCCTTGAACGTGCCGCCCGCGTACTCCTCGACGGACGTGGCGTCGGCGTCGAGCGCGGCGGGGCGGTGCCACACCTCGCGGAAGAGCTGCTGGGCCCGCTGCTCGACGCCGAGTTCGACGGCGAACTCCCGCAGGTCCTCCAGGTCTTCGAGGAGCACGGGGTGCGGCAGGTGGACGAGGGCGGGGGAGATGCGCACCGTGTCCCCGTCGAGGTCGACGAGGCCGAGGCCGCGCTCGGGGTCGGCGTCCCGCAGGAAGCCCGCGACCTCGCCGTCGGCGCCGGTGACGACGAGATCGCGCAGCGCGGACCGCCAGGCGGGGTCGGCCCACACCCGGGTGAGAACGTCGAGGGGGACGGGCAGCGACCGCACCATCCACCGCTCGACGTCGGTGAGGCACTGGCGTTCGTGCCGCTCCAGCCACTCGACGAGCTGCCGCAGCCCGACCACGGCCGGATCGTCCGCGAGCTTCGCCGGGACCGACTTCAGCCGTCGTCCCGCCGCGTTGCGGCAGACCACCTTCCCGTCGTCCAGGGCGACCTCGTAGTCCCCGGCCGTCACCCACCCCATGAGTGCCTCCCCGCACCGCAGTGATCAACTGCTGAAAACTGTAGGCGAGACCACTGACAACGCCGTCGGCGCAGGGGACGGCCGGGGCGGAGAGGTCCCCGGCCTGCCCTCAGTTGTCCAGGCGGACCGGCATCAGCAGCGAGAACGTGGCCTCGTCGTCGGTCCGCCGGATCGCGAGGGGCGCCGTGGGGGCGCCGAGCTCCAGGACCAGTCGGTCCCGCCCCGCGGCGGCGAGCGCGTCCAGCAGGAACCCGCGGTCGACGGCGACGACGTCCCGGCCCTCGTCGCCCTCCCCGCACACGGTCACGGTGCCGTCATCGGCCACGTCGAGCACACTCATCTCCTGCGCGGTCCCGCCCTCTTCGCGCACCTCACCGGCGCGGACGGGCCCGTCCGCCAGGGCCTTCCGGAAGGCGGCCACATCGACGACGGCCCGCCGTCCGGCCGGCAGTCGCACCAGACGCCGGTAGTCGGGGAAGTCGTACGCGAGGCGCGGTCCTGCCGCCTGGCGGTCCCCGGCCTCCAGCGTCACACGGTCACCCTCCACACCCAGGTGGACGGGCTCGTCGCCGCCCAGCAGGGCGCGCATGGCGTCCACGAGCGGTGCGGGCACGATGACCTGGTCACGCGGCCCGCCGTGCCCGGTGGCAGTCGTACGCGCGACGGCCATTCGGTACCGGTCGGTGGCCACGACGTGGAGCGTGTCGCCCTCCACGTCGAACAGGACCCCGCCGAGCATCGGCAGCTCGGGGTCGGCGCCGACGGCGAAACGGACCGCGTCGAGCGCGGCGGCCAGTCCGTCGGCGGGGACGGACAGCCGGACGGCGTCGGTACGGGGCGAAGCGGTCATGGGATTCTCCCTCTGGTCGAGCAGGACTCGGAGTGCGGAGAACTCGCTGCGCGCATCGGCCAGCCCTCGTTCGAGCCGGCGCACGTGCGCCTGGAGGAGCCCGCGCACGAGGTCCGTGTCCGAGCCGGACCAGCCGGCCAGCACCAGCCGGACGTCCGCCAACGGCATCCCGGCCCGCCGCAGCCGCGCCAGCAGCCGGGCCTCGTCCAGCTGCCCCGGCGCGTACCAGCGATAGCCGCTCACCGGATCCACCCAGGCGGGCACCAGCACACCGGCGCGGTCGTAGAACCGCAGGGCGCTCACGCCCAGTCCGCTGTCGCGGGCCATCTCCCCAATGCTGCGCATCTCGCTCTCCACGTCCGGAACTCTGGGCCCTTGACCAGGTCGAGGGTCAATCCCGACCCGGAGGCACCGGACCCCTCGGAGGACGCGCCCTCGCGTCTGCCATTCTTGCGCCGTGCAGAAGCCCAGCGCCGTCACCCCCGACGCCCCCGCACCGATACGCATGCCACTCCTCACCCAGGAGTGGCTCGACCTCGCCTTCGTCCACTGGGCCGTGGACCCCGCCGACGTGGCGGGACTCATGCCGCGCGGCACCGTCCCCGACACGCACGAGGGGCTCACGTACGTCGGGCTGGTCGCCTTCCGGATGCACAGGGTCGGCTGGTTCCGGCTGCCCGGGGTTCCCTACTTCGGCTCGTTCCCGGAGACCAACGTCCGCCTGTACAGCGTCGACGCCCATGGCCGCCGTGGCGTGGTCTTCCGGTCGATGGACGCTTCGCGGCTGATCCCGGTGGTGATGGGGCGCGTCGGTTTCCGGCTGCCCTACCTGTGGTCCCGCATGAGCGTCCGCACCGTCGGCGACACCGTGACCTACACCAGCTCCCGCCGCTGGCCCGGGCCGCGCGGCGCCTACAGCCGCATCACCGTACGGCCCGGCGAACGCATCCACGAGCCGACCGCCCTGGAGCACTTCCTCACCGCCCGCTGGGGCATGCACAACATGTTCTTCGGCGGGGCGGCGTACCTGCCCAACCACCATCCCCGCTGGCCTCTGCACCGAGCCCAGCTCGTCACATGTGACGAGGACCTGGTCGCGGGCGCCGGGATCGAGGCCCCCACCGGTGCCCCGGTGAGCGTCCTGTACTCGCCCGGCGTCCCCGTCCGCCTCGGTCGCCCCGCCCTCGCGGCGAAAGGGTGATGCACGCCGCGACAGCTCGCTCCTAGGGTGCGCCCATGCCAACGACCGCTTCGCGCATGCAGGACCTGATGGGCGTCGACTTCGCCACCTTCGGCACGACCACCACGTTCTCCTGGCTCGACCCGGACGCGCGCGGCATCGTCCCACCGGCCTCCGGGCAACCGGCCTGAACCCTGGAAGCCCGTGTGCCCGTGTGCATCCCCTACTGAGTCCTACGTCGACGTGGGCGGGCCCGGGGAACGGAGCACCAGCAGGGTGATCTCGCTGGGGGCGAAGACGCGGAACGGCGGGCCCCAGAAACCGGTGCCGCGGCTGGTGTAGAGGAGCGTGCGGGAGCCGTGCTCGCTGAGGCCGGCGAGGGCGGGCTGGTCGAGGCGGACGAGATGGTGGAAGGGCCATATCTGGCCGCCGTGGGTGTGGCCGGAGAGCTGGAGGTCGATGCCGGCGGCTGCCGCCCGGTCGACGAACTTGGGCTGGTGTGCCAGGAGCAGGACGGGAAGCTCGGGGTCGGCGCCGTCCAAGGCCCCGGCGAGGTGGGCGCGGTGGCCCGCCAGGCCGGAGGACTCGGCGGTGACGTCGTCCACGCCGGCGACCACGAGGGTGTCGCCTCCGCGTTCGAGCAGCACATGGCGGTTGCGCAGAGGCTCCCAGCCCAGCTCATCCATCAGGTCGACCCAGCCCTGGGCCTCGCTGTAGTACTCGTGGTTGCCGGTGACGTAGACGCGAGCATGGGTGGCCCGGACGGTTCCGAGCGGGGCGGCCTGGGCGCGGCGGCGTTCGGCCGTGCCGTCCGCGATGTCGCCGGTGTGGCAGACCAGGTCGGCTTCCAGGGTGTTCACCGTCTCGCACACCCGTGCCGACCAGCGGGCGCGATCGAGTGGACCGTAGTGGGTGTCGGTGATGAGGGCGACGCGAGTGCCGTCCAACCCGGCTCCCAGCCGGGGGAGTCGCACGTCGAGACGGCGCACGCGTGGCACGCGGCGGGCCTCGACGTACCCCCAGGCGAGGAGCACGGCGGTTGTGCCGAGGACGGCCCAAGTGACGATGCGCGCCCGATCCTGACCCTCGCCTACGCCCGCCACGGCCAGGGCGAGCCGCAGGAGGACGCCGAGCAGGACGGACCACGTGAACAGAACCCAGCCGGCGCCCAGCAGGGTGTCTCCGACGATCGCCGCCCGGTCCTGCTGACGTCGGCCGTGGCCGCGCGCCATCGCGAGCGGCATCCCGACGAGACCGAGCACGAACAGCGCGCTGGCGATCAGCGTGACGGACAGCGGCCAGTGCTGCCCGGCGTACAGGAGCACCCAGCAGGGCACGGCCCACAGGAGTACGGGGGCGACCAGGGGGAGGTAGCGCATCAGGCGGTGCAGTCGGCTCTGCCGCGTAGCTTGCGCTTCGCTGTCGGCGGGTCGGGTGTCGCTGGCGTCGGTCACGCTGCCCCTCTCTGACCAAGGCGGCCGTCCCGCGCACTGTATCCGGTCGCCCTCGGGCAGGCCGGACCGGCGGTGAGGGGCACCGCACGTCAGGAACCCGCTTTGAGGCTCTAGAAGAAGCCCAGCTTCCGAGGGCTGTAGGAGCAAAGAAGGTTCTTCGTCTGCTGGTAGTGCTCCAGCATCATCTTGTGGTTCTCCCGGCCGATGCCCGACTGCTTGTACCCGCCGAAGGCGGCGTGTGCCGGGTACGCGTGGTAGCAGTTGGTCCACACGCGTCCCGCCTGGATCGCGCGTCCCGCGCGGTAGGCGGTGTTCATGTCGCGGGTCCACACCCCGGCGCCGAGGCCGTACAGCGTGTCGTTGGCGGTCTTGATCGCGTCGTCGAAGTCGTCGAAGGACGTGACCGACACGACCGGGCCGAAGATCTCCTCCTGGAAGATCCGCATGCGGTTGTGGCCCTCGAAGATGGTCGGCTGGACGTAGTAGCCGCCCTTCAGCTCGCCGTCGTGCTCGATGCGCTCGCCACCGGTGAGTACCTTGGCGCCCTCCTGCCGGCCGACGTCCAGGTAGGACAGGATCTTCTCCAACTGGTCGTTGGAGGCCTGCGCGCCGATCATCGTGTCCGTGTCCAGCGGGTGCCCCGGCTTGATCGACTGAGTGCGGGCGACGGCGGCCTCCATGAACTCGGCGTAGTTGCCGCGCTGGATCAGGGCCCGGGACGGGCAGGTGCAGACTTCGCCCTGGTTGAGCGCGAACATCGTGAAGCCCTCGAGCGCCTTGTCGCGGAAGTCGTCGTCCCGCGCCCAGACGTCGTCGAAGAAGATGTTCGGCGACTTGCCGCCCAGCTCCAGCGTGACCGGCTTGATGTTCTCCGAGGCGTACTGCATGATCAGCCGCCCGGTGGTGGTCTCCCCGGTGAACGCCACCTTCGCCACCCGAGGACTGGACGCGAGCGGTTTGCCCGCCTCCACGCCGAAGCCGTTGACGACGTTGAGGACACCGGGCGGCAGCAGGTCGGCGACCAGGCTCAGCCAGTAGTGGATCGACGCCGGGGTCTGCTCGGCGGGCTTGAGCACCACCGCGTTCCCGGCCGCGAGCGCGGGAGCGAGCTTCCAGGCCGCCATCAGGATCGGGAAGTTCCACGGGATGATCTGGGCGACGACACCGAGTGGCTCGTGGAAGTGGTACGCCACGGTGTCGTCGTCGATCTCGCTGAGCGAGCCCTCCTGGGCGCGGACCGCTCCGGCGAAGTAGCGGAAGTGGTCGATGGCCAGCGGGATGTCGGCCGCCAGCGTCTCGCGCACCGGCTTGCCGTTCTCCCAGCTCTCGGCGACCGCCAGACGCTCCAGGTTCGCCTCCATGCGGTCGGCGATCTTCAGCAGGATGTCGGAACGCTCGGTCACCGAGGTGCGGCCCCAGCCCGGGGCGGCCTCGTGTGCCGCGTCGAGCGCCCGCTCCACGTCCTCCGCCGTTCCCCGCGCGATCTCCGTGAACGGCTGACCGTTCACCGGGGACGGGTTCTCGAAGTAATGCCCGCGGGCCGGAGGTGCGTACTCGCCGCCGATGAAGTGGTCGTAGCGCGACTGGTAGGAGACGATCGCGCCCTCGGTGCCGGGCGCCGTGTAACGGGTCATCCTGATTGCCTCCTCGTCGAGCGCTGCCCGCCGTTGGACAGCTCTGCGCGTGAGGCTAGGCAGCGGGACGTTGCAGACACGTTGCGTGGACGACGGTCACCACCGGCCCGGCGCCGTCAGTTCCGACTCCAGCGCGGCGAGCCGGGACCGGGTCGCCGCCGTGGGCCGGACCGTGGCGAGCGCGCGCCAGACGTCGAGATCGTCCTCACCCCACGGTGCGTGCGCCCAGTCGGCCAGCAGGTCGGGATCGCGGCGGGCGATCAGCGCGGCCCGCAGCCCGTCGGCGAGGCGGCGCCGGAGCCGCACCACCGCCGGGGCCTGGGACCCGGGCAGCAGCGGACCGGCGTACGCCGTCGCCGCCCCGGTGACCGCACCCGCCCGCAGCCGACGCTCGACGACGGCGGCGTCGGACTCCACGGGCATCGTGAGCCGGTACGGCCGGGACGCCAGCCGGCCGGGCCCCACGATGCCGCGCAGCCGGGCCAGCTCGGCCCGCAGGGTCACCGGCGGTACCGTCTCGTCCTCGTACAGCGCGCACAGCAACTCGTCGCCGGTCAGGCCCTCCGGATGCTGGGCCAGCAGCACGACGATCTCGCTGTGCCGTCGGCTCAGCCGGACCCTGCGGCCGTCCGCGCTCAGCAGAGCCTCGTCACGGCCCAGCGCGGTCAGCTCGGCGGCCTCGCCCGCGGGTGTCTCCGGAGCGAGCAGGGCCAGCTGTGACTCGGCGGCACGCGCCACCGCCTGTACGAAGCCCAGGCTGTGCGGGTGCGCCAGCCCGTCCCCGCCGGTGATGTCCACGGCGCCCAGCACCCGCCCGGTGCGCGGATCGTGCACCGGGGCCGCCGCGCACGTCCACGGCTGCACCCGGCGTATGAAGTGCTCCGCCGTGAAGACCTGGACCGGACGGCCGACGGATATCGCCGTGCCCGGCGCGTTCGTCCCGACCGCCGACTCCGCCCACCGCGCACCCGGCACGAAGTTCATCCGTCCCGCGCGCCGCCGAGTGGCCGGATGCCCCTCCACCCAGAGCAGTCTGCCGTGCGCGTCGCACACGGCGAGCAGATGCTCGCCGTCGGCGGCGAAGGTGCCCAGGAGCTCCCGGACCAGCGGCATCACGCGCGCCAGCGGATGCTCGGCACGGTAGGCACCGAGGTCGCCGTCCATCAGCTCCACGCTCGCCGTGCCGTCCGGCCCCACCCCCGCCCGGACCGACCGCCGCCAGGACTCCGCCACCACGGCGCGCACGGGTCGCGACACCGTGCCCGCCGCGGTGAACGTCTCGTGCGCGCGGCGCAGCGTCCGGGCACGTTCGGCGGGGTCGGCCCCCGGTTCCAGAGCCAGCCATGAATCAGTCAACTCGGCCTCCCCGGACAGTGATGGGATGGGAGACATCGTCACTCCGCCGATACGCGCGGACAACCTCTTCGACCAGCCGGATCAGCGCGACGTGGGATCCGCCGGGGCTGAGGCCAGGTTGACCAGTCTGATGTAGCGGGTCCAGTCCCAGTTCGGCCCCGGGTCCGTGTGGTCGCTGCCGGGAACCTCGTGGTGCGCGATGATGTGCGTGCGGTCCATGGGGATGCCGTACGTGGTGCAGATCGCCGCGGTGAGCCGGGCCGACTGCTCGTACATCGCGTCCGTGAAGTACGCCGGCTGGTCCACCCACCCCTCGTGTTCGATGCCGATGCTGCGGGTGTTGTAGTCCCAGTTGCCCGCGTGCCAGGCGATGTCCACCTCACGGACGCACTGCGCCACGTGTCCGTCGGCGGACCGGACGACGTAGTGCGCGGAGACCTGCCTCTCGGGGTCGCGGAAGATGGAGAGGGTGTCGGCGTACGTCTCCTGCGTGACGTGGATGACCACGTAGTCGACGGGATAGGCCGTGGGCCTGCTGGACCGACTGTAGTTGGACGTCGTCGCGGGCTGCCACTCGGCGGAGGGGTAGTCGACCGCCCGGGCCCGCGCGGCGGCCGGCGTACCGGAGAGCAGGGTGAACGGGACGGTGGCGAGCGCGGCGCCCATCAGAATCCGCCGCCTGGTCGGAACCGGAGCTGTCCTTTCCCTGTCCATGGGACTGCCCTTTCTTCGGTGGGCCCTGGAGCCCGGTGGGGGGAGTGGGTGCTCAGCTGTTCGGTCATGCTGAGGAGAAGTCCGGCCCTGCCGAGGAGGGCAACGCCGACGGTCCGTCCACCCTGCCTGCGGGGTGCGTCCGCGCAATCACCGTACGGGGGACGGGGATTGCGCAGAAGAACGCCGCGCCGTTCCGTGGACGGCCACCGCCTTGTGGACATCACGCTCACTCGATCGAGTGAAAGAGAGGCGTGAGTGGACCCCTCGCCGAGCCCCTGAACGGCTCAGGCGCGCTCCGCCACCACCGCCGGGTCGTCCAGGACCGCCCGCACCACCGAGTGCGCCGCGCCGAGCAGCGGCCCCTGCGGTCCCAGGTCCGACACCGAGACCGGGCAGGCGGGTCCGGCCGTGCGCCGGGCCAGTTCGTCGCGCAACGACGGCAGCAGCCAGGGCGCGAGTCCGGCCAGCGCGCCGCCCAGCACCACGCTCTCGGGATCCAGCAGGTTGACCGCGCCGGTCAGCGCGATGCCGAGCGCCGTGCCCGCCTCGCGCAGGGCGCGCCGCACGTCCTCGTCGCCCTCCGCGGCCCGTCCGGCGAGCAGCCCGACACGGTCCTCGCCCGGCTCCACGCCGGCGGCGCGCAGCACCGCCTTCTCACCCGCGTACTGCTCCAGGCACCCGCGCCCGCCGCAGGGGCACTCCGGGCCGTCGGGCCGGACCGGCACATGACCCAACTCGCCCGCGAATCCGCGCGTACCGCGCAGCAGCCGTCCGTCGAAGACCACGCCCGCGCCGATACCGATCTCGGCCGAGACGTGCAGGAAGTCCCGGGGCGTCCCGTCGCCGAGCCAGAGTTCGGCGAGCGCCCCGAAGTTGGCCTCGTTGTCCACGGTCAGCGGCAGGTCCGCGGGCAGCAGCGCGCCGAGGTCGGCGTCGTGCCAGTCCAGGTTCGGGGCGCGTACGACGGTGCGGCCGTCGCGCGCCACGAGACCCGGCACGGCCACCGCCAGCCCGGCCGGCCACAGCCCTTCGGACTCGGCCTCCGTGACGACCTGCCGCACCAGAGCGGTGAGCCGCTCGACCACCGGCTCGATGGAGCTGTCCCGGTTGCTGCCGTACCGCACGGCACGAGACCGCACCTGGCCGCGCAGATCGACCGCGCAGACCGCGAGATGGTCGACGCCGACCTCCGCGCCGATGCCCGCCGGGCCCCGCGCGCTGACGGCGAGCGCCGACCCGGGCCGCCCCACCCGGCCCGGCCGCTCGGGACCCAGCTCTTCGAGCAGGCCGGAGCGGATGAGTTCGTCGACTAGGGTCGAGACCGCCGCGCGTGTCAGCCCGATCCGAGAGGCGACGGCGGCCCGGGACAGCGGTCCCTCCGCGCTGACGGTGTGCATCACCCGGGCGAGATTCCGGCGGCGCATCCCCTGCTGGGTGTCCGGAAGCGTGCGCCCGTGCCGGGCCGGTTCGGCTTCGTGCGGCGGTGCGGTCATGCCTCCGTCATTCCTCGGTCGGTCGTCGCCCGGGTCACCGCGTCCTCAGCGGGAATCCGTGGACCGCTCCAGCAGCGGTGCCGCGTCGGAGAGTACCCCGGTGATCCTCGCCAGCGTCGCCTCGTCCCGCTCCACGGCGTCGAGCACCGGTCCGGCCGCCGTGTTCCAGCGCCGGGCGACCGCGGCGGCGTCCTCGCCGGTCAGCAGGCCGGCGGCCTGTGCCGCGGCGCCGAGCGCGACCAGTTCCTTCGCCTCGGGGATCTGGACGGGACGCCCCGACAGCCGCCGTACCGTCTCCTGCCAGGCGCCCCCACGCGCACCGCCGCCGATCAGGAGCAGCGGCGCCGACGGGTCGGCGTCGGCGTCGAGCACCAGGTCGAGGGCGTTGAGCAGCGAGTGGACCGCACCGTCGTACGCGGACTGGAGCAGCTGACCGGCGGTCGTGTCGTGCCGCAGTCCGTGCAGGAGGCCGGAGGCGTGCGGGAGGTTGGGGGTGCGTTCGCCGTCCAGGAAGGGCAGGAGCGTCGCCTCGGTGCCGGGTTCGACTGCCTCCCGGTCCAGGCCCAGCAGGGTCGCCACGCGGTCCACGGCGAGCGTGCAGTTCAGGGTGCAGGCGAGCGGCAGCCAGTCGCCGCGCGCGTCGGCGAAACCCGCCACCGTGCCGGTCGGGTCCGCGGGGCGCCGCCGCGAGACGGCGTACACGGTGCCGGACGTGCCGAGGCTCATCACCGGCACACCGGGACGGAGCCCGAGTCCCAGAGCGGCGGCCGCGTTGTCACCGGTGCCCGCGGCGACCAGGGTGCCCTTCGTGAACGGCAGGCCGTGGCCGTCGCGGACGGTGCCGGCCACCTCGCCGGGCCGGACCACCCGGGGCAGCAGCGCCGGGTCGAGGCCCACGCGCGCGAGGATGTCCTCGTCGTACGCCTCCGTGCCGGACGCCCACCAGCCGGTGCCGGACGCGTCGCCCCGGTCGGTGGTCCCCTCGCCGGTGAGCCGCTCCGTGAGGTAGTCGTGCGGGAGGCGTACGGCCTTCACCGCGCGGGCCGCGTCCGGCTCGTGTTCGGCCAGCCAGGCCCACTTGGTGACCGTGAAGGACGCGCTCGGCACGCTGCCCGTGCGCTCCGCCCAGGACTTGGGCCCGCCCAGCCCCTCGATCAGACGCCGGGCCTGCGGGGCGGAACGCACGTCGTTCCACAACAGCGCCGGGCGCACCGGCTCGCCCTGGGCGTCCAGGGTGACGAGCCCGTGCTGCTGCCCGCCGATCGACACCGCGGCGGCCTCGCGGGCGGCGTCGCCGCACTGGCGCAGCGCCTCACCCAGCGCGTCCCACCACTGGCGCGGATCGCTCTCACGGCCGGCTCCGGAGGACACGGTGTGGGGGGCCTGGCCGCTCGCGACGACCTGGCCGGTGGCCGCGTCGACGACCAGCGCCTTCGTGGACTGAGTGGATGTGTCCACACCGACGACGAGCGGACCCTCGGCTGCTGACATCGGTCTACTCCCTCTTCCCGGACTGCACTGCTTCGGGCACTGGCACACCTTGTCCCTTCCCAGGACCGTGTGTGCATACTAATTTGTAAAGCGCCATGACGAAATAGTCTGCAGCGAGTGATCGGCAGCGAGTGAGGAGCCGCGGAATGAACTACCAGCCCACTCCCGAGGACAGGTTCACGTTCGGTTTGTGGACGGTCGGCTGGCAGGGCCGTGATCCGTTCGGCGACGCCACCCGGCACGCCCTGGACCCGGCGGAATCGGTGCGTCGTCTGGCCGAGCTGGGCGCCCACGGCGTCACGTTCCACGACGACGACCTGATCCCGTTCGGGTCGAGCGACTCGGAGCGGGAGGCGCACGTCAAGCGCTTCCGGCAGGCCCTGGACGCCACCGGCATGAAGGTGCCGATGGCGACGACGAACCTGTTCACGCACCCGGTGTTCAAGGACGGCGCCTTCACGGCGAACGACCGGGACGTGCGCCGGTACGCCCTGCGCAAGACGATCCGCAACATCGACCTCGCGGTCGAGCTGGGCGCGAGCGTGTACGTCGCCTGGGGCGGCCGGGAGGGCGCGGAGTCCGGTGCGGCCAAGGACGTACGGGACGCCCTGGATCGGATGAAGGAGGCCTTCGACCTGCTGGGCGAGTACGTCACCGAGCAGGGCTACGACCTGAGGTTCGCGATCGAACCGAAGCCCAACGAGCCGCGCGGTGACATCCTGCTGCCGACGGTGGGCCACGCGCTGGCGTTCATCGAGCGCCTCGAGCGGCCGGAGCTGTACGGCGTCAACCCGGAGGTCGGCCACGAGCAGATGGCGGGCCTGAACTTCCCGCACGGGATCGCGCAGGCGCTGTGGGCGGGCAAGCTGTTCCACATCGACCTCAACGGCCAGTCCGGCATCAAGTACGACCAGGACCTGCGGTTCGGCGCGGGCGACCTGCGGGCGGCGTTCTGGCTCGTCGACCTGCTGGAGCGGGCCGGATACGCGGGCCCGCGGCACTTCGACTTCAAGCCGCCCCGCACCGAGGACCTCGACGGCGTGTGGGCGTCCGCGGCCGGCTGCATGCGCAACTACCTGATCCTCAAGGACCGCGCGGCCTCCTTCCGCGCCGACCCGCAGGTGCGGGAGGCCCTGGCCGCGGCCCGCCTGGACGAGCTGGCCCGCCCGACCGCCGAGGACGGCCTGGCGGCACTGCTGGCCGACCCGACCGCGTACGACACCTTCGACGTGGACGCGGCCGCCGCGCGCGGTATGGCGTTCGAGCACCTCGACCAGCTCGCCATGGATCACCTCCTCGGCGCCCGCTGAGGCGCCACGGAGGGGCCCGTCGCGGACGGGGCGGCTCCGGCCTCCTTCCGTGTGCCGGAAGGAGGCCGGAGCCCTCACGCGGGAAGCGCGCCGCCGCGCGGGGGCCGGGACGTCAGGGTTGGTCCACCGTCCCCAGGGCGGCCGAGGCCAGCGCCGTCGCCGGGTCCTGGACCGGCCCGCCCACGGGCACCCAGCGACCGCGCTCCTTGCGGTACGGCCACCAACGGCCGTCGTGGTCCAGGCGGAGCTGCCGCGGTTCCCCGACGACGGTCCACCGGTTGGCCCGGGCCCGCAGCGACGGTCGTTCTTCGTCCTCCCAGGCCGACTCCAGCGCGGCACGCGCGCGTGCGAGCGCCTCGCCCTCCGGCGCCCACTCCTCCTCGAGCACGGACAGGGCGGTCACGCCGCCGAGCCGCCACGCGCCTACGGCGACGGCCAGCGCCTCCGGGGTGCGCCCCGAACCCTCGCCGAGGCGGTGCAGCACGTCGGGTCCGGGCTCGCCCGCCGCCAGTCGTACCGCGTCCTGCGACGCCGTCGCCTCCCTGCCCGCGGCCTGCTGCTCGTGCCCGCCGCGCAGGGCTTCGGCGAGCAGACGGTGTGCGTCCGCGGCCGCCCTGGAGGCCAGATAGGACACGGCGGACGGATCGACGCCGTACGGGGGTGGCGTCTCGGTGTCCAGGGACGGCGGCACGCCGGGGCCGTCCCCGAGTCCGGGTGGCGCGGGCAGCGGAGGCAGTACGTCCCCCGCCGCGTACGCCTCGCCGGCGTCCACGCCCTCCCTGCGGGACGCGGACTCCCGCGCGGGTGCGCTGCCCTGCGCCTGGAGTGCTTCGAGCAGGGCGCCTTGCGTGCGGCCTCGGATCAGCAGCAGGACGAACGGGTCCTGGTCCAGCAGCCTGGCCACCTGGTAGCAGAGGGCGGCGGTGTGCCCGCAGTGGTCCCAGGCGCCGCAGTCGCACTCCGGCTCCAAGTCGCCCATGCCGGGCAGCAGATCGATGCCGGCGGTCGCCGCGTCCTCCACGAGGTGCGGAGGCATGTCCCGGTCCAGCAGTGCCGCGACATGCCCGGAGCGTTCGATCGCCATGTCGACAAAACGATCCCACTGTGCGTCGGACAGCTGCTCCAGCAGGACGTCGGCCCGATGTGCCGTGCCATCGCGGTCCTGGACGACGGCCGTGATGCGCCCCGGCCGCACCGACACGGCGCCGACCGCTCCCGCGCGTGCGAGACGGCGGCCCGCCTTCACCTGGGCCGCGTCCATCGCCGCGTCCTCCAGCGCCTTCAGCCAGGCCAGGCCCCACCAGGTCTGGGCGAAGCCCCGTCCGTGCGCGGGCGGCAGCGCGGTGAACGTCCGTTCCGTGTCGTCGTCGTACCGGGTCATCGGGTACCCCCTCGCAGTTCGACCAGGTCGGCCAGTTGCGCGTCCGTCAGCTCCGTGAACGCCGCCTCGCCCGTGCCCAGTACCGCGTCGGCGAGTTCCCGCTTGCGGTGCAGCAGGGCGGCGATGCGGTCCTCGATCGTCCCCTCGGCGACCAGCCGGTGCACCTGCACGGGGCGGGTCTGGCCGATGCGGTAGGCGCGGTCGGTGGCCTGCGCTTCGACCGCCGGATTCCACCAGCGGTCGTAATGCACGACGTGCTCCGCGCGTGTGAGGTTGAGCCCGGTGCCCGCCGCCTTCAGCGACAGCAGGAAGACCGGCACCTCCCCGTCCTGGAACCGGCGGACCATCGACTCGCGTGCCGTGACGGACGTGCCGCCGTGCAGGAACAGCGACGCCACGCCGCGAGTGGCCAGGTGCCGTTCGAGGAGACGGGCCATCTGCACGTACTGCGTGAAGAGCAGCACGCTCGCCTCCTCGGCGAGGATCGTGTCGAGCAACTCGTCGAGCAGTTCCAGCTTCCCCGAGCGGCCCCCGATCCGCGGCCGGTCCTCCTTGAGGAACTGCGCCGGGTGGTTGCAGATCTGCTTGAGGCTCGTCAGCAGTTTCACGATCATGCCGCGTCGCGCCATGCTGTCGGCCCCGGCGATCTCCGCGAGCGCCTCGCGCACCACCGCCTCGTACAGGCCCGTCTGTTCCGCCGTCAGCGACACGGGACGGTCGGTCTCGGTCTTCGGCGGCAGCTCCGGTGCGATCCCCGGATCCGACTTGCGGCGTCGCAGGAGGAAGGGCCGTACGAGCCGGGCGAGTCGCTCCGCCGCGGCAGGGTCCTCGCCGCTCTCGACGGCCTGGGCGTACTGACGGCGGAAGGTGCCGAGCCGGCCCAGCAGGCCCGGCGTGGCCCAGTCGAGAATGGCCCACAACTCCGAGAGGTTGTTCTCCACCGGAGTGCCGGTGAGCGCCACACGCGCGCGTGCGCCGAGGGAACGCAGTTGGCGCGCGGTCTCCGAGTACGGGTTCTTCACGTGCTGGGCCTCGTCCGCCACGACCATGCCCCACGGCACGGCGGAGAGACGTTCGGTGTCCAGGCGCATGGTCCCGTAGGTGGTCAGCACGAACTCGCCGTCCGCGAGGCCGTTCAGGTCACGTCGGGTGCCGTGGAAGCAGCGAACCGGTGTGCCGGGCGCGAACCGCTCGATCTCCCGCTGCCAGTTGCCCATCAGGGAGGTCGGGCAGACCACCAGGGTGGGTCCGGCGGCGGCCGGGTCGGTCTGCCGGTGCAGGTGCAGGGCGATCAGCGTGATGGTCTTGCCGAGGCCCATGTCGTCGGCGAGGCAGCAGCCGAGGCCCAGTGACGTCATGCGGACCAGCCAGTTGAGCCCTCGCCGCTGGTAGTCGCGCAGCGTGGCGTCGAGGGCGGCGGGTTGCGGGACCGCCTCCTGCGCCTCGGGGTCGGCCAGCCGCTCCCGCAGCGCCGCCAGCCAGCCCGTGGGGCGCACCTCGACGCGGTGTCCGTCGACGTCCGTCGAGCCGGTCAGAACGGCCGCGAGCGCGTCCACCGGCGCGACCTTGTGGTCCTGCCGGGCGCGGGCGCGGTGGACCTCCCCGGGGTCGACCAGCACCCACTGGTCGCGCAGGCGCACGAGCGGCCGGCCGGCCTCGGCGAGCAGGTCCAGCTCCTCGCGCGTGAGGCTCTTGTCGCCCAGGGCGAACGTCCAGTTGAAGGCGAGCAGCGCGTCGGCGGACAGCAACGAAGAGCCGCCCTCTGCGACGGCCGCAAGGGGCGCCCGCTCGTCGTCCGGCGGTCCGACCTCCGCGCGTGCGGTCAGATCGCGGGCCAGCTCCCTCGGCCAGTGCACGTCGACCCCCGCGCCCGCGAGTGCCCGGGACCCCGTGCCGAGCAACTCGGTCACGTCCGCGTCCGCGAGCTCGACGGCGTCCGGCACCGCGGCCGACAGCAGTGGTGTGAGCGCCGGCCAGGCCCGTGCCGCACGGCGCAGGGCGAGCAGGGCGTCCATACGCGCGCGCGTGCCGAACGCCTCACCCACGGTGCCGGCCCACACCTCGGCGGTGTCGGCGACGAGCGCGGGGTCGCTGACGCTGTGCACCTGGAGCACCGCCCGGAACGCCGGCTTCTCCTCCGCGGGAGCGGCGGCCGACAGGCCCCGCACCTCCACGCGCAACGACAGCCGTACACCCGCGTCGTGTCCCGCCGCGACATCGGCGGCCCACTCGCGCAGTTCGGGCATCCGCCGCGGTTCCCGCGAGGCGTAGGCGGGCCCGGCCGTCACCAGTGCGGCGGCGGGGGAGCGGGGCAGCGTGTCCGCCACGGCGTCCAGGAAGGCGCGTACCAGCCGTTCCGGGTCGTGAAGCCGCGGCGGTTCGGTGTCGTCGACCGGGACCGCGTGCGCCTCCGGCGGCATGGCGGCGGCGAGGTGGCGGACCCGCTCGGTCTCCTCCGCGCCCAGCGGGCCGGCCCGCCAGGCATCGTGGTCGGCCGTGGACAGGCCGGGCAGCAGCAGCCCGCGCGCGACCAGGTGCAGTGCCTCGACGGTGACGGCGCCCCAGAACACCGACGACCGGTGGGCGTGCGCGGAGGTACGCGCGCGCGTGAGGACCGGCAGGGCCGCCCGGAGCGGCAGCACCACCGCGGGCACGCTCACCCGTCCCACAGCGTCGCCGTCGGGCAGGACGACGGTGAGGTCCTCGGCGGTCGGGTTCTCCCGGCCGCCCGGCGGGGCGCTTCCGGGTGCGGCGCCGTCGGGCCGCCAGAACGCCACGGCGCCGGTGCGGCCGGGTTCACCGGGCAGGAAGACAGCACAGCAGCCGACGAGTGCGGAGATCTCGGAAGGGGTTTCCGGGAGGGCGGTCTGCACGGTGATGATGTATTCCTCAAATTTGACTAGCCAGTATGCGGCGGCCGACTGTACACCACTCCTGAGGTCACGGGGTGTGGATGAGCTGTGGCATGGGTCACTATTCAAGTGGAGAGGTGTTCTCTCCCCGGATGGACGGATGGATGCGCCGACGAGCGGGCGGATACGCCGACGGGTCTCTCAGGGTTGTCGGGGTCCGGACTCAGGGACGTCTCAGGGTCGCGGTACGGAACCGCCGGGAGCGCGGGCCCGTTTTCAGGACAGAGAGCGGCAGTGGCCGCGAAGGAGGCGACACCATGTCGAAGAACGCCAAGGTCGCAGCAGGGGGTGTGGCGGTCGGGCTCATCCTGCTGATCTGGCTGCCCTGGTGGGCCGCCCTGCTGATAGTTCTGGGAGTCCCGGCCGCCGCTTACCTCACCCTGGACCCCTCCCAGCGGCGCAGGCTGCGTCGGACCACGCGCAGGGAGATAGGGCGTTGACGCGCCGGCGCCGCTGCGTGCCCGGCTAGCGCAAGGGGCAGGAGTCGATCACGTCGCCGTCCGCGGGCTCGCCGACCGTGTGGTCCGCGGGCGGCGGCGTGCCCCGCTCCACCCACGCGGTCAGGGCGTCGAAGGCCGACCGGAAGCAGGGCAGGATCGGCCGCAGCCGGTCGGGATACGTGTCGTACAGCCCGTCGACATGGGTCCCGCCCCGGACCGTGTAGTAGCGGTGCAGCACGCCTCGCCCGCGCCGGTCGATCATGCGCGCGTACACGTCGGAGTCGGCGGCCTTGGGCAGCAGCGCGTCCAGATCGCCGTGCAGCGTGATCAACGGCTTCCCGATGCGTCCGGTCAGTGCCACCCGGGCCACCGCGCGATGGACGGAGGCAGGACGTGCGGCGTAGTCATAGGCGGCGTCGGAGGCGCACGGCGCGAGAATCTCCTCCAAGGAGGATCCTGCCGAGGGGCCCGGGCAGCGCGGGTCGTACGCCGGATCGAACTCGGCCCGGTAGATCTTCTGCGTCACGCCCCAGTAGGCGTTCTCGTGGTACGGCCACAGAAACTCGGAGCCACGGGCGAACCCGGCCGCGTACAGGTCCTCGTCCCGGGCCGACCCGAGCGTCCGGGCGACCGCGGTCGGCAGCGAGGTGAGCAGGCTGGGCCCGTCCGCCGTCCACAGGGCTCCCTCCCAGTCCACGCCGCCGTCGTAGAGCCCGGGGTGGTTCTCCAGCTGCCAGCGGGTGAGATAGCCGCCGTTGGAGATGCCGGTGATGTACGTGCGACGTGGCGCGTGGCCGTAGCGCTGGGCCGCCACCCGCCGGGCGGCCCGGGTCAGCTCGGTGGTGCGCGCATTCCATTCGGCGACCGCGTCTCCGGGACGGACGCCGTCCCGGTAGAAGTCGGTTCCGCTGTTCCCCTTGTCGGTGGCGGCGTACGCGTACCCCTGCGCGAGGACCCGGTCGGAGATCGCCTTGTCCGTGGCGTACTGCTTGCGGTTCCCGGGCGCTCCCGTCACGACCAGGCCACCGTTCCAGTGGTCCGGCAGCCGGATCACGAACTGCGCGTCGTGCCGCCAGCCGTGCGTCGTGTTGAAGCGGGAGGAGTCCGGGAAGTACCCGTCGACCTGGATGCCCGGAACGCCGGACGGCGTCCTGGTGCCGGCGGCCGTCAGTCCGGCCTGGTCGGCCAGGTCGGTGTACCGGGTGCCCGCCAGCCCGGTGGTGGTCAGATCGTCCAGGCAGGCGCCGCGCTGCAGGGCGGCGCCCGGCACCCGCACGCGCTCCAGCCGGGCACAGTGTCCGCCCGTCTCCGCCGCGGCGGCGGCCGCGGGAGCCGGTCCGGTGAGCGTGACGGCCGTCAGGACGGCGGCGAGGAACGGGACACCACGGGGCAGACGCATCAGGGCCTCCGGACGCGACGGGGGAGTGAGGTCGAGGGCTGCCCCATGGTGGGGGCCCGCCACGACCCCTTCCATGGGCTGGAGCCACATGGAGAGGAGGCCGGTCATGGCGGTTGAAGACAGTCGGGACCCAGGCGCCCCTGGTCAGCTCGGACGTACGGCCATCTTGTCGAGGGCTTCCAGGAGGCCGGGCAGCGACGGCCCCCGGCCCACCGGCAGGACCTCACCGGGTTCCTCGTCGAGCAGGATGAAGGCGATGTCGTCGGTCCGGGCGACAAGCGACCAGCCGGGGCCGTCGGCCCGCAGCGTCCGCGCGTCCCCCGGCGCGAACGACGACCGGACCCGGCCGAGCGGCGGGGGCGTGTCGACGTAGGAGCGCGCCTCCGCGAGCACCCTCCGGACTCCGCCGTGCCCCGAGGCCGCCGCGTCGTCCTCGCCGTCCGCGACGCCGGTCGAGACCGGCGCGTCGTCGCGCGTGACCTCCCCGGTGCTCGCTTCGGCCGCCACGCCGTCGGAAGGCGCGTCGGACGAGGTACCGCCGCCGCCCGCCGTCGGGAACTCCGCGTCGTCGATCTGCTCCCGCCACTGCGCCCACTGCAGGGCGATCTCGTCGGCCCCCAGACGCCGCTGGGCGGGCCCCCACACCGTGGTGTCCGGCGGGCACAGCGCGGGCTGGTCGGCGGTCTCGGGCCCGGGGTCGTGCGGCGCCGGTACGCCGGGTGCCGCCACGGCGACCGCCAGGGGCCAGCCGGGCAGCGCCGCGACGACCGTGCGCTCGTCCGGCGACAGGTCGTACTCCATGCCGCAGTCCCAGGAGGCCACGGCGACGGCCACCAGCGACACGTCGTCGACGACGACGGTCCACCGGGCACCGTCACCGTCCTGGCCGAGCACCAGTCCGTAGCCGTCGGCCAGTGGCGGGAGACCGAGCGCGGCGCACGCCTCCGGGTAGTCGTCGCCCAGCACGCTCGGAAACTTCGCCGGCGTCAGCAGCACCGCCGTGAGCACATAGAGCGCATCGTCCGCGGCGGCGACGGCGTCCTCATCCGTCCCGGCCATCCCAGCCTCCCCATCGGTTCGTCCAATGGCGCGCACCCTAGTGCGCCCGGGAATGCCTTGTCACGACTCCCAGACGCACCCGAGCTGCAGTTTTCCGGCTGGACGGGGGCGAATCGACCACGCGTCGCGGGGATACGACGGTCAGGTCGCGGGCAGCCCCAGGAGCGCGCGGGCGACGTCCCGCGGCGACTGGTCGCGCTCCCGCGCGAGCGCGACCACGGCGCGGCACGCCAGCTCGTTCACCCCGAACGACAGAGCCTCCGGCGACACCCACCCCGCCGCCTCGTCGATCCGGTCCTGATCGTCGTCCGCACACGCGGAGACGTACGCGGCCGCGGCCTCGAACAGATTGTGCGACCTCGGTTCCCCTCCCGCCTTGCCCTCCGTGCGCCGGGCGGCGCGAGATCTGTCCCAAGTTTCGCGGATCCTGCTGAACAAGCGGACCACCCTCCCCTGCCGATCACTATGGCCGATCGTGCATCTCCTGCTACTCAACGTAGAGTTGAAGCCTCGGCGGCAGAAGGGGACGGCCACGGTGAAGCGCTTCCAACGGCTGGCGGAGATCCGGCGTATGGACCCCCACGAGGACGCCTCCGAGATCTACCGGCTGTCCTCGGCCTACGAGTTCCCCTGGGACTTCACCCGTGCCCTGGAGCTGGCCCTCTTCCGCACGTACGCCGTGCCGAGCATCGGGCGGCTGCTGGTCGAGACGGCGGAGTTCACCGACCGGACGCAGAAGCGGTACGACGACACGGCACTGCTGCTCGACGCCGTCATCGAGCACGGTTTCGGCAGCGAGCAGGGCCGCACCGCCATCCGCAGCATCAACCGGATGCACCGCAGCTACGACATCCGCAACGACGACATGCGGTACGTCCTGTGCACGTTCGTCGTGACTCCCAAACGCTGGATCGACGCCTACGCATGGCGCAGGATGTCGCGGCACGAGACCGTCGCCTCCGCCGTCCACTACCGCACGCTGGGACGGCACATGGGAATCCAGGACATCCCCGGGTCCTACGAGGAGTTCGAAGACTGTCTCGACGCCTACGAGGCGGCCCACTTCGCCTGGGACGAGAGCGCCCGCCGGGTCTCCGACGCCACCCTCGACCTCATGGCCTCCTGGTATCCGCGCCCCCTCGCGCCCCTCCTGCGCGCCGGGACACTCGCCCTGCTCGACGAGCCCCTGCTGCGCGCCTTCCGGTACACCCCGCCGAGCCCCACCACGCGTGCGATCGTGCGCCGCGCGGTGCGGCTGCGCGGGCGCGCCGTCCGGCTGATGCCCCCGCGGCGCGCCCCGCACCACGCCCGGCAGAACCGGGAGATCAAGGGCTACCCGAAGGGCTACCTGCTGACCGAGCCGGGCACCCGCCCGGTCCCCGGCGTGCGGGGCTGCCCGGTCCGCCAGATCGACACGTCGTCCGCCGAGTGAGCCGAACGTCTCACGCAGCGAGCCGAGGCCGGCCCGGGAGGCTCCGGAGGCCGCGGGCGTGCGCGGGGACCTTCAGCTCTCGCGCACGGCCAGGGCCAGGAAGCGGTCGTCCTCGTCGGCGTACGACGTCATGCGCCACCCCGAACCGGCCAGCAGCGGCCGCAGGTTGGCCTGCGCGCGCAGGTCGTCCGGCGTGATCCGCCGCCCCTGCCGTGCCGCGAGCGCCGCCCGGCCGATCGGATGGAACAGCGCCAGCACTCCGCCGGGACGCACGACGCGCGCCAGTTCCCGCAGGTTCCCGCCGGGCTGGGGGAGGTGCGCGATGAGGCCCGCCGCGAACACGGCGTCGAGCGACCGCGAGCGCAACGGCAGCGCGGCGACATCGGTCAGCAGCAACCGTCCGTCACGGTCCCTCCCGGCCCGTACGGCGGCCTGGAGCATGGCAGGTGTCAGATCGGCCCCGAGGACCAGCCCCGACGGCCCCACGGCCGCCCGCAGCGGCGGCAGGGCACGTCCGGTGCCGCAGCCCGCGTCGAGCACCCGGTCACCCTCCCGCAACCCCAGCTCGGCCACCGCGGCCGCGTAGGCGGGCCCGTCGTCGGGGAACCGGCTGTCCCAGTCGGCCGCGCGGGCGCCGAAGAACTCCTGGACGTGCGTGTGGTCGTCGCTCATGGTCCGCATGATTCCCCAAACGCGCGGGGGATGCCGAGGCGCACACGTTCGAGCGTGACGCGATCGTTCCATCGCTTCTCTGTGTCAGATAGCAACACCTTTCGAAACGCGCCCCCGTTGTGCGCCCTTCCCGGTACTAGCGTCCCGGGGTCATGGGACACCTGGACCACGCCGCCCTCGGCTGGCTGACCCCGGTGCTGTCGTACGCGATGGCCTGCACCGGCGCGGCCCTCGGACTGCGCTGCACCGTGCGCGCCCTCGCCACCACCGGGCGCTCGCGCCGCAACTGGCTGCTGACCGCGGCCTCGGCCATCGGCACGGGCATCTGGACGATGCACTTCGTCGCCATGCTCGGCTTCCGGGTCAGCGGCACCGACATCCGCTACGACGTGCCGCTCACCCTCGCCAGTCTGCTCGTCGCGATGCTCGTCGTCTGCGCCGGCGTCTTCGCGGTCGGCTACGGCCGCGACCGCGCGCGGGCACTCCTGCTCGGCGGACTCACCACGGGGATCGGCGTTGCGAGCATGCACTATCTGGGCATGGCGGCCGTGCGCCTGCACGGAGCCGTGAGCTACGACCCGGTACGCGTCGCACTCTCCGTCCTCATCGCCGTCGCCGCGGCCACCGCGGCACTCTGGGCCGCGCTCAACATCAGGTCGCCCCTCGCGGTCACCGTTGCCTCACTGATCATGGGGGCGGCGGTGAGCAGCATGCACTACACCGGCATGTTCGCGGTGAGCCTGCGGGTCACCCCCTCGGGCGAGACGCTCCCCGGGGCCACGGCGATGCAGTTCATCTTCCCCCTCGCCGTCGGCCTCGGGTCCTACCTCTTTCTGACCTCGGCCTTCGTCGCGCTGTCACCGACGGCGGGGGAACGCGACGCGTCCGCCGCGGCCCGCCGCCCCGTCGGCAGCACCGCCCGGTGACGGCGGACCCGCGCCAACGGCCCGGCGACCACGTCCCGACCCCCGTCCCGAGCGAGGAGGCCATGCGTACACCCCGTACGACCCCCGCAAACGGCGCCGACACGCCGTCCCGGCGACCCGCGCGCGGACGTCGCGCGCACGCCGGACCACCCGCCGACGAGGGCCCGGCGGAGCCCACGGGTGAGGCACCCGAAACGGCCGCCACGCGCGAGTGGCGCGGGCGCGTCCAGCCCCGCACCGTGCGCGCCAGGATCGTCTGCCTGCTGATGGTGCCCGTCGTCTCCCTGCTGGCCCTGTGGGGGTACGCCACCGTCACCACCGCTCAGGACATCTCCCGGCTGCGGCAGGTGCAGCGCGTGGACGCCGGCGTCCGGGCCCCCGTCGGCGCGGCCGTGGCCGCCCTGCAGGCCGAGCGCCTCGCGGCCGTGCGCCACGCCACCGACCCGTCGGCGGTGCCGGACGCCGACTACCGGGAACTGTCCGAGCGCACCGACCGCGCCGTGGCGAAGCTGCGGCTCGGCGACCGCCACACGGTCGCCGACGGTGAGGAACTGCCCGCCGGAGTGGCAGGGCGGCTCGACGCGTTCGTGACCGGCGCCGAACGGCTGGAACCGCTGCGCACCGCCGTCCTGGACCGCCGCACCGACTGGGAGGAGACCTACCGCCGGTACACGACGGCCATCTCGGCCGCCTTCCGGGTGGGCGGCGCGCTGAGCGGAATCCAGGACGCGGATCTGGGCTCCGACGGGCGCGTGCTGGTCGAGTTCGCCCGCGCGGGCGAGGCGCTGGCCCAGGAGAACGCCCTGCTCGCCGCCGCCCGCCTCGCCGGCGGCCTCGACGGCGAGCGGCTGCGGCTGTTCACCGGCGCCGTCGACACGCGACGGAGTCTCACCGAGTCCGCCGTCGCCGACCTGCGCGGCTCCGAACGCGCGGCCTGGCAGGACCTCGCCCGCGACGCCGCCTACACGACCGTGGGGCGGACCGAGGACGGCCTGCTGGACCCCTCGGCGCAGGACCGCCCGGTCGAGGCGGCGGCACCCCGCGCCGCCTGGGACGGGGCCCACGCGCGCGTGCGTGACGGCATGCGGACGATCGAGCAGGACGCCGCGCGCGGAGTGGCCGACCGGGCCGATCCGTTCACCCGCGGTGCGCTCACCCCGGCCGGGGCCGCGGTCCTCCTCGGACTTCTCGCCGTCGTCGCGTCGCTCGTCATCTCCGTCCGCATCGGCCGTGGCCTGGTGGTCGAGCTGGTGAGCCTGCGCAACAGCGCCCTGGAGATCGCCCGGCACAAGCTCCCGGAAGCCATGCGCAGACTGCGCGCGGGGGAGGAGATCGACATCCGGTCCGAGGCGCCACCCGAACCGGCCGCCGAGGACGAGGCCGGCCAGGTCGCCGAAGCCCTGGGCACCGTGCACCGGGCGGCGCTGCGGGCCGCGGTGGAGCGCGCCGAACTCGCCAGTGGCATCTCCGGCGTCTTCGTGAACCTCGCCCGCCGCAGCCAGGTCCTCGTCCACCGCCAACTGAGCCTCCTGGACAGCATGGAACGCCGCTCCGACGACCCGAACGAACTGAGCGACCTCTTCCGCCTCGACCACCTCACCACCCGCATGCGGCGCCACGCCGAGAGCCTGATCATCCTCTCCGGCGCGGCGCCCGGACGGGCCTGGCGCATGCCGGTCTCCCTCACCGACGTGGTCCGTGCGGCCGTCTCCGAAGTGGAGGACTACGCACGCGTGGAGGTACGACAGCTCCCCGAGGCGTTCGTCGTCGGCGCGGCCGTCGCTGACCTCACGCACCTCTTGGCCGAGATCATCGAGAACGCCGCGCAGTTCTCCCCGCCCCACACGCGCGTGCGTGTCACCGGAGAACCCGTCGGCAACGGCTACGCGATCGAAGTCGAGGACCGCGGCCTCGGCATGGGCAAGGACACCCTCGCCGAGGCCAACCACCGCATCACCCGCTCCGAGGCACTCGACCTGTTCGACAGCGATCGGCTCGGCCTGTTCGTCGTCAGCCGGCTCGCCGCCCGGCAGGACATCAAGGTCCACCTCAAGACCTCGCCCTACGGCGGTACCACCGCCGTCGTCCTGTTGCCCACCGTGCTCCTGCACAGCGGAACCGCGGAACGCTCCCCAGGGGCGGCACACGAGGCGGCCCCACCCGCGGATCGCCTGTACGCGCGCGTGCCGCACGCCGCCGCACACCGGGAGACCGTGCCCGCACCGTCCGGGCGTCCGGCACTGACGTCCGCCGCACCGGTGACTGTGGAGACGGCGGCGCCGAACCGGCCCCCAGGAGCCCCCGCCTTGCGACTTCACCGATCCCCTGACGTCCCCGAAGACTCCGCCGACTCCACTGACGGCGATGGCTATGGCGACCGCGTCGGCACACCGGACCCGGCCGAGGAGTCCGACAACCTGCCCCGGCGGGTACGCCAGGCCAGCCTCGCACCCCAACTGCGGGACGGGCGCCCCGCAGAACCCGCACAGCCGCCCCAGGCGCGCGGAGACGAAGAGCGCACGCCCGAAGTGGTGCGGGACCGCATGACCGCCTACCGCGACGGCTGGACGCGCGGCGGTGGACGCCGGCCCGGCCACGCGGAGCAGCCGGCCCCGCAGGCCGGCCACAGCAGCGAAGGAGACCTCGCATGATCCACGACCCCGGCACGGGGACCGCCCGGCGGACCCGCGAACTCGACTGGCTGCTGGACGACCTCGTCGGCTGCGTACACGAAGTACGGCATGCCGTCGTGCTGTCGAACGACGGGCTCGCCGTGGGCGCGTCGGCCGGCCTCGGGCGGGAGGACGCCGAACACCTGGCCGCGGTCGCCTCCGGTTTCCACAGCCTGGCCAAGGGCGCGGGCCGGCACTTCGGCGCCGGGGGCGTGCGCCAGACCATGGTCGAGATGGACGACGGCTTCCTGTTCGTGGCCGCCGCGGGCGACGGCTCCTGCCTGGCCGTACTCACCGCCGTGAGCGCCGACATCGGCCTGGTGGCCTACGAGATGGCGCGGCTGGTCAGACGCGTCGGCGAGCACCTCCACACCGCGCCGCGCGCCGCCGCACGGCCACCCTTCGGCGGATGACCCGGAAGGGCCGCACGGATGACCGACGAGAGCACGGACGGCGGCCGGGAACGGCCGGGCAGCCAGTGGTACGACAACGAGGCGGGGCCCCTGGTCCGCCCCTACGCGATGACCGGCGGACGCACCCGGCCCGGACCCACGGGCGTGCGGTTCGACCTCATCGCCCTCGTGACGCGGGTCCCGGGCGCGCCGGGCAGCGACGCCACCGTGCTCGGACCGGAACACCGGACCCTGATCGAGCTGTGCCGCACCGAGACCCAGTCGGTCGCCGAACTCGCGGCGGACGCCGACCTCCCGGTCGGCGTCGTCAGGGTGCTCCTCGGGGACCTGGTGGAACTGGGCTGTGTGACCGTCAGCCGTCCGGTGCCGCCCGCCCAGTTGCCCGACGAACGGATTCTGCGCGAAGTGATCGACGGACTGCGCGCACTGTAGAGAAGGCCGAAGACCATGACCGGCACGCACGCGTACGACCACCCGGACCGAGAGAAGTGATCAATGGTCTCCGAACACGCCGAACACGCCGAACACGCCGAACACGCCGAACACGCCGAACACGCCGAACACGCCGAACACGCCGAACACGCCGAACATGCCGGACACACCGCGCACACCGCACACTCCGACGCCACGGACGGCGAGTCGGCCGCGCTGGCGCTGAAGATCCTTGTCGCCGGAGGGTTCGGCGTGGGCAAGACCACCCTGGTGGGCGCGGTCAGCGAGATCAGGCCGCTGCGCACGGAAGAACTGCTCAGCGAGGCCGGTCGGTTGGTGGACGACACCGGCGGCATCGACCGCAAGGTCACCACCACCGTCGCGATGGACTTCGGGCGCATCACCATCCGGTCCGGCCTCTCCCTCTACCTCTTCGGCACACCGGGGCAGGACCGCTTCTGGTTCCTCTGGGACGAGTTGTCGCAGGGCGCGCTCGGGGCCGTCGTCCTCGCGGACACCCGGCGGCTGGCGGACTGCTTCCCGGCGGTCGACTACTTCGAGCACCGGCACATCCCGTTCGTGGTGGCGGTCAACTGCTTCACCGGAGCACGCCGACACGAGGCCCAGGACGTACTGCGCGCCCTCGACCTGGACTCCGGAACGCCCGTGGTGCTGTGCGACGCCCGGGACCGCGACTCGGGCAAGGAGGTCCTGATCCGGCTCGTCGAGTACGCCGGGCGGATGCACACCGCCCGGCTGCTCGACTCCGTGCGCTGACGTGCCTCAGTCCGCGACGGACTTCTGGGCGAGGACCTTGTCCACGGCTACACGGACGAGGAGTTCGCCCGGGACGCCGTTGCGCGCCCCGAACTCCTCGGCGCGTTCCTCACCCATGTACCGCGCCCCGATGCGGCCGGCCCAGTGCCGGAGTTCGTCGAGGTCTTCCGAGATCCGGGCACGTCCCTGCAGCACCACGAAGTGGAACGGCGGCCGGTCGTCGTCCACGCACAGGGCGATCCGTCCGTCGCGGGCCAGATTGCGCCCCTTCACCGTGTCCTTGCCGGTGTTGAACACGATGTCGTCCCCGTCCAGCAGGAACCAGATCGGCGCCACATGCGGACTGCCGTCCGCCCGGACGGTCGAGAGCTTTCCGGTGCGGGTGCCGTCCGAGACGAACGCCCGCCATTCCTCATCGGTCATCTTCTGTGCCATGCACCCCATCCTCCTTGCCCGGAGCACGGGCGTGGGGAAGGCTGGCGGACAGATCCCCCGGCCAGGGGGAGGCAAGGCATACGGGGACGACACGGGGAGTTCGGATCAATGGTGCAGAACCAGGGACTCGGCTGGCTGCTGGACGACCTGACCGCGCGCGTCGAGCACGTCCGGCACGCGCTGGTCCTGTCCAACGACGGGCTGGTGACCGGAGCCAGTACGGGACTGCGACGCGAGGACGCCGAACACCTCGCGGCCGTCTCGTCCGGGCTGCACAGCCTGGCCAAGGGCTCGGGTCGGCACTTCGGTGCCGGTCAGGTGCGGCAGACGATGGTCGAGTTCGACGACGCCGTGCTGTTCGTGACGGCGGCGGGCTCGGGCAGCTGCCTGTGCGTGCTCAGCGGGGCCGAGGTCGACATCGGGCAGATCGCGTACGAGATGACGCTGCTCGTGAACCGGGTCGGCGAGCACCTCGACGTCGACGCACGGCAGCCGGGACGAATATCGCCCACAGACCTCTGACCTGCATATTCAATGCCGTCGTGGGGTGGGCGGCGGAGTTTTCCACAGGCCGGACGCGGATGCCGTCGCAGCGGCTACGGTTTTTCGTGTCAGGCGGGCACGCACGGTGCCGGCCGAACACTCCACGGGGGAGACGAGCATGTCCAGCAACACCGTCACGCGCGAATTCTCAGCGGCCACCGAGCAGACCGGCAGTACCCGCGACGCCCCTCTCGCGCCGGGGCGCGCGGCACGAGTACTGGGCCTCAAGCGCGGCGAGTTCGACCTCGCCGTCCACCTCGGCCGCATCCGCACCGTACCCGACGACGGAGGAGGCGGCGGGCGCGTCACCCGCGACGAGATCGAGCGGATCCGGGCGGCGGACGGTTTCCCCGAGACCTTGAGGGCGGGCGTCCGGACCGTGGGGACCACGGAGGGCGCGGCCCTCATGGACGTGACCAAGGCCCGGTTCACCCGCCTCGCACGGCTGGGGCTGCTGGTCCCCGTCAAGTTCTACGTCAACCGGTATCGAGCCGTCGTCTGGCTGTACCTCGCCGACGAACTGCGGCAGTTCGCCGCCGACGAGCGCAACGCCTCACTGCTCAAGGGCCGCACACCCGAGGGGCTGCGGGGCCAGCTGGTGGAGGGGCTGGACCTGCGCCCCCGCAACTGGAGGGGGCGGCACCTGGGATTCCTGCTCCGCCAGGCCGACGACCCCTGGGCCCGGGCGGCGGCCGTGGCGTCGCTGCTCGACGCGGTCGAGGTCGCCGGGGTCGTCAGGGATCCCTACGAGCGCTCGTACCTGCGCCGGTTCCACCCCGTGCGGCCGGCCAACGGCTCGCCCGGTTCCCCCGCCGCACAGCTCGCCGAGGAGATCATGACGGCGGCGGACCCGGACGAGATCGACTGGTTGCGCGCGGACCTGGCGGACGCGGTGGCAGCCGCCCGCGACCAGCGCCCCGCGCCCGGCCCGGCTCTGCGCGCCGCTCCGGTCCCGCCGGGACCGGAGTCCACGCCGGACGACACTGAGGAGCCCGGGCGGCTGCGTGGTCTCCTCGGCAGGCTGTGGCGCAGAGACGCGTGACCCCATGGCCCGCCCGATGACCTAGAGGGCCCGGAAGAGCCCCTCCTGGACGACGGACACCAGCATGCGTCCCTCGGTGTCGTAGATCCGCCCGCGCGCCAGGCCCCGGCCGCCGGTCGCGATCGGGGACTCCTGGTCGTACAGGAACCACTCGTCCGCGCGGAACGGCCGGTGGAACCACATGGCGTGGTCCAGCGACGCCATGTCGAAGCCCCTGGGACCCCACAGCGGTTCCACCGGGATGCGTACGGCGTCCAGCAGGGTCATGTCGCTGGCGTAGGTCAGTGCGCAGGTGTGCACGAGCGGGTCGTCGCCGAGCGGCCCGACCGCCCGCATCCACACCGCACTGCGCGGCTCGGCGCCCTTGACCTCCTCGGCGCTCCAGCGCAGGCGGTCGACGTAGCGGATGTCGAAGGGCTGACGGCGGGCCATCCGCTCCAACTGCTCGGGCAGCGCGCCCAGGTGCTCCCGCACCTCGTCGGCCACCGTCGGCAGCGACTCCGGGTGCGGGACCTCGCGGGCCGGTGGCAGCTGGTGCTCGAAACTCCCCTGTTCAGGCTTGTGAAAGGAGGCGGTGAGCGTGAAGATCGTGCGGCCCTGCTGTACGGCGGTGACCCGACGGGTCGTGAAGGACCGTCCGTCCCTGTCCCGTTCGACCTGGTACACGATCGGCACGCCCGGACGTCCAGGACGCAGGAAGTACGCGTGCAGCGAGTGCACCGGGCGGTCGCCGTCCGTGGTGCGGCCGGCCGCGACCAGCGCCTGGCCGGCCACCTGTCCGCCGAAGACCCGCTGCAGCGACTCCTCGGGGCTGCGGCCACGGAAGATGTTGACCTCGATCTGCTCCAGGTCGAGCAGGGCGACGAGGCTCTCGGCCGGATTCGTCATCGGTGGGTTTCTCCTGTGCTCACAGCTGGCCGACATCGGTGACGCTGACGACAGCCCGGCCCTCCGCGTCGGAGGCCGTGAGGTCGACCTGAGCGCTGATGCCCCAGTCGTGGTCGTCGTTCGGGTCGTCGAAGATCTGCCGCACGCGCCACAGACCGTTCTGCGGCTCCTCCTCGATCACCAGCAGCTTGGGGCCGCGGGCGTCGGGACCGGTGCCGAGGTCGTCGTACTCGTCCCAGTACTTGTCCATCGCCTCGCCCCACGCGTCCGCGTCCCAGCCCGCCTCGGCGTCCATCTCGCCCAGCTCGTCGACATGGTCGAGGGCGGCGAGTTCGACCCGGCGGAACATGGCATTGCGGACCAGCACCCGGAAGGCCCGCGCATTGGCGGTGACCGGCCGCACCTGATCGGCCTTCTCCTGCGCCTCCTCGGCGGTCATCTCCTCCGGGTTGGCGAGTTGTTCCCACTCGTCCAGCAGGCTGGAGTCGACCTGGCGCACCATCTCGCCGAGCCACTCGATGAGGTCCTGCAGGTCCTCGGACTTCAGGTCGTCCGGGACGGTGTGGTCGAGGGCCTTGTAGGCGCTCGCCAGGTAGCGCAGCACGATGCCCTCGGTGCGGGCCAGTTCGTAGTGGGAGACCAGCTCCGTGAACGTCAGCGCCCGCTCGTACATGTCACGGATGACCGACTTGGGCGACAGCGGATGGTCACCGACCCAGGGGTGGCTCCTGCGGTACGTGTCGTAGGCGTGGAAGAGCAGCTCCTCCAGCGGCTTCGGGTACGTGATGTCCTGGAGGCGCTCCATGCGCTCCTCGTACTCGACACCGTCGGCCTTCATCGCGGCCACGGCCTCACCGCGCGCCTTGTTCTGCTGGGCGGCGAGGATCTGCCGCGGGTCGTCCAACGTGGACTCCACGACGGACACCATGTCCAGCGCGTACGACGGCGATTCCGGGTCCAGCAGCTCGAAGGCCGCCAGGGCGAACGTGGACAGCGGCTGGTTCAGCGCGAAGTCCTGCTGCAGGTCCACCGTGAGGCGCACGTCGCGCCCCTCCGCGTCCGGCCGGTCGAGCTTCTCGACGATGCCGCCGTCCAGCAGCGAGCGGTAGATGGCGATGGCCCGCCGGATGTGCCTCAGCTGCTGCTTGCGCGGCTCGTGGTTGTCCTCCAGCAGGTGCCGCATCGCGGCGAAGGCGTCTCCCGGGCGGGCGATCACCGACAGCAGCATGGTGTGCGTGACCCGGAACCGGGACATCAGCGGCTCCGGATCGGAGCCGATGAGCTTGTCGAACGTGCTCTCCGACCAGGCCACGAAGCCCTCGGGAGCCTTTTTGCGGACGACCTTCCGCCGCTTCTTCGGGTCCTCACCGGCCTTGGCGAGCGCCTTCTCGTTCTCGACGACGTGCTCCGGCGCCTGGGCGACGACGAAACCCTCCGTGTCGAACCCGGCACGGCCCGCCCGGCCCGCGATCTGGTGGAACTCCCGGGCCCGCAGCGTGCGCACCCGGGTGCCGTCGTACTTGGTCAGCGCCGTGAACAGCACCGTCCGGATGGGGACGTTGACGCCCACGCCCAGGGTGTCCGTCCCGCAGATCACCTTCAGCAGGCCGGCCTGCGCGAGCTTCTCCACCAGCCGCCGGTACTTGGGCAGCATGCCGGCGTGGTGGACGCCGATGCCGTGCCGGACGTAGCGGGAGAGATTGCGGCCGAACTTCGTGGTGAAGCGGAAGTTGCCGATCAGGTCGGCGATCCGTTCCTTCTCCTCACGCGTGCACATGTTGATGCTCATCAGCGCCTGCGCCCGCTCCACGGCCTGCGCCTGCGTGAAGTGCACGATGTAGACGGGCGCCTGCCGGGCGGCCAGCAGATCGGTGAGCGTCTCGGTCAGCGGGGTGTAGCGGTACTCGTAGGAGAGCGGCACCGGGCGGGTGGCCGAGCGGACCACCGCGGTGGGCCGGCCGGTGCGGCGGGCCAGGTCCTTCTCGAAGAAGGAGACGTCGCCGAGGGTCGCCGACATCAGGACGAACTGGGCCTGCTCCAGTTCCAGCAGCGGAATCTGCCAGGCCCAGCCGCGGTCCGGCTCCGCGTAGAAGTGGAACTCGTCCATGACGACCTGGCCGATGTCCGCGTGCTTCCCGTCACGCAGCGCGATCGACGCCAGGACCTCGGCGGTGCAGCAGATGACGGGCGCGTCCGCGTTCACGGACGCGTCGCCGGTCAGCATGCCGACGTTCTCGGTACCGAAGATCTTGCACAGCTCGAAGAACTTCTCCGACACCAGCGCCTTGATCGGAGCCGTGTAGAAGGTGACCTCGTCCCGCGCCAGCGCCGCGAAGTGGGCGCCCGCCGCGATCATGCTCTTGCCGGAGCCGGTGGGCGTCGAGACGATCACGTTCGCCCCGGAGACCACCTCGATCAGCGCCTCCTCCTGATGGGGGTAGAGCGTGAGACCGCGCTCCTGGGCCCACGCCTCGAAGGCTTCGTACAGGGCATCGGGGTCGGCGGTCCGCGGCAGCTGATCGATGAGGGTCACGCCCCCATCTTGCCTGCCCCGCGTCGCGATGGGGGAATCGGCTGTCCGCATGAAGATCACGAACGCTACGCTGGGTCGCCGACGAGGCATCAGTGGACCCGGACAACTGCACAGCGGCACACGAGGAATGGGGCGGGCAACGGCGATGATGGGACCAGCACACTCACTCTCGGGAGCCGCGGCATGGCTCGGCGTCGGGGCGGCGGCCGCCGCCGCGGGACACCCGATGCCCTGGCCGGTGCTGCTCGCCGGGGCCCTGATCTGTGCGGGCGCGGCGCTGGCCCCGGACCTCGACCACAAGGCGGCCACCATCTCCCGGGCCTTCGGGCCGCTCTCCCGGGGGCTGTGCGAGATCGTGGACAAGTTGTCGTATGCCGTCTACAAGGCCACGAAGAAGCCGGCCGATCCGCGTCGCTCGGGCGGTCACCGCACGCTCACGCACACCTGGCTGTGGGCCGTCCTGATCGGCGCGGGCACGTCGGTGCTGGCCATCACGGGTGGCCGCTGGGCGGTCCTGGCGATCCTCTTCGTGCACATGGTGCTGGCCATCGAGGGTCTGCTGTGGCGGGCCACCCGGGGATCCAGCAGCGACGTGCTGGTCTGGCTGCTGGCCGGGACGAGCGCGTGGATCATCGCCGGGATACTGGACAAGCCGGACGGTGGCGCGGACTGGCTGTTCACCGCGCCTGGCCAGGAGTACCTGTGGCTGGGGCTGCCGGTCGTCCTCGGCGCGCTGGTGCACGACATCGGGGACGCGCTGACCGTCTCGGGCTGCCCCATACTCTGGCCGATACCGGTGGGCCGGAAGCGCTGGTACCCGATCGGGCCGCCGAAGCCCATGCGATTCCGGGCGGGGAGCTGGGTGGAGCTGAAGGTGCTCATGCCGGCGTTCATGCTGCTCGGGGGAGTGGGCTGCGCGTCGGCCCTCAACTTCATCTGAGGCAAGCGGGCCCTGTCACCTCAGCCGGAGGCCCCGGCGCCTGGCCCCTCGTCGCCGTAACGCCGCTCGAAGCGGGCCACCCGCCCCTCCGAGTCCACCGTTCGCGCCTTGCCCGTGTAGAAGGGGTGGCTCTCCGAGGAGATCTCCACCTCCACCACCGGGTAGGTCTCGCCGTCGTCCCACGCGATGGTCTGGTCGCTGGTCGCGGTGGACCGGGTGAGGAAGGCGTATCCGGCACTGCGGTCGCGGAAGACCACGGGCCGGTACTCGGGGTGCTTGTCCTGCTGCATGGCTGCTCCTCGTACCGCGCGGATCATGGAGCGGACGACGCGGATGTGCCGCCCCGGGTGGTGTCAGCCGGGCAGCGAGTCCTCGTCGACGACGTGCATCGCGGCCTCCTCGGCGGAGGCGGCCGCGCCGTCGATGCCCACGTCCAGGGCCACCAGCGCCGGCTCCTCGTCCTCGTGCGCCCCCTCGTCAGGTGCCACGAGCCGGCCGGAACGGTCGGCGCCCACCTCGCCGTCCAGCAGTTCTCCGTCGGTGCCGTCGGCGTCCCCCAGCCCGTCGCCCTCGGGTGCGAGCACGTCGGGCCGCTCCTCGGCGAGCCGCTGGTCGAGGGTCTCGCCCTCGTGACGTTCGGCTGCCGTCACGCCGGTGTGCTCCACCGCCCAGGGGCGCTCCGGCGGGGACCAGCCGCGATCGAGGGGATCGCCCACACCGTCGTTCTCGAGCGTGTCCTCGCTGTCGAGCAGCCCGGTGTCCTCCCGCTGCTCGGATCCGTCCGGCTGGTAGACGTCGTCTCCCCATCCGTCGGCGCTGTTCACGGGTACCTCCAGGGGGTGGGGACCGGCCCCTTCTCGCCGCGCACCGCGGCGGGCCGCCGCTGCACGGGGCACAAGCCTCGCCCGTCGCGGAACCGCACGGTCCCCGGGCTCACCTCGAGCCGGTGCCTACCCCCAGCCTTCCACTCCGGTTCGGGACCGCGCAACGGCACGGGCCCCGCCAGGGTGCCCGCCCTCCCTGTCCCCCCCGTTCCTCGTCACATCGCCGCCCCGTCCGCCACCCTCGCTCCGGGCCGGCCCGCGGCCGCGTGGTCCGGCACGGGTGAGCTGCGGTCCAGGGCCGATGGACTGGCGTCCGGCACCGATGGGCTGCCGTCCGGCACCGGCAGGGGCCGACCGGGCCGGAGCGATGTCCGTGCCCGACCGCACCCGAACCCGATCCCGAATTCCGCCCCCACCCCCGGAGGGCGCCCCGGGCTCACCCGTGCCAGGACCGCCACAGTGCCGCGTAGGCCCCGTCCGCCGCTACCAGCTCGTCGTGGCTGCCAAGCTCGCTGATCCTGCCGTTCTCGACCACGGCGATGACGTCCGCGTCGTGTGCGGTGTGCAGCCGGTGGGCGATCGCGATCACCGTGCGACCGTCCAGGACCCGGGCCAGGGACCGTTCGAGATGACGTGCGGCCCGCGGGTCGAGCAGCGACGTCGCCTCGTCCAGCACCAGGGTGTGCGGGTCGGCCAGCACCAGCCGGGCCAGGGCGATCTGCTGGGCCTGCGCGGGAGTGAGAGCGAAGCCGCCCGAGCCGACCTCGGTGTCCAGGCCGTCGTCGAGTGCGCGGGACCAGTCGTCCGCGTCGACCGCGCCCAGCGCCGCCCACAGCTCGGCGTCGGTGGCACCGGTCCTGGCCAGCCGGAGGTTGTCGCGCAGGGAGCCCACGAAGACGTGGTGCTCCTGGTTGACAAGGGCGACGTGGGAGCGGACCCGCTCCGCGGACATCCGGGACAGCTCGGCGCCACCCAGGGTGATCCGGCCGTCACGCGGACCGTAGATGCCGGCGAGCAGCCTGCCCAGTGTGGACTTGCCGGCGCCCGAGGGCCCGACCAGGGCGAGCCGTGTACCGGGGGCGACCTCCAGCGACACCTTGCGCAGGACGTCCACGCCCTCGACGTAGCCGAAGTGCACGCGGTCGGCGTGCACGTCCCGTCCCTCGGGGGACAGGGCGCCGTCACCGGCGTCCGGCTCGATGTCCCGCACGCCCACCAGCCGGGCCAGGGAGACCTGGGCCACCTGGAGCTCGTCGTACCAGCGCAGGATGAGGCCGACCGGGTCGACCAGCATCTGCGCGATCAGGGCGGCCGTGGTCATCTGACCGACCCCGATCCAGCCCTGCAGCACGAACACACCGCCGATCAGCAGGACGGAGGCGAGCACGGTCACATGGGTGACGTTGATGACCGGGAAGAGCACCGACCGCAGCCAGAGCGTGTAGCGCTCCCAGGCCGTCCACTCCCTGATCCGCTGCTCCGACAGCTCGATGCGCCGGGCGTCCAGACGGTGCGACTCGACGGTGCGTCCGGCGTCCACCGTCTCGGCGAGCGCGGCGGCCACCGCGGCGTACCCGGCGGCCTCGGACCGGTAGGCGGAGGGCGCCCGCCGGAAGTACCAGCGGCAGCCGATCACCAGAAGCGGCACCGCGATCAGCACCACCGGTGCCAGCGGCGGAGCGGTGACCACCAGTCCGCCGAGCAGCAGCACCACCCACACGGCGCCGATCGCCAGCTGGGGCACCGCCTCGCGCATGGCGTTGGCGAGCCGGTCGATGTCCGTGGTGATCCGGGAGAGCAGATCCCCGGTACCGGCCCGTTCCAGCACGCCGGGCGGCAGGCCGACCGACCGCACGAGGAAGTCCTCGCGCAGATCGGCCAGCATCCGTTCGCCGAGCATGGCCCCGCGCAGCCGCACCTCGCGCACGAACAGCGCCTGCACGGCGAGCGCGAGCACGAAGAACGTGGCCGTGAGGCCGAGATGCAGCTCGCGGGCGCCGTCCGACACCCGTTCCACGAGCCCGCCCAGCAGGTAGGGGCCCGCCATCGAGGCGATCACGGCGACGGTGTTGACGGTGACGAGGAGCAGGAACGCCCGGCGGTGCCGGCGCAGCAGTTCGCCCGTGTAGGCGCGGACGGTCGCGGGCGCGCCGACGGGGAGGGTGTTCGCCGTCGTGGGGGCCGCCGGGTCGTACGACGGTGGTGCGACGCCGATCATGCCGTCTCCTCGATCTCTTCCAGTCGGTGCAGTACGTCGCCGTCCCGGCGCAGTACGTCGTCCTCGCCCAGGACGTCGTCGTCCGGGGTCTTCGCCGGGCGGCCGCCGGCCGTGCGCCCGCCGACCGGAGGCACGTCCGTGCGGGCCGTGGTCTCCTCGTCGGTCTCGCGGGTCACCACCGCCCGGTACCGCGGCTCGGTGTGCAGCAGGTCCCGGTGCGTGCCGGTCGCGGCGACCTCGCCCTCGTGCAGGAACACGGTCCGGTCCGCGCGGTCCAGCAGCAGTGGCGACGAGGTGAACACCACCGTGGTGCGCCCCGCGCGCAGCTCTCGTACGCCCTCCGCGATCCGCGCCTCGGTGTGCGAGTCGACGGCGGAGGTCGGTTCGTCCAGGACGAGCGCCTCCGGGTCCGTGATCAGGGACCGGGCCAGTGCGAGCCGCTGGCGCTGGCCGCCCGACAGCGAGCGGCCCCGCTCGGTGATGCGAGCGTCCAGGGGGTCCTCCACATCGAGCGAGCCCTGCGCGAGCGCGGCCAGCACGTCGCCGCACTGGGCGGCGGCCAGCGCGTCCCCCGCGCTCACCGCGCCGGAGGCGGGTACGTCGAGCAGTTCGCGGAGGGTGCCGGAGAGCAGCACCGGGTCCTTGTCCTGCACCAGCACGGCCGTGCGCGCGGATCCGAGGGGCAGCTCGTCGAGCGGCACCCCGCCCAGCAGGGCCGATGTGCCCTCCTCCGAGGGGTGTCCGCCGAGTCGTTCCGCCAGGCGTCCGGCCGTGTCCGGGTCGCCGCACACCACGGCGGTGAACCTTCCCGACGGGGCGAGGAGACCGGTGGCCGGGTCGTACAGATCGCCGGTCGGGATCTCGGCGGTGCGCGTGCCCGCGGTGTCCGTGACCCGTTCCAGCGCCAGCACCCGGGCGGCCCGCCTGGCCGAGGGCTTGGAGAAGGAGTACGCCATGGCGATCTCCTCGAAGTGCCGCAGCGGGTAGGTGAGGAGCATGACGGAGCTGTAGACGGTGACGAGTTCGCCGATGCCGATGCGGCCCTCGCGGGCCAGGTGGACGCCGTGCCAGACCACCGCGATCAGCAGCAGGCCCGGCAGCAGCACCTGGATCGCGGAGATCAGGGACCACATGCGTGCGCTGCGCACGGCCGCGTGGCGCACCTCCTGGGAGGCGCTCCGGTAGCGGTCGAGGAAGAGTGCCTCGCCGCCGATGCCGCGCAGCACACGCAGGCCGGCAACGGTGTCGGAGGCGAGTTCGGTGGCCCGGCCGGCCTTCTCGCGCTGGACGTCGGCCCGCTGAGTGGCCCGGGGCAGGAGGGGCAGTACCGCGAGGGCCAGCACCGGCAGGCCCACGATCACGACGACGCCGAGCGCCGGCTGGTAGACGACCAGCGCCACGCAGACCAGCACGATGGTGAGCGCGGCCGCGGTGAAGCGGGAGACGGCCTCCACGAACCAGCCGATCTTCTCGACATCGCCGGTGGACACGGCTACGACCTCGCCGGCCGCGACGCGCCGGGTCAGTGCCGAACCGAGCAGTGCGGCCTTGCGGGCGAGCAGTTGCTGGACTCTGGCCGCTGAGGTGATCCAGTTGGTGACGGCGGCGCGGTGCAGGAAGGTGTCGCCGAGCGCGTTGCCGGCACAGCACAGTGCCATGAGGCCGCCCGCGAGGGCGAGCCGGGTGCCGGACCGGTCGACGACGGCCTGGATGGCGAGCCCGACGCAGAAGGGCAGGGCGGAGACGGAGGCGAAGTGCAGCAGGCCCCAGGCCAGTGACCTGAGTTGGCCGCCCAGCTGGTTGCGGAACAGCCACCACAGGAAGCGGGAGCCCGAGCGTGCGTCCGGCACGCCCGGGTCGGGATACGGAAGGTCTTGGATCTGCATGACGTCCCAGTGGCTCGTGTCAGGGGGTGCCGTTGCCACACGGCATCGAGAGGCTGCAAACCGTGAAAGGTTCGCGTCGCGGCATGCCCAAAATCAAGCGGTTTTCCGCGGTGGGGCACGGATCAGGCTGCTTCCGCCGTACTCGCGCCGGGCGTTGGGGACGGGGTTGTGGACGCGAGTGCGACCATGGACCGATGGGAAGTGGTGGCGCACGGCGTACGGCGGTCGCGATGGCGGCAATGGGATCCCTGACGGCGGCGGCGCTGGCCGGCTGCGGCGGCCCCTCCGGGGGCGGCGCGGACGCCCGGGGGAGCGGACCGGCCGACGGGGCCGGGCACGCGAGTGCCACGGCCGACCCGACGCGGCTCCCCGGCGTCGGCGACCGGTACCAGCGGCTGGTGCCGGCCGGTTCCCGGCAGGTCGTGGCGGTGTACGGCGACGGCCCGGACTCGGCCGACGCCACCGTGGTGCTCTACACGAAGCAGGGCTCCGCCTGGCACCGCGCCCGCAGTTGGGCCGCGCACAACGGCACGAAGGGGTGGACGACCGACCACCGCGAGAACGACAAGCGCAGCCCCGTAGGCGTCTTCACCCTGAGCGACGCCGGCGGAGTGCTCCCCGACCCGGATCCCGCCCCGGGTACCGGGCTGCCGTACACCCGTTCCGCGTCCTTCGCGGCGCCGCGGTGGTGGGCGAAGCCGTACTGGCACGACTTCGACTACGTCATCGCCATCGACTACAACCGCGTCAAGGGCACCTCGCCGAACGATCCGACCCGTCCCCAGGGCGCGTCCAAGGGCGGCGGGATCTGGCTGCACATGGACCACGGGAGCGGCACGTCGGCCTGTGTCAGCCTGCCCAAGCCGGCGATGGAGTACCTGCTGCGCACGCTGGATCCGGACGCACGTCCCGTGGTGGTGATGGGGGACAAGGCTCGCCTGAAGGCCTGACAGGGCCCGGGAACGCCTCAGCTCCGGGCGGCGCCCCGGTCCGGTCCGCAGCCGGGGCCGTCGACCAGTGTGTCCAGCAGACCGCCGAGCACCGCGCGTTGCTCGTCCGACAGCGGCGCGAGGATCTCCTCCGCGGCCGAGCGGCGGGCGCCGCGCAGTTCGCTCAGGGCCGTGCGTCCCTCGTCGGTGAGCTCGATCCGGATGACCCGGCGATTGGCCGGATCCGGGGCACGGCGCACCTTCCCGGCCGCCTCCAGCCCGTCGACCAGCGTCGTCACGGCCCGGGGCACCACCTCAAGGCGCTCGGCCAGGTCGGCCATGCGCGGCGGCGAGCCGTAGTGCGCCAGGGTGCGCAGCAGTCGGGACTGGGCCGGCGTGATGCCGAGGGCACGGTGCTCCAGGTGGCGCTTCTGGATGCGGTGCACCCGGCGGGTGAGCCGCAGCAACTGCTCGGCGAGCAGGCCGTCGGGATCGGGGGCGGTCATGCGGGAACAATATCAGGACGATATTCATTGTGAGTATAGGTAACAATGCCCTATGCTCCGCAACGCCGGCGATCCGAGGGATCCGCCGGCCCTCCACTGCCGACACCCCCGTAGGAGCCCATGCAACCCGACCGCGCGTCCGCCTGGACCGCACCCGCCGACGCCGAGGAACAGCCTCGGCAGGTGCGACGCATCCTGAAGCTGTTCCGCCCCTACCGGGGCCGTCTCGCGGTCGTCGGACTGCTGGTCGGCGCCGCCTCGCTCGTCTCGGTCGCCACGCCCTTCCTCCTGAAGGAGATCCTGGATGTCGCGATCCCCGAGGGGCGCACCGGCCTGCTGAGCCTGCTCGCCCTCGGCATGATCCTCGGCGCCGTCCTCACCAGCGTCTTCGGCGTACTGCAGACGCTGATCTCCACGACCGTGGGCCAGCGCGTCATGCACGACCTGCGCACCACCGTCTACGGCCGGCTCCAGCAGATGTCCCTCGCCTTCTTCACCCGCACCCGCACGGGCGAGGTCCAGTCCCGCATCGCCAACGACATCGGCGGCATGCAGGCGACCGTCACCTCCACGGCGACCTCCCTGGTCTCCAACCTCACCAGCGTGGTCGCCACCGTCGCCGCCATGGTCGTCCTCGACTGGCGCCTCACCGTCGTCTCGCTGCTCCTGCTCCCGGTGTTCGTGTGGATCAGCCGCCGCGTCGGCAAGGAGCGCCGGAAGATCACCACCCGGCGCCAGAAGCAGATGGCCGCGATGGCCGCCACGGTCACCGAGTCGCTCTCCGTCAGCGGCATCCTGCTCGGCCGCACCATGGGCCGCTCGGACTCGCTCACCCGCGCCTTCGCGGACGAGTCCGAGGGGCTGGTCGACCTCGAAGTGCGGTCGAACATGGCGGGCCGCTGGCGGATGGCCGTCATCACGATCGTCATGGCCGCCATGCCGGCCGTCATCTACTGGACCGCCGGCATCGCCCTCCAGTTGGGCGGGCCGGAGGTCTCCCTCGGCACGATCGTCGCCTTCGTCTCGCTCCAGCAGGGCCTGTTCCGTCCGGCCGTGAGCCTGCTGTCGACCGGTGTCCAGATCCAGGCCTCGCTCGCGCTCTTCCAGCGCATCTTCGAGTACCTCGACCTGCCGATCGACATCACCGAACGCGACGAGCCGGTCCACCTCGACCACATCAAGGGCGAGGTCCGCTTCGAGGACGTCGGGTTCCGCTACGACGGCAAGGGCTCCGCAGTCCTCGACGGCATTGACATCACCGTCCCTGCGGGCAGCAGCCTCGCGGTCGTCGGCCCGACCGGCGCCGGCAAGTCCACCCTCGGCCACCTGGTGCCGCGCCTGTACGACGCGACGGACGGCCGGGTCACGCTCGACGGGGTCGACGTGCGCGACCTGGACTTCGACACCCTCGCCCGGGGAATCGGCGTGGTCTCGCAGGAGACGTACCTCTTCCACGCCTCGGTCGCCGAGAACCTGCGCTTCGCCAAGCCGGACGCCACCGACGCCGAAATGGAGGCGGCCGCGCGGGCGGCCCAGATCCACGACCACATCGCCGCCCTGCCCGACGGCTACGACACGGTGGTCGGCGAGCGCGGCCACCGCTTCTCCGGCGGGGAGAAGCAGCGCCTGGCCATCGCCCGCACCATCCTGCGCGACCCGCCCGTTCTGGTCCTCGACGAGGCGACCAGCGCGCTGGACACCCGTACCGAGGCCGCCGTGCAGGACGCCATCGACGCGCTCTCCGCCAACCGCACCACGGTCACCATCGCCCACCGCCTGTCCACCGTCCGGGACGCCGACCGCATCGTCGTCCTCGACTCCGGGCGCTTGGCCGAACAGGGCACGCACGAGGAACTCCTGGAGCGGGACGGACGCTACGCGGCCCTGGTCCGCAGAGACGCCCGACTGGAGCCGACAAGATGACGATATGCCGGGTTTGTACGCAAATCAGGGTTACCGTGCCCGCATGCAGACGAACACTCCGCGACGAAGCGCGAGGCGCGCGAGGAGCGCCAGCAGCACCAGGAGACCGAGGAGCCCGAGGAGCCCGAGGAGGACGATTCGGCTGACGCGCCGGGGCCGTGTCGCCCTGATCGCGGCCGGCGCCGTCGTGGCCGCCACCGCCGTGGCGGTGCCACTGCTGACTACGGACGAGGAGGGCGAGTCCCGCCCCACCTCCCTCGTGATCCCCGAGGGCTGGCGGGCCACGCAGGTCTACGCGGCCGTCGACAAGACGCTCGAGCTGCCCGCGGGCACCACCAAGAAGTCCCTGGCCAAGGCCGATCTCAAGCTGCCGAACGACGCCGAGGGAAATCCCGAGGGCTATCTCTTCCCGGCCACCTATCCGCTCGGTGAGTCCCCGACGCCGGAGAAGCTGCTGGAGGCCATGGTCGACGCGGCGAACGAGAAGTTCACCGGCGCGCCGGTCGCCGCGGGCGCCCAGCGCAACGCGCTGAACGTCTATCAGGCCGTCACCATCGCCAGCATCGTGCAGGCGGAGGCCGCCGCCAAGGAGGACATGGGCAAGGTGGCCCGGGTGGTCTTCAACCGGCTGGAACGCGGGATGCCGCTCCAGATGGACTCCACCATCAACTACGCCCTGGGCCGTTCCACGCTGGACACCACCACCAAGGACACCCGGATCGACAGCCCCTACAACTCGTACCAGCGCATGGGCCTGCCGCCCACGCCCATCGCCAACCCGGGCGACGTCGCGATGACCGCCGCGATCAATCCGACCCCCGGGGACTGGCTGTACTTCGTCACGGTCAAGCCGGGCGACACCCGCTTCACCGCCGACTACGCCGAACACCAGCGCAGCGTCGCCGAGTTCAACCGCGCCCGGGAGAGCGCCTCGAAGGCGGCAGGGGCCGGGTGACCGGGCGGGGCGTCACGCGGCCACCGGCGCCTCCTCGGCCAGCAGTCGCCTGATGTCCCGCACGGCCGAGCGTCCCGCCCGGTTGGCGCCGATGGTGCTGGCCGACGGCCCGTAGCCGACGAGGTGGACCCGCGGATCGGCGACCGCGCGCGTCCCCTCGACCCGGATGCCGCCGCCCGCCTCCCGCAGCCGCAGCGGCCGCAGATGATCGATGGCGGGCCGGAACCCGGTCGCCCACAGGATGACGTCCACGGCCACGCGCCGCCCGTCGCCCCACTCGATCCCCTCGGGCGTGATCCGGTCGAACATGGGCTGCCGGTCCAGCACACCCGACTCCAGCCCGGCCCGGATCGCGTCGTTCAGCGGCAGCCCCGTCACCGACACCACGCTCTTCGGCGGCAGCCCCTGCCGCACCCGTTCCTCCACGAGCGCCACCGCCGCCCGGCCCGCGTCCTCGTCGAAGGGCCCCTCGCGGAAGACCGGGGGCCGCCTGGTCACCCAGGTGGTGGAAGCGGCGTACGGGGCGATCTCCAGCAGATGCTGCGTCCCCGAGGCGCCCCCGCCCACCACGACCACGCGCTGCCCGGCGAACTCCTCGGGGCCCGCGTAGTGCGCGGTGTGCAGCTGCCGTCCCCGGAAGGTCTCCTGCCCGGGGTAGCGCGGCCAGAAGGGCCGGTCCCAGGTGCCGGTCGCGTTGATCAGGGCCCGCGTGGACCAGGACCCGGCCGAGGTCTCCACGAGCAGCCGCCCGCCCGTCCCCTCGCGCACCGCACGGACGTCGACGGGCCGCCGTACCCGCAGGTCGAAGGTCCGCTCGTAGTCGGCGAAGTACCCGCCCACCACCTCGGCGGACGGCCGCGCCGGATCCGCGCCGGTCAGCTCCATGCCCGGCAGCGAGTGCATGCCGTGCACCTTGCCGTACGTCAGTGACGGCCAGCGGAACTGCCAGGCGCCCCCGGGGCCGGGAGCGTGGTCCAGCACCACGAAGTCGCGTTCCGGCTCGAAGCCGGTGCGCCGCAGGTGATAGGCCGCGGCGAGTCCCGCCTGACCGGCCCCGATGACGACGACCTCGACCTCGCGCGTGTAGTTCACGCTTCTACCAACGGCGCCGAGGGTGCGGATCTTCCCGCGGTGTCAGGATGGTGCCATGTCAGATGCCTTCACCACCCGCGTCCTGAACCTCGCCACCGGCTCGGCGGAGCGGGTCGCCGACATCACCGGTGACTGCGAGTCCTTCCTGCGCGAGGCGGCGGCCGGCCGCGACGGCCTCCTCAACGTCTTCGTGCCGCACGCCACCGCCGGGATCGCGATCATCGAGACCGGCGCCGGCAGCGACGACGACCTGCTCGCCGCACTGCACACCCTGCTCCCGGCCGACGACCGCTGGCAGCACCGCCACGGCAGCCCGGGCCACGGCCGCGACCACGTCCTGCCCGCCTTTGTACCCCCGCACGCGACCCTGCCGGTGATCGACGGCCGCCTGGAACTGGGAACCTGGCAGTCGGTGTGCCTGGTGGACACCAATAAAGACAATGTCAACCGTCAGGTTCGACTGAGCTTCCTGGGCTGAGCAAGATCGTCCTGGGTGTGGCCGCCGATTCTCCGTACCTTGCGTGCTCGGAACGGAGAAGTCTTGCGCGGTACGGACCTGAACATGATCGAACGCCCCTACGACGGATGCGGGAAGTGCCTGCTCGGCGTGCGACGGCTGTCGCGGATGAAGCTCGCCACGTCGTCTCCGGAACGGCAGCGCGAGGACGTGCTGACCGTCGCCGAGTCTGTCGGGGGGCACATCATCGGCTGGGCCGACGACTGGGAAGTCTCGGGTGCCACCGACCCGATGACCCGGCCCAAACTGGGCCCCTGGCTTCGCGATGAGAGGGGCCCGTACGACGGGTTGGTGGCTGCAGCCGTGGACCGGCTCGGTCGCAACGTCGTGGACTGCCTGAATACCGGCTACAAGATGCGTGACGAGGGGAAGCTGCTCGTCACCTACGGCCACGACGGTCCTTGGGACCTGGACGACCAGGTCGACGAGAACCGCTTCACCATGGAGGCATGGGGTGCGCAGATGGAACTGCGGGCCATCCAGCGCCGAAACCGCAGCGCTACGCAGAAGACGCGGGCAGCGGGACGCCCGAAGGGAAAGCCCTCCTACGGATTCCAGTACATACGGACCGTAATGGGCGGCAAGATCGATCACGTCGCCCTGCATCCCCAGGCCTCGACTGTCATCCGAACAGTCGCCCGCCGCATTCTGGCCGACCCGGAGAACATCACACCCAGTAGTGAAGCCGCACGCCTGAGCCGAGTGGGGGAGCGTTCGCCCGCCGACCACTTGGCCGTCATGTACGGGAAGCCGGCAGGCGGCCACCCCTGGCAGCCGACGAGTCTGAAGAACATCCTCCTTTCCGAGGCGGCACTGGGCTACTTGATGCACCAGGGCAAGCCGGTGATCGACCAGGACACGATCTCCAAGAGAAATGGCTCCTTGCTTGCCAGACGCACACGTGCCGACTACAGCGCTTATGGCGGATGTGAAGGGCAGCGTCTTCGCACCCCGGAACCCGCTCCAGCGGCCACGCCCCTTACGGATCCGCTGTGTTGGGTCCGTGGTCTAGTGAGGCGTCGAGCACGCATACATGGGCGGTGATGCCGCAGTCGGTTAGCGTTGCCGCATGTTGGTGGAGGTCTCTACGGAGCCGCTCGGGTGTGTTACGAGCCGACTTGGCTTGGCGGCTGTCGTCGTCGCTCCAGGCATTGCCGCCGAAGTAGACAGCGATGTATACGCCTGCTGACCCCAGTGGGCCTTTCAGGTAACGCCAGCCGAGTTGGTCGGCGATGGCGGTGACGACTTCGTTGTGCCAGCTGCACTTCACCTCGCCAGGTACTGTCAGCGATTGGCCACTGGTGGTGCGGGCTTCGACCAGGAGGTCGGGGATGTCGCCAGGTGTGTCACCCAGGCGCGGGTTGATCTCTACCTCACGCAGCACGGCGGCTCGCTCCCGCAATCTGCGCTGTATCTCCCGGGCGAGCCAGGTCGACACCTCTCGTTCTTCTGCCGGCACATACCCAACCCAGACGTTGTCTCTGCGCTGGCGGTGCCACAGTTGGGCGCGCAGGGCGCGGTCGGCACGCAAGCTCTTGCCGATGTCGTCCAGGACTTCGGCCGTGACCCAGGCGAGTTGCTCTCTGGACGCGATGATCCGGCGCGAGGGGTTGGTCAGCATCTCGCGTACTTCTGCTACGGATGGCGGTCGCCACTCCTGGGCGCGCATGGTGTTCCGCATGTCGACAGCTTCGGCGCGCAGCCACACGCTGCCGGTCTTGTCTGCGAGCTCCTCCAGGATCGTGGCGTGCTCGATCGAGGCATGCTCGGTCAGCGGGCGCAGGATCTGGGAGGAGAACTCCTCGGCGGGATCGCTGCGCACTACGCGTCCGGAGGCGACCGGTTTCCGTGGCAGGGCTTGGTACGCCCAAAGGTAGAGCTGCCCGCGCTGGGACGCGGTGAGGGTCGACCACGCGTCGGAGGCGTTGTGATGGGCCTGGTAGATGATGTCCCGCGAGAGAGCGTGGTCGTTTTCGAAGACGGTCAGCAGGCCGCCGAACTGTATTGGAGTCATGGGGCATGCGGCAAGGCGGCTGCCGGCTGTCACCGCAGTGTCTCGGTGGATCGACTCGCCGACGCCTCGTTCAGGGGGCGTGAGCGCGTTTGCCTGCAGGAGAGTATGGGCCAACTCTGCGGTGGGAGAAGGCAGCGTCGTAGCAGCGATGTCGAAAAGGCCGCTGAGCGTATGTGCGGGGTAGACACCGTTGCTCAGGCGCGCCAGGGCTTGGGAGCTGAGCTCCGTGCTCTTGATGCGCCGCTGATGGAAGGCGACAATGGCGGCGTCCTGGTGCATGTTGCGGATGAGGAAGTCGACAGTGGCGGCCTCATTATGCGCGGTTGCCCGTTCAAGTGCCTGGGAGACGACTGTGTAGCCGCCGGGCAGGTTCCAGAGGCCGGGTAGCCATGCCAGCCAGTGGTCCGCCGGGACACGGTCGAGCCAGCCCTTGTCGACGGCTGTGATCAGGCGGCAGGCGCCTTCGATGAGGCTGGCGTTCACCTCGTCCTCAGCGTCCGGGCCGGATGACAAGAATGACAAGGCTCGTTCGGCCACAATGTGGTGCTGCGCGGGCGTCAGTGCCGCCCAAGCTGGAATGGGATCCGACGAGCGGGTCCCCTGCACAGGATGCTGCAGGCCCTGCACCATGCAAGCAAATTGCCGCTCCGCCAGCACCTGATCGGCGGACCATGATCCGCTGTTGCGCGCATCCTCGTGAACGGGCACAACCCGCTCGGTACGGGACGCCGTGAACCGCTCTGCCAAAGCGTGCCATCGCGGCTCCGCCGCTTCTGCCGCGGCCATGACGCTCGCGGCGCCTTCGTCATCGACCGTGTTAGCCAGCGCATACACCGCGAAGAACGCCGGCACGCTGGTCGTCTGCTGCGCATCGGTACTGCGCAGATCCTCCAGCCACCACTCGAAATCGTCCGCACTAAGCAGGCCCGTGTCGTGAAGGCGTTTTGCCACCATGTGGCCGGAGTCAATGTCCTGCAGCAGGTCCTTGACCAGGTGTCGGCGTCGCTGCGGCTCCAGCGCCGAGATCTCTTCAGGGCTGACCCCGTGCAGCGCCGAGTTGGCGGACCACTGCGCCTGCAGCAACCGTCCGCCGGACTGCCATGTGGCAGAGCCGATGGCGCTGGTGGTGACAGCAGCCCACGCGGCGCTGCTGAGCATACGCCGCACCCTTGGATCACCGTGCGCAGCGGAGGGAAGGGACGCGGCCCACGCATCCAGGTCGTCGATGCCGCACTCACCGGCCGCGGTGCGACGCGCCAGCATGGCCACGAACCGTCGGCCCATGGGGCTATGCGGCATCCGGTCCGCCTCGGCGATCGTCTCCAGTAGCCAGGCCATGTCCACGTGCCGCGGCCACAGCACAGGTAGCAGCTCAGCCCGCACCGGCCACGGGCAGGCGGCGTCGGTTGCGAGGCGCTTGACCCGTTCCAGGAGGGCCGCTTCCTCAGTCCCACACAGGGCACGGCCGGCCCACTCTGCGGTACGGACGTGATCGTCGTATTCCTCTCGCTCCCGGCCAGTGACGGACTCCTCGAGCAGATCCACAAGAGATCCGTCGAGTTCCCTCAGTCCGGTCGCCTGGATGATCAAAGCAACCTCCTGCTGGCGCCAAGCCGGCTCGTCGCTTCCCAGCAACTTGGCAAGCTGCGACGCCAGACCTGGGAGAAGCAAGCCTGCATAGCCGGAACGGAGGCGCGGCGCCGGAGCCAGAGCCGAGGCAAGCCTCGACACGATCTTCTCGGCGACCTGTGCTCGTACAGGATCGGTGAAATCCTGCAGGTCAGCCTGCATTAATACCTCGGGATCAGTATCCACCAGCCAATCGGTCACATCCGGTCGCAGGGCGGCCAGCCACATTGCCGTGCCGGCCAGCTGAGGAAGAACGCGCTCAGGATGGGCCGGATCAGCCAGCAGGCTGCGCACGCTGGCTAGCCTCGCGCTTTCATCAAGCGGGCTGTCCGGCAGACGGGCAGGAAAGCAGAAAGTGCCTCTGACCAGCAAGAATGAGGATTGTCGAGGTCCTTGTT
>NZ_JBHJVQ010000009.1:203660-238380 GCF_042263835.1 Streptomyces sp. NPDC056128 | reverse complement strand
ACGAAACGACGGACCATCACTCCCACACCGACACCGCACCTATCCCTGACCAGCGAAAACGGAGTCGTCAGACTCGGAAAGACAACAACCTCTAACAGGATTTGAACCTCTGTCCTCATCCTTATCGGTCACCACGCTGGAGCCGCTAGTCGAAAAAAAACCTTGATCCCACCGGTGTCCTGACCGCTGACATGCGCGGTGGGCCGCCGCCGTGAGTCGCTCGTGGTGTTAGGCACTGATGTCAGACACCAAAGGGCGGCTTGACGCTTCCGCGACCCGAAGTAAAGCCTCGCCCTGGTGGGCAGGTGGGTTCTTCACGCCTCGATGCGCTTGCTGACCGTGCGCCCGTGGTTCCACGCATCGACCACCAACTTGTAGGCCGTGGTAGTACGAGACCCCGTACCACTGTTGTTGAAACCACCACGTGAGGACCGGCTCAGAATCTCAGACCTCCACTTGGCGGCGGTGCCCATCTTCTGCATCTTCTTCGCGAGTTCAGAGTCGTTCACCAGGTCGCCCCAACGGCCGATGAACTGACCGATTCCTCCGAGGAGCATGCCGTCCCAGGTCTCCGCAGCGCGCCCCCACGCGTCTTCGGCAATCGTCAGAGTGCGGTCGAAGACCGACGCGCCGTAGCGGTCCGTGATCTGGAGCACGCCTGAGACCGCCCCCACGCTGTTGGTGGACGACGACCCGAGTGCCAACCCGTGCTTCTTGAGAATCCGATCCGTATCAACAAAGAGGGGGACTCCGCCGGTCAGCCCCACGTGGTACTCATCAATGGGGCGAGGCTTGTGCGACTCACGGTTCTTGATCAGGAAGAGGATGGCTTCCTCGGGCTGCGTAAGCCCATGGTGGACGTCAGCGCGTATGGTGGCGAGACCAGCCAGGACACACGCGCGCCAGCGGTGCTGTCCGTCAACGATGTACAGGTCGCCGTCGTCCCTCTTGGAGACGATGATCGATCCAATCGCCTCTCGAACCAGATTGTTGGCGATGTTCTGTGCTCGCCGCTCGTTGAGGGTGCGCTGAGCCTGAGGGTCAATGTTGAGGTCGGAGACAGAGACCTCTTGGCCGTACTCCACGTGGTGAGTCGGCAGCTCGAAAGTGTACCGAGCTTTGGGCATGGCTGTGCCTTCCTGCGCCGGGATCAGGGGATTTTCGGCTATGCCGGGATGTTGGGACCAGCGCAGCAATTATCTAACCAGGCGTCACATATGAGTGACAACCATATTTTTGCCGATTGAACTGTGCTGGTTGGCGTATCCCCAGGCAACGACGGCTCGGCTGAATCCGCCCTCTCGCCCACTACCTTCCACCGTTCCCATCCCGTCCGCCTCGACCCACACACCGTGGAGCGGGCGTGGTTCCTGGCGTCCAGGTGGAGCGCGCCACTGTACGACCGACCTGGACGCCATGGGCCGCGTCTGCCCGGCTCTGCCTGGGTCGGCGGTGGACGGGATGGGAGCACTCCGCGCACGCCACAACGTGCTCGCGGTCGGCGACGGCGCCCCCTCCATCCCGGTACCGGCCCCCCCGGGCCGGAGGCATCGTCTTTGACCGCCCGCCGTTCTATACGGTGATCGACTCGCCTGTAACAGCTATCGCCCTCGTTCGGGTCAAGTCGACGGTGCGTCGGTGGTAAGGAGCCTCGTCATGTCTGGCTCGACAAAGGCGCTCGTACGCCTCGATCACGTTGACGCGCCAACAAGCATGTCGATCACCAGACGGGCGTCACCGATGGAGTCGACCTATTCGTTCAACGTCATCGGGCTGGACGCGCTGACGGCCGGACGGGGGACGAAGCGAACGAGAACCTCTGCAAGCTCCAAGGCCAAGATCGCAACGGTACCCCCGTGCCGTCCTTGGACGCTCGGCAGTGGCTGGCCCACTGGCTGGAGCACATCGTCGCTCCGGAGCGCGAGCACAACACGTACCTGAAGTACGAGTCCAAGGTGCGGCTCTGCCTGTTGCCTCACCTCGGTAAGAAGCCGCTGGTAAGGCCCTCTACCCCGACACAGATCCGCATCGTCATGGCGGCCCTGACCCCGGAGAAGGTCGGCGCCTCGGCCCGGTTGAGGTCGCGCGCGTCCTCCGCATGACCTCAACCGGGCCATGCATGAGGAACTGATCACGAGGAAGGCATGGAACGAGTGCTCAGTCCGCGTCCGCCGGCTCTACGCGGCCTGCGGCCTCGTCCTAGTCCTCGGCCTTCGCCGCAGTGAGGTGCTCGGGCTGCGCTGGCAGGACATCGGTTTCGAGGCCGGCCACTTCACCCCGGTCAAGCACGTCCAGCGGGAGCTGCAAGACGACCACGGCGGCGTGATCGACCCGGTGGGCTTCTCCCCGCACTTTCGATCGGCTCGTCAAGCGCGCCGGCGTCCGCCGGATCAGGGTCTGCCTCGCCCGGCACACCTGCGGGAACCTGCTCGCCTTCCTGAAGGTGCACCCCAAGGTCGCTCAGGCGATCCTCCGGCACAGCCAGATCATCGCCGAACTCCTGGAAGATCCACTCATTGGCTGACGTGCCCGCTCGATGGGCTACGGCGGAACCTGCTGCGCACCCAGATCACGCTGAGAGCGGCTGCGGCAACCATGGACAGAAAGATCGCCCCAAGGACCACTGTCACTCCGGCTGAGATCGCGAAGATCGCCCACCACGGCGGATCGCCTTCCACAGTCCTCCTCGGCGAAGCGTGCGTACCAAGCACGACGCCGGGGAGCTGGGGCTGGTTCCGTGACCGCCGTTGATGTCAGCCATGGATGTCAAAGACCCCCAGCCGTTACCGACTGGGGGTCTTCTCGCTGGTGGGGCTAACAGGATTTGAACCTGTGGCCTCATCCTTATCAGGGATGCGCTCTAACCAACTGAGCTATAGCCCCGCCGCGCTCTGCGGTGTATGTCCCGCGCGCTGACTCCTGAAGATTAGCGCACGAGGAGGGCAGTCCCAAAATCGGTTGTCGCGGGGTCCCGGAGGGACGATCACTCGTCCTCGGCGAGCGTCAGCTCCACGCCTCCGACGAAGCCGGCGGACAGGTTGTAGATGAACGCGCCGAGCGTGGCCAGCGCCGTCGCGAGGACGACGTCGATGACGGCGATGACCGTGGCGAACAGCAGCACGTTGGGCAGCGACAGGAAGGACTGCAGGTCGAAGCCGTTGGACTCGTTGGATCCGGTCGCCTCGGAGATGGTGCCGCCGACGGTGGAGAAGACACCCATGGCGTCCATGACCATCCACAGCACGGCGGACGCGACGATCGTGCAGATGCCCAGCGCGATGGAGAGCAGGAAGCTGACCTTCATCACCGACCACGGGTCGGCCTTCGACACGCGCAGGCGTGCCTTGCGGACCCTGGGCGTGGTGCGCGCGCCGGTGCGCGGGCGGCGCACCGCGGACGCGTTGCCGCCCTGGGTCTGGTAGGCCTGCGGCGGGTGGTACGGCCCGCCGGGCTGCTGGGGCTGCCGTTCTCCCGGCAGCGGCGAGGCCGCCTGCTGAGTCTGCTGGCCTCGGGTGTCCGTCACAGTTCCCCCCTGGGATCCATGCGTCTGGGACGTGTGCGAGTCGGTCGCGCCGTCGTCGATCTTGCGCAGCTGAGTCGTGTGCGGATCGGTCGCACGCGCGGCGGAGCCACGGCCGCCGCCGCCCGTTTCCGTACCCCTGGAGGTACCGGCCGATCCGGCGCCCGTGGCTCCGCTCACGATGACTCTCTCCTCGTGCTACTCGGTCGAGGGCGCCTCGCCCTCGTCCGTGCCGGTGGTCGCGGCACCCTCGGCGGTCTCGTCGACGACCACATCGCCGTCGACCTCCTCCGCCTCGCGTCCCGCCTCGGCGTTGCGTGCGATGCCGACGACGGCATCGCGCTTGCCCAGATTGATCAGTTGAACGCCCATGGTGTCACGGCCGGTCTCCCTGACCCCGCTGACTCGCGTACGAATCACACCGCCCGAGAGCGTGATGGCGAGGATCTCGTCGTGCTCCTCGACCACCAGCGCGCCCACGAGCGACCCACGGTCCTCGACGATCTTGGCGGCCTTGATACCGAGGCCGCCGCGGCCCTGGACGCGGTACTCGTCGACAGAGGTGCGCTTCGCGTACCCGCCGTCGGTGGCAGTGAACACGAACGTACCGGCTCGAACAACATTCATCGAGAGCAGCTCGTCCCCTTCGCGGAAACTCATGCCCTTCACACCCGAGGTGGCACGCCCCATGGGACGCAGCGTGTCGTCCGACGCGGTGAACCTGATCGACTGCGCCTTCCTGCTGATCAGCAGGAGATCGTCCTCGGCCGAGACCAGCTCGGCTCCGATCAGTTCGTCGTCGGAACCGTCCGCCTGCTCGCGCAGGTTGATGGCGATCACGCCACCGGAGCGCGGCGAGTCGTAGTCCTTCAGCGACGTCTTCTTCACCAGGCCCGCCTTGGTGGCCAGGACCAGGTAGGGCACCGCCTCGTAGTCGCGGATCGCGCGGATCTGGGCGATCGTCTCGTCCGGCTGGAAGGCCAGCAGGTTCGCCACGTGCTGCCCACGCGCGTCCCGGCCGGCGTCGGGCAGCTCGTACGCCTTCACCCGGTAGACGCGGCCCTTGTTGGTGAAGAACAGCAGCCAGTGGTGGGTGGTGGACACGAAGAAGTGGTTGACGATGTCGTCTTCCTTGAGCTTCGTGCCGCGCACGCCCTTGCCGCCGCGCTTCTGGGCGCGGTAGTCGTCGGTCTTGGTGCGCTTGATGTAGCCGCCCCGGGTGACCGTGACGACGATGTCCTCCTCGGCGATCAGGTCCTCGATGGACATGTCGCCCTCGTAGGGGATCAGCTTCGTCTTGCGGTCGTCGCCGTACTTCTCGACGAGCGCCGCCAGCTCCTCGCTGACGATGCCGCGCTGCCGGACCGGGGAGGAGAGGATCTCGTTGTACTCGCGGATCTTCGCCAGGAGTTCGTCGTGCTCCTGGACGATCTTCTGACGCTCCAGGGCCGCCAGCCGGCGCAGCTGCATCTCCAGGATCGCGTTCGCCTGGATCTCGTCGATCTCCAGGAGGCCCATCAGGCCGTGGCGCGCGATCTCGACGGTGTCGCTGCGCCGGATCAGCGCGATGACCTCGTCGATGGCGTCCAGGGCCTTGAGCAGGCCGCGCAGGATGTGCGCCCGCTCCTCCGCCTTGCGCAGCCGGAAGCGCGTACGGCGGACGACGACCTCGATCTGGTGGTTCACCCAGTGGCGGATGAACGCGTCCAGGGAGAGGGTGCGCGGCACACCGTCGACCAGGGCCAGCATGTTGGCGCCGAAGTTCGACTGCAGGTCGGTGTGCTTGTAGAGGTTGTTCAGGACGACCTTGGCGACCGCGTCCCGCTTCAGGACGATGACCAGGCGCTGGCCGGTGCGGGACGACGTCTCGTCGCGGACGTCGGCGATGCCGCCGATCTTGCCGTCCTTCACCAGGTCGGCGATCTTCTGCGCGAGGTTGTCGGGGTTGGTCTGGTACGGCAGCTCCGTGACCACCAGGCACTGGCGGTTCTGGATCTCCTCGACCTCGACGACCGCGCGCATGGTGATCGAACCACGCCCGGTGCGGTACGCCTCCTCGATGCCCCTGCGGCCCACCACCAGGGCGCCGGTCGGGAAGTCGGGGCCCTTGATGCGCTCGATCAGCGCGTCGAGCAGCTCCTCGTGCGAGGCCTCGTAGTTCTCCAGGTACCACTGGGCACCGGCGGCGACCTCGCGCAGGTTGTGCGGCGGGATGTTGGTCGCCATGCCGACCGCGATGCCGGCCGAGCCGTTGATCAGCAGGTTCGGGAAGCGGGCGGGCAGGACGGTCGGCTCCTGGGAGCGGCCGTCGTAGTTGTCCGTGAAGTCGACGGTCTCCTCGTCGATGTCGCGGACCATCTCCATCGACAGCGGCGCCATCTTGCACTCGGTGTAGCGCATGGCCGCCGCCGGGTCGTTGCCCGGCGAGCCGAAGTTGCCGTTGGAGTCGACGAGCGGCATCCGCATCGACCACGGCTGGGCGAGGCGCACCAGCGCGTCGTAGATGGAGCTGTCGCCGTGCGGGTGGTAGTTGCCCATGACGTCGCCGACGACGCGGGCACACTTGTAGAAGCCGCGCTCGGGGCGGTAGCCGCCGTCGTACATCGCGTACAGCACGCGGCGGTGCACGGGCTTGAGGCCGTCACGGACATCGGGCAGCGCGCGCGAGACGATGACGGACATCGCGTAGTCGAGGTACGAGCGCTGCATCTCCGTCTCGAGCCCGACGGGCTCGACACGCATCGCCAGGGCGTCGCCCTCGGGCGTCGTCACAGGGGTGTTCTCGTCGGTCATTGCTGGTGAAGGTCCTTCCTGGTGCGGTCAGCTGAGACCGACTCAGATGTCGAGGAAGCGGACGTCCTTGGCGTTGCGCTGGATGAACGCGCGCCGGGCCTCGACGTCCTCGCCCATCAGCACCGAGAACAGGTCGTCCGCCTGTGCGGCGTCGTCGAGCGTGACCTGGCCGAGGACGCGGTGCTCCTGGTCCATGGTCGTGATGCGCAGCTCCTCGGCGTTCATCTCACCGAGACCCTTGAAGCGCTGCACGGAGTCCTCGCGGATGCGCTTGCCGGCCTGGCGGCCCATCTCGATCAGCGCGTCGCGCTCGCGGTCGGAGTACGCGTACTCGAAGTCGTCCCGGCCCCACTTGATCTTGTACAGCGGCGGGCGGGACAGGTACACGTGCCCGGACTCGACCAGCGGCCGCATGAAGCGGAACAGGAAGGTCAGCAGCAGGGTGTTGATGTGCTGGCCGTCGACGTCGGCGTCCGCCATCAGGATGATCTTGTGATAGCGGAGCTTCTCGATGTCGAAGTCCTCGTGCACACCGGTGCCGAACGCGGAGATCATCGCCTGGATCTCCTGGTTCTGCAGGATCCGGTCGATGCGCGCCTTCTCGACGTTGAGGATCTTGCCGCGGATCGGGAGGATCGCCTGGTACTGCGGGTTCCGGCCGGACTTGGCGGAACCACCGGCGGAGTCGCCCTCGACGATGAAGATCTCGCACTTGGTCGGGTCGTTGGACTGGCAGTCGGACAGCTTGCCCGGCAGCGACGCCGTCTCCAGCAGACCCTTGCGACGGGTCAGGTCACGGGCCTTGCGGGCCGCCACACGCGCGGTGGCCGCCTGGATGCCCTTGCGGATGATGTCCGCCGCCTCGTTCGGATTGCGGTCGAGCCAGTCGGCCAGGTGCTCGTAGACCACGCGCTGCACGAAGGTCTTGACCTCCGTGTTGCCCAGCTTGGTCTTGGTCTGGCCCTCGAACTGCGGCTCGGCCAGCTTCACCGAGATGATCGCCGTCAGACCCTCGCGGATGTCGTCACCCGTGAGGTTGTCGTCCTTCTCGCGCAGCAGCCGCTTGTCGCGCGCGTACTTGTTGATGAGCGAGGTCAGCGCCGCACGGAAGCCCTCCTCGTGCGTACCGCCCTCGTGGGTGTGGATGATGTTGGCGAACGAGTAGACACCCTCGGTGTAGCCGCCGTTCCACTGCATCGCGACCTCGAGGGACAGGTTGCGGTCCTTGTCCTCCGCCTCCAGGTCGATCACGGTGGGGTGCACCACTTCTCCCTTGCGGGAGTTGAGGTACTTCACGAAGTCGACGATGCCGCCCTCGTAGTAGTACGAGACGGTCTTGACCTCGTGCTTCTCGTCCTCGCCCGCCTCGTCCGCACCGGCCGTGGCCTTCGCCGACTCGCGCTCGTCGGTGAGGTTGATGCGCAGGCCCTTGTTGAGGAACGCCATCTCCTGGAAACGCCGCGACAGCGTCTCGAAGGAGTACTCGGTGGTCTCGAAGATGTCCGGGTCGGCCCAGAAGGTGACCGTGGTACCGGAGTCCTCGACCGCCTCGTGCTTGGCGAGCGGCGCGGTGGGGACGCCCAGCTTGTAGTCCTGGGTCCAGCGGAAGCCGTCGCACTTGATGTCGACGGACAGCCGGGACGACAGGGCGTTCACGACGGAGACACCGACGCCGTGCAGACCACCGGAGACCGCGTAACCGCCGCCGCCGAACTTGCCGCCCGCGTGCAGCACCGTCAGGACGACCTCGACGGCCGGCTTCTTCTCGACGGGGTGGATGCCCACCGGGATGCCGCGGCCGTTGTCGACGACCTGGACACCGCCGTCGGCGAGGATCGTGACGTCGATGGTGTCCGCGTGGCCGGCCAGTGCCTCGTCGACGGAGTTGTCCACGACTTCCTGCACCAGGTGGTGCAGGCCGCGTTCACCGGTCGAGCCGATGTACATACCGGGTCGCTTGCGGACCGCGTCCAGACCCTCGAGCACGGTGATGGCACTGGCGTCGTACGAGGCGGAGGCCGCGCCGTTCGAAGTGCTCACCACGTCGTTCACGCCGGTGTCGGTGGACGGGTTGTTCTCGTTGGGGTTGCCGGAATCGGCCACGAAGCGCCCTTTCTGGCACAGCACGAGCCGGGCTCGTCGGCGGGTTGCCGGAGCGGCTGCGGCATGTTGCGTTGGTAAGCCTTGATCAGCGTTGCTCAGCTAGTCCCGAACGGTCCCCACGTTCGGGGCGGGATTCCTCCCCAGTCTACCGGTACCACCGACACTGATGGGGGTTTGCCGGTACCTGAGTCCGCATGTGCCGCCCTGAATCGGCCTCGCCCGACTCCCGATATGCGGAAGGGGGCCTCAAGAGGCTCACAACGGCACTCAGCGCTTCGAGGCGTCAACCCTTGGCTACTTGGGAGTCAGATCGGGATTCACGATCGCACGCAGTGGTACGCCTCAGCGGTCGCCGACGGTTCACACCGATCATCGACGCCCAAATATGTGAGGTACATCACCCATGTGTGACGGGGCGCCAGAGCGCCCGCCCCTCACCCGTGGAGCACCCGTCGCTCACCCGTAAGTGTCGCCAGGACCCTGGCTGCCGGGCGCGCGCAACGGGCCGTAACGGCGCCCGGGGCCCCCGGAACCGCCGGGGCCCAGCACCTTGATCATCCGCACCGAACCGTGCCCCAGGTCCTCGTTGAGCCGGGCCACCAGGGTCGGCGCCAGCAACCGCAGATTCGTCGCCCAGGCCGTCGAGTCGCAGCGCACCACCAGCACCCGCTCGTCCTCGTCGTACCGCTCCGGCACGCAGTGCTTGGCCACGTCCTCGCCGACGATCTGCGGCCAGCGGCCCATCACGCCGCCCACCGCGGCCGGCGTCTCCCAGCCGCGCTCGGTGATCAGCCGGTTGATCGCCGACCCCAGCGCCATCGGGTCCCGCCCGTCGGCCCGCGCCCCGGAACGCAGTCCACCGCGCCGCGCCTGCTTCTTCTGCTGCGCCGCGTCCCCACGCGCGCGTGCCGCCTCCCGCGCCGCCCTGAGCGCCACGCGCGCGAGGTCGACGCCGGACGGCTCGGGACTCTTCCCCCGGGGCCCGGGCTGCTCCTCCGGGACCGGTTCGTCGGTGCTCATACGCGCTCCACCGTGCCCTCCGCGACCGTGAACCGCGTCCCCGCCAGCACCTGCGGCACGTCGTCGTCGACCGCGGCCGTCACCAGCACCTGCTCGCCCGGCGCCACCAGCTCGGCCAGCCGCTCCCGGCGCCGCGCGTCCAGCTCGGCGAAGACGTCGTCGAGGACCAGGACGGGCTCGTTGCCCTCGGCCCGCAGCAGGTCGAACGAGGCCAGCCGCAGCGCCAGCGCGTACGACCACGACTCGCCGTGGGAGGCGTACCCCTTGGCGGGCAGTGAACCGAGTTTGAGAAGCAGATCGTCCCGGTGCGGCCCCACCAGGGTGACGCCCCGCTCGATCTCCTGCTTGCGCGCCTCGGCGAGCGCGGCCATCAGCTGCTCGTACAGGTCCTCGCGCGTGTGCGCCTCCCCGGGCGCCGACGGCTTGTACTCCAGGGCGACCGGGCCGCCGCCCGGGGCCAGCTGCTCGTACGCCTTGTCGGCCAGCGGCTGCACGGCGGCGATCAGGTCGAGGCGCTGCGCGAGCAGCTCGGCGCCCGCGCGCGCGAGGTGCTGGTCCCAGACGTCGAGCGTGGACAGGTCCATCGTGCGGCCGCCGTGCCGGCGCGCGAGCGCGGCCGACTTCAGCAGGGTGTTGCGCTGCTTGAGGACGCGGTCGTAGTCGGAGCGCACCCCCGCCATGCGCGGCGAGCGGGCGGTGATCAGCTCGTCCAGGAAGCGGCGCCGCTCCCCGGGGTCGCCCTTCACCAGCGCCAGGTCCTCGGGCGCGAACAGGACGGTGCGCACGATACCGAGTACGTCACGGGGCCTGACCTGCGAGGACCTGTTGATGCGGGCCCGGTTGGCCTTGCCCGGGTTCAGCTCCAGCTCGATCAGCTGCTGCCGCTCGCCCTGTCTGACCTGGGCGCGGATCACGGCGCGCTCGGTGCCCATGCGCACCAGGGGCGCGTCGGAGGAGACCCGGTGGCTGCCGAGGGTGGCGAGGTAGCCGACCGCCTCGACCAGGTTCGTCTTGCCCTGCCCGTTCGGGCCGACGAAGGCGGTGACGCCCGGGTCCAGGGGCACCTCGACCCGGGCGTACGAACGGAAGTCGGCCAGCGACAGATGCGTGACGTGCATGGTCGTTCGCCGACCTCCCCAACTGGTGGTGCCTACTTCTTCTCGACCGCGTGGCCGCCGAACTGGTTGCGCAGCGCGGCGATCATCTTCATCTGCGGGGAGTCGTCCTGTCGGGACGCGAACCGCGCGAACAGCGACGCGGTGATCGCCGGCAGCGGCACCGCGTTGTCGATCGCGGCCTCCACAGTCCAGCGTCCCTCACCGGAGTCCTGTGCGTAACCCCGCAGGTCGCCGAGGTGCTCGTCCTCGTCGAGCGCGTTGACGGCCAGGTCGAGGAGCCAGGACCGGATCACCGTGCCCTCCTGCCAGGACCGGAAGACCTCGCGGACGTTCTCCACGGAGTCGACCTTCTCCAGCAGCTCCCAGCCCTCGGCGTAGGCCTGCATCATCGCGTACTCGATGCCGTTGTGGACCATCTTCGCGAAGTGGCCCGCGCCGACCTTGCCGGCGTGCACGGCGCCGAAGTCGCCCTCCGGCTTGAGGGCATCGAAGACCGGCTGCACCTTGGCGACGTTCTCCGCGTCGCCGCCGTACATCAGCGCGTAGCCGTTCTCCAGGCCCCAGACGCCGCCGGAGACGCCGCAGTCGACGAAGCCTATGCCCTTGGCCGCCAGCTCCTCCGCGTGCTTCTCGTCGTCCGTCCAGCGGGAGTTGCCGCCGTCCACGACGACGTCGCCGGGCTCCAGCAGCTCGCCGAGCCGGTCGACGGTGGCCTGGGTGGCCTCGCCGGCCGGGACCATGACCCAGACCACGCGCGGGGCGCTGAGCTTGCCCACAAGCTCTTCCAGGCTGTGGACGTCGGCGAGGTCCGCATTGCGGTCGTATCCGACGACGGTGTGGCCCGCGCGGCGGATCCGCTCGCGCATGTTGCCGCCCATCTTGCCGAGGCCGACGAGACCGAGCTCCATCAGTAGCTTTCCTTAGGTGTGCGAGGTGGCAAGGCGGCACCTCCGTACCCGCCGGATGCGTGCCGCGGCACTTTCGTACCCGCGCCGAGCCTAAACCCGGACGCCCGTGCACAGCTGTGGGCATACGCGCTCAGACGTACGCCCCCACCTGCGGGTTTTCCTCACCCTGTGGACAACCACCGACGGTGCGGACGACTCAGCCGCTCAGCCGCACCGGCATGATCAGGTACTTGTAGGCCTCGTCCGCCTCGGCGTCCAGCGCGGGCTTGCCGCTGAGCAGCGCCGGCTTCGTGGACGTCGTGAAGGACAGCTGGGCCACCGGCGAGTCGATGGCGCTCAGGCCGTCCAGCAGGAAGGTCGGGTTGAAGGCGATCGAGATGTCGTCGCCGTCCAGCTGGGCGTCGACCCTTTCCACAGCCTGTGCGTCGTCGCTGGAGCCGGCCTCCAGGATGAGCACGCCCTGCTCGAAGCTGAGCCGCACCGGGGTGTTGCGCTCGGCGACCAGGGCCACGCGCTTGACGGCCTCCACGAAGGGGGCGGTCTCGATCACGGCGACGCTGTTGAACTCCGTCGGGAACAGCGTCTTGTACTTCGGGAGGTCACCCTCCAGGAGACGCGTCGTCGTCCGGCGGCCGGCGCCCTCGAAACCGATCAGGCCCTCGCCCGCGCCCGAGCCGGACAGCGCCAGGATCACCTGGTCACCGCTGGTCAGCGCCTTGGCGGTGTCCTGGAGCGTCTTGGCGGGCACCAGCGCGACCGCGGAGACCTCCGGGTTCTCCGGCTTCCACAGGAACTCGCGGACCGCGAAGCGGTAGCGGTCGGTCGAGGCCAGCGTCACCGAGTCGCCCTCGATCTCGATGCGCACACCGGTGAGCACGGGCAGCGTGTCGTCGCGGCCCGCGGCGATCGCGACCTGCTGCACGGCCGCGGCGAAGACCTCGCCGGGGACCGTGCCCGTCGCCTCCGGCATCTGCGGCAGCGCCGGGTACTCCTCCACCGGCAGGGTGTGGAGGGTGAACCGCGAGGAGCCGCAGACCACCGTCGCCCGTACACCGTCTGTGGAAATCTCCACCGGCCGGTTGGGGAGGGCGCGGGAGATGTCGGCGAGCAGGCGGCCGGAGACGAGCACCGTGCCCTCCTCCTCGATCTCGGCCTCGACCGACACCCGCGCGGAGACCTCGTAGTCGAAGCTGGACAGGCTCAGCTGTCCCTCCTCGGCCTTCAGCAGCAGGCCGGCGAGGACCGGCGCCGGCGGACGGGCCGGGAGGCTGCGCGCCGCCCAGGCCACGGCCTCCGCGAGTACGTCGCGTTCCACCCGGATCTTCACTGTTGCCGCCTCCTGCTGTTGCCGGCGCTGCTCGCTCTGCCTGGCCTTCGTCGTCTGGGTCGGTGTCGTCGTTCCCCACGGGACCAGAACACCGGGGACCAGTCTGACGCACCCCACTGACAGTAGGTGCCCTTCGGGGTCAAGTCGTGACGAGGGACGGTCGGGCTCCGGAGAGCGAGTTGTGCACAGGACCCGCTTCGAAACGAATTCCGCTCTCTCTAAGGTCAGGAGTAGTAGTAGGGCCTGTGGATACCGTGGATAACCGCGTTTGCCCAGGTCAGAGCAGGAATTTTGTCCACTGGTCCTGTGGGCGGAGCCCGTGGACAACTGGGCGTATCTGTGGAGAACAGAAAGTTCTGCACACTCCGTGCACAGGGAGAGGCGAGTTCTCCCCAACGCCGTCCCCAGCTTTACCCACGTTTCCCACAGCCCAACCCGGCACCCTGATGTGACGCCTTTCACTCGACGCGGTGACAGGGCGCGTCATGTTGCCGAACAGTGGACAGACATGTGGAGAAGCCCATGATCGTTGGGGACAACCGCCTCCAGCCTGTGGGTTGCCCGTGGACAACTTGATGCACAGCTTGTGGACCGTTCCTTCGTCCACAGCCTGTGGAGATCCTTCGTCCACGAATCCACAGGGAGCTGACCTGCCCTGATGATCCCTCAACAGCCTGGCCTGTGGACAGGATCGGGACAACTTCCCAGTCCCCAAGGTGTGGACGGAAAAAAGTGGCCCAATCTGTGGAGGACGGCCGTAACCCCGCAGGTAATCGAACAGTGGCTGGGACGGGCGTACGACCTCCGGGCACGACGCACGCGACCCCCGGGCACGCGAAAGGCGCCCCCGGAGTGTCCGGAGGCGCCTGTGGGGCCGGTGCCGGCGGCCGTCAGCCGTTCTTGATGCGGTTGGTCAGCTCGGTCACCTGGTTGTAGATGGAGCGCCGCTCCGCCATCAGATTGCGGATCTTGCGGTCGGCGTGCATCACCGTGGTGTGGTCCCGGCCGCCGAACAGCGCGCCGATCTTCGGCAGCGAGAGGTCCGTCAGCTCGCGGCACAGGTACATGGCGATCTGCCGGGCCGTCACCAGCGCGCGCCCGCGCGAGGTGCCGCACAGGTCCTCGACGGTGAGGCCGAAGTAGTCGGCGGTCGCGCCCATGATGGCCGTGGAGGTGATCTCGGGCGCGGAGTCCTCGCCGCCCGGGATCAGATCCTTGAGGACGATCTCCGTCAGGCCCAGGTCGACCGGCTGCCGGTTGAGCGAGGCGAAGGCCGTCACCCGGATCAGCGCGCCCTCCAGCTCGCGGATGTTCCGCGAGATCCGCGAGGCGATGAACTCCAGTACCTCCGGCGGGGCGTTGAGCTGCTCCTGCACGGCCTTCTTGCGCAGGATCGCGATGCGCGTCTCCAGCTCGGGCGGCTGGACGTCGGTGGTCAGGCCCCACTCGAAGCGGTTGCGCAGCCGGTCCTCCAGCGTCACCAGCTGCCGGGGCGGCCGGTCGGAGGACAGCACGATCTGCTTGTTGGCGTTGTGCAGCGTGTTGAAGGTGTGGAAGAACTCCTCCTGCGTCGACTCCTTGTCCGCCAGGAACTGGATGTCGTCGACGAGCAGGATGTCCATCTCGCGGTACCGCTTGCGGAAGCTGTCGCCCTTGCCGTCGCGGATGGAGTTGATGAACTCGTTGGTGAACTCCTCGGAGCTCACGTAGCGCACGCGGGTGCCGGGGTAGAGGCTGCGCGCGTAGTGCCCGATGGCGTGCAGCAGGTGGGTCTTGCCCAGGCCCGACTCCCCGTAGATGAAGAGCGGGTTGTAGGCCTTCGCGGGTGCCTCGGCGACGGCGACGGCCGCCGCGTGGGCGAAGCGGTTGGAGGCGCCGATGACGAAGGTGTCGAAGAGGTACTTCGGGTTCAGGCGCGCGGTCGGTTCGCCCGGTCCGGTCGCCGGGGCCGGCTGTGCGGCGAGCGGACCGGGGGCGCCGGTGGCGGGACCGGGACCGACGGGGCCGCCGCGGTGCACGCGCCCGGAGCCGGACGGGGGCTCGGGCAGGTCCCGGCGGGGGCCGCGCTGGTCGTATTCACCGCGCGGGGCGTCGTATTCGTTGCGAGAGGTCTCGTAGTCGCCCCGGGACTGCTCGTAGTCGCCCCGGGGGGATTCGTAGTCGCCGCGGGGCTTGTCGTAGTCCCCGCGCGGTTGGTCGTAGTCGCCGCGCTGCTTGTCGTAGTCGCCGCGCGGGGAGTCGTACGGCGGGCGCTCCGGGGACTGCGGCCGGTGCTGGTACGCGTCGTGGGAGTACGGCGCCGGGTCCTGGCCGTACGGCTCCTGCGGCGGTGAGGCGTAGGGGTCCCGCTCCGGGAAGCCGAGGCGCTGCTGCTGCCAGCCGTAGTCGTCCTGCTGCGTCTGGCGCGGCCAGGAGCCGGGCTCGGGGCGCTGGTACTCCTGCGGGTAGGCGGGCCGGGCGGTGGGCAGCTGGTCGGCGCGGTGGCGGCCGTATCCCTCGTACTCGTCGCGGCCCTGGCCGGGAGCGGGGAGCTCGGGCTCCTCGTAGCGGGGCTGTGGGCGGCTCGGCGGCGCCTGCGGGGCGGGGCCGGCGGGCTCGCCCGCGGTGTCGTCGACGGTGATCGCGATACGGATCGGGCGGCCGCACTCGCGGCTCAGGGTCTCGCTGACGACGGGGGCGAGTCGGCCCTCCAGTACGCCCTTCGCAAATTCGTTCGGTACGGCGAGCAGGGCGGTGTCGGCGACCAGCGCGAGCGGCTGGCAGCGCCGGATCCAGTGCTCGTCCTTCGACTCGACGCCCTGCCCGCGGCCTTCCCCGAGAAGTTGCTCCAGTACGCGTGGCCACACTGCGGCAAGATCGGCAGGTACGTCAGCCACAGGGCACGCTCTCTCACGAGTCCCTCGAAGGTGTGATTCGGGGACGGGTCGGGATGAAACTCGGATGGGGCAGGGATAAGGGAACGAATCGGAGTTCAGTCAAGGTAGTCAGCGCGGCCGGTAGGGTTCAAGTTGTTGTCCCCAGCCTGTGGACAAGTGTCTCCCGGTCCCCGCTGGTTTGACCGAATGACGCAGTCGCACGTACCGTAACCAGGTCGAGTTGTCGATGGCTGCTGCCGCCTGCCTCCGATGGGCACAGGTCACGTCAAGGTGATCGAAAAGCGGTGCACTCGGGCGTAACGCGAGCTACTCGTGGGCGCACGGTGACAGCCAGGACGGCACCCCGCCAACCCCGATTCTTTCTGGAGCCCCCGAGTGAGCAAGCGCACCTTCCAGCCGAACAACCGCCGTCGCGCCAAGACCCACGGCTTCCGGCTGCGGATGCGTACCCGTGCCGGCCGCGCGATTCTCGCGACTCGCCGCAGCAAGGGTCGCGCCCGTCTGTCCGCCTGATCCCGGTCAGGTCATGACATCGTGCTGCCCACCGAGAACCGGCTGAGGCGGCGCGAGGACTTCGCGACCGCGGTACGACGAGGACGCCGGGCCGGCCGCCCGGCCCTCGTCGTCCACCTTCGAAGCGGTGCCACGGACCCGCACGCGCCTGGGGAGAGCGCTCCCCCGACACGTGCGGGTTTCGTCGTGAGCAAAGCTGTAGGAGGCGCGGTGGTGCGCACCAAGGTGAAGCGCAGGCTTCGCCATCTGGTGCGCGACCGGATCCACCTGTTTCCCCCCGGTAGCCTGGTAGTCGTACGAGCGCTGCCCGGTGCGGGTGACGCCGACCATGCACAGCTGGCCCGAGACCTGGACGCCGCCTTGGAGCGGCTACTGGGAGGGGGCGCGCGATGAAGTACCCGCTGCTGGCTCTGATCAAGCTCTACCAGTGGACGATCAGTCCGCTGCTGGGGCCGGTGTGCAAGTACTACCCGTCGTGCTCCCACTACGGCTACACGGCCGTCGACCGGCACGGAGCCGTCAAGGGCACGGCGCTCACGGCATGGCGCATCCTGCGATGCAATCCGTGGTCGCTGGGCGGCGTGGACCATGTTCCGCCGCGCAAGCGTCCGCGGTGGCACGAAATGCTGCGTGACGCCTGGCGTGCACGTAAGGGCGGGCCCTCCGCCGCCGAACCGGCCACCGAAGGACGGACGGCTCCCACGAGCCCCTCCGGTCCCTCGGGCCCGGCCGCAGAGACCTCGCCCCATGCCCAAGGAGCATGATTAGTGGACACGATTGCCAGCCTGTTCAGCTTTATCACCTGGCCCGTCTCCTGGGTCATCGTCCAGTTCCACACGGTGTACGGGGCGATCTTCGGACCTGACACCGGATGGGCCTGGGGCCTGTCCATCGTGTCCCTGGTGGTCCTCATCCGCATCTGCCTGATCCCGCTCTTCGTGAAGCAGATCAAGGCGACCCGCGGTATGCAGACGCTCCAGCCGGAGATGAAGAAGATCCAGGAGCGCTACAAGAACGACAAGCAGCGTCAGTCCGAAGAGATGATGAAGCTGTACAAGGAGACGGGTACCAACCCGCTCTCCTCGTGCCTTCCCATCCTGGCGCAGTCCCCGTTCTTCTTCGCCCTGTACCACGTGCTCAACGGCATCGCCTCCGGTGACACCGTCGGTGCGGTCAACCAGAAGCTCCTGGAGAGCGCGCAGCAGGCACACATTTTCGGTGCCCCGCTGGCCTCCAAGTTCTTCAGCAGCGAGAGCGAGGTCGCCGCCCTCAACGCCTCGCTGACCGACGTGCGGGTCGTCACCGCGATCATGATCGTGCTGATGTCCGCGTCGCAGTTCTTCACCCAGCGCCAGCTGATGACGAAGAACGTCGACACCACGGTGAAGACCCCGTTCATGCAGCAGCAGAAGATGCTGATGTACGTCTTCCCGGTCATGTTCGCCGTCTTCGGCGTGAACTTCCCCGTCGGTGTCCTCGTCTACTGGCTGACCACGAACGTGTGGACCATGGGCCAGCAGATGTACGTCATCCGCAACAACCCGACGCCGGGTTCCAAGGCCCAGGCCTCCTACCTGGAGCGGCTGCACAAGAGCGTCGCCGAGCACGGCAAGACCCGCGGCCGGGGCGAGAGGGCCGTCGTGAAGGCCATCGTCGCCAAGGGCCGGGACCGCAACGAGTTCGAGCGCAAGTTCATCAACGGCCTGAACAAGGCGGGTCTCGCCGCCCAGCCCGACGGCAACGTGCTGAAGAGCGAGACCTCCGCGGCCGCCCAGAGCGAGGACGGCGCGCCCGTCGCCACCGCCACGCCCAAGCGGCAGCAGCCCAAGCGGCAGAGCAAGTCGCAGCGCCAGTCCGCCAAGCCGGGCGGTGAGGCCGAGGCGAAGACCTCGCTCACCAAGTCCGACGAGCCGGAGGACGGCAAGCAGGCCGCCAAGCCCGCCGATGCCGCCAAGAAGTCCGGACAGCAGAAGCCCGCCCAGCAGAAGGGCGGCGGCACCCGCAGCAAGGCCCAGTCCGGGCAGCGCAAGGGCCCGCAGCGGCCCAAGTCCCCGTCGAAGAAGTAAGAAGGAGTCCATCCCGTGACGGAAGGCACCACCTCCGCCGCTGCCGAGGGCGCAGACACCCTCTCCCGCCTCGAGCAGGAGGGCGAGATCGCCGCGGACTACCTGGAGGGTCTGCTCGACATCGCCGACCTCGACGGCGACATCGACATGGACGTCGAGGCAGACCGTGCCTCTGTCTCGATCATCAGCGACTCGAGCAGCCGCGACATCCAGAAGCTGGTCGGCCGGGACGGTGAGGTGCTGGAGGCTCTGCAGGAGCTGACGCGCCTGGCCGTGCACCGGGACACCGGTGACCGCAGTCGGTTGATGCTCGACATCGCCGGCTACCGGGCGCAGAAGCGCGCCGAGCTGTCCGAGCTGGGCGCCAAGGCCGCGGCCGAGGTCAAGAGCAGCGGCGAGTCCGTGCGGATGAAGCCGATGACCCCGTTCGAGCGCAAGGTCGTGCACGACGCGGTCAAGGCCGCGGGGCTGCGCAGCGAGTCCGAGGGCGAGGAGCCCGAGCGCTTCGTCGTCGTGCTTCCCGCCTGATCGGTTCTCTCGTTCTCCGGCCCCGTCTGTTGCGCAGGCGGGGCCGAGTTTTGTCAGCCTGATAGTTCTGGTGGTTCTGGCACCGGCGCCTGGTGCGCCGGGCGCCGTACGGAAGGACGGTCCCCGTGACGGAGGCAGCGGAGCTTCCCCCTGTACCCGAGCAGGCACGTGACGTGTTCGGCGATCGCTACGCGGACGCGGTCCGCTACGCGGAGCTGCTTGCCGAGGCGGGGGTGAAGCGCGGCCTGATCGGCCCGCGTGAGGTTCCCCGCCTGTGGGAGCGGCATCTGCTGAACTGCGCGGTGCTCTCGGAGGTCGTGCCCGAGGGAGTGACGGTGTGCGACGTCGGGTCGGGCGCCGGTCTGCCCGGGATCCCGCTGGCGCTGGTGCGGGAGGACCTGAAGATCACTCTGCTGGAGCCGCTGTTGCGGCGCACGAACTTCCTGACCGAGGTCGTGGAGCTGCTGGGCCTGGACCATGTGACCGTCGTGCGCGGCCGAGCCGAGGAGGTCATGGGCAAGATGCCGCCGGTGCATGTGGTGACGGCTCGTGCCGTAGCACCGCTCGACCGTCTCGCCACCTGGGGGATTCCGCTGCTGCGTCCGTACGGCGAGATGCTCGCGCTCAAGGGCGACACGGCGGAGGAGGAGCTGAAGGCGGCGGCCACCGCACTGAGCAAGCTGGGTGCCGAGAAGACATCCGTTCTTCAGGTGGGCGAGGGGATCGTGGATCCGCTGTCCACCGTGGTGCGGGTCGAGGTCGGCGAGAGCCCCGGTGGTGTGCGCTTCGCCGCCAAACGGGCCAAGGCGGCCCGGACGGGGCGGACGCGTCGGCGTCGCGGCTGACCCGTCCTGGCGTCCGGCCGTACTCCACACAAGCTGCCAAACCTACGCATGCCGGAGTGTCGCGGGAGTTCGGCATCGCGTGCTGTGCATCGTGTTTCACGTGAAACGTCGCTCACTGCTGCACGGCATCATCAGTCGCGGCCGCGCTGCGGCCGACCCCCGCGACCGAAAGCCTCTCGGGTCGCTCGGAGAGGGGGCGGAGTTGTCCACAGAGGTGGATTTCTCCACAGAACACCAGGCCTCACTGGTTCATGACCCCGAAGGCATGGGAGGCTCTGTTCATTGCGAGCCTGAAGTCGAGGAGAGTGAATCCTTGCGGTCCGACGCCAATATCGCGGGACCGATGACCGATCCGGTCCCCGGTCCCCGTACCGAGTCGATGGGAGCGGATGTTTCACGTGAAACACCGCCTCCGATGGACGACACTCCGATCGGTCGCGCTGCCCAACTGGCGGTGGAGGCTCTGGGGCGCGCCGGCGAAGGCCTGCCGCGACCCGAGCAGACCCGGGTCATGGTGGTCGCCAACCAGAAGGGCGGTGTGGGCAAGACGACGACGACCGTCAACCTTGCCGCGTCACTCGCCCTCCACGGTGCCAGAGTCCTGGTCGTCGACCTCGACCCGCAGGGCAACGCGTCCACCGCCCTGGGCATCGATCACCACGCCGACGTCCCCTCCATCTACGACGTACTCGTCGAGAGCCGGCCACTCTCGGAAGTGGTCCAGCCGGTCCCGGATGTCGAGGGTCTGTTCTGCGCGCCCGCCACGATCGATCTCGCCGGCGCGGAGATCGAACTGGTCTCTCTGGTCGCCCGGGAGAGCCGGCTCCAGAGGGCGATCGCCTCATACGAGCAGCCGCTGGACTACATCCTCATCGACTGCCCGCCCTCCCTCGGTCTGCTGACGGTCAATGCGCTTGTCGCGGGCCAGGAGGTGCTGATCCCGATCCAGTGCGAGTACTACGCGCTGGAAGGGCTGGGACAGCTGCTTCGCAACGTCGACCTGGTCCGAGGGCACCTCAACCCGACTCTGCATGTGTCGACCATCCTGCTCACCATGTACGACGGCCGGACGCGGCTCGCGTCCCAGGTCGCGGACGAGGTACGCAGCCACTTCGGTGAAGAGGTGCTGCGGACGAGCATTCCCCGCTCGGTCCGTATCTCCGAGGCCCCGAGCTACGGGCAGACGGTACTGACCTACGATCCAGGATCGAGTGGAGCCCTCTCCTATCTGGAGGCGGCACGTGAGATGGCGCTGAAGGGCGTGGGCGTCCAGTACGAGGCGACGCACGCTCACCTCGGCGCACAGAATGACCCGAACATGGTGGAGGGGATCCAGTGAGTGAGCGACGGAGGGGGCTGGGCCGTGGTCTGGGCGCACTGATCCCCAACGCCCCGACGGAGAAGTCGGTGGCTTCGGCAGCGCTGGGGAACGCGGCCTCCGCTTCTCCGGGGACGATGCCGCTGCTGCCGAACGAGCGCGGTGTGGCCGCGGCGAAGGTGGCCACGCTGCCCCATGTTTCACGTGAAACAGAGGAGCCGGCGGCGGCAGGCGGTGGCGCGGAAGGTCTCCGGGCACCCATGGGTGCGCACTTCGCCGAGGTCCCTCTCGACGCCATCACGCCGAACCCGAAGCAGCCGCGTAAGGACTTCGACGACGACGCGCTGGCCGAGCTGGTCACCTCCATCAGGGAGGTCGGGCTCCTCCAGCCGGTCGTCGTCCGGCCGATCGGGCAGGGTCGCTACGAGCTGATCATGGGCGAGCGCCGCTTCCGGGCCTGCCGCGAGCTGGAACTGGAGGCCATCCCGGCCATCGTCCGGGCGACGGAGGACGAGAAGCTTCTCTTGGACGCCCTCCTGGAGAACCTGCACCGTGCCCAGCTGAACCCGCTGGAAGAGGCCTTCGCCTACGACCAGCTGCTGAAGGACTTCAACTGCACGCACGACCAGCTGGCCGACCGGATCGGGCGCTCCCGGCCTCAGGTCTCCAACACGCTGCGTCTGCTGAAGCTCTCGCCGAAGGTGCAGAACCGGGTGGCCGCGGGCGTGCTCTCCGCCGGGCATGCCCGGGCGCTGCTCTCCGTCGACGACCCGGAGGAGCAGGATCGCCTCGCGCACCGCATCGTGGCCGAAGGGCTCTCGGTGCGGTCGGTCGAGGAGATCGTGACCCTGATGGGTTCCCGGCCCCAGAAGCCGCAGCGTGCCAAGGGCCCGCGTGCCGGTTCCCTGGTCTCCCCGGCGCTGTCCGACCTGGCGACGCGGCTGTCCGACCGCTTCGAGACCCGAGTGAAGGTCGACCTGGGACAGAAGAAGGGCAAGATCACCGTGGAGTTCGCCTCCATGGACGACCTTGAGCGGATCCTCGGAAGCCTCGCTCCCGGTGAAGGGCCCGTGCTGCAGAAGGGGCTCCTGGACGACGAGGACGAAGACCTCGACTCCTGAAACACAGGCCGCCAGGGCGGGTCGGGTCCGGTGGATACCGGAACACGACCCGCCCTTTGCTTTGCGTCGGTGTCGGGGCCGGCGCATCGTGGATACGATGCGATCGGGATGCGTCATCACCTGGCAGTACCTCTGAGAGGAAGGCAGGGGCCATGCGCACGATGGGCCGCACCGGACTGGTGAGCGCGGGCTTGGGGCTGGGCGCGGTCGGTGGGTTCATCGGCAGCCTGCTCAGGGAACGGAGCGCTCTGACAGCCGCTCGTGACGCGGCAGGCGAAGGAAGCGAGGAACAGCCTTCATGGGGCGCCGGCTCGTACCGCTCACGCTGGACAACCTTCAGGACCTTCCCCAGGGCTGTCGCTCGTGCGTCTTCTGGGAACTGGATCCCGTCAGCGGCGAAGCCGCGGTAAAGGCCGGGACGCCCGCTCTGGAGAAGGAGTCCTGGATCTCCGCCGTGCTGCTGGACTGGGGATCGTGCGGCCGGGTGGTGTATGTCGACGATGTGCCGGTGGGCTTCGTTCTCTACGCCCCGCCGGCCTACGTACCCCGCTCGACGGCGTTCCCCACCAGCCCCGTCTCGTCCGACGCGGTGCAGCTGATCACGGCGTTCGTGATGCCGGGGTACCAGGGCCAGGGGCTCGGGCGTGTGATGGTCCAGACGGTCGCCAAGGATCTGCTGCGCCGGGGTTTCAAGGCGATCGAGGCCTTCGGGGACGCACGCTGGAAGGAGCCGGCCTGTGTCCTGCCCGCAGAGCATCTGCTGGCGGTGGGCTTCAAGACGGTCCGGCCGCACCCCCGCCATCCGCGGCTGCGGCTGGATCTGCGGTCCACGCTGTCCTGGAAGGAAGACGTGGAGATGGCGCTGGACCGTCTGCTCGGAGCCGTTCAGAAGGAGCCCGCGCTGCGTCCGCTGTAGCGGCCGGCCGTGACGAGGAAGCTGCCGTACACGAAGGGGCCGACCCATCCGGGTCGGCCCCTTCGTGTTTCACGTGAAACGTCAGTCGGCGATGAAGTCCTCGAGGTCGCGAACGATCGCGGCCTTCGGCTTGGCGCCGACGATGGTCTTGGCCACCTCGCCACCCTGGTAGACGTTCAGGGTCGGGATGGACATGACGCCGTACTTGGCGGCCGTACCCGGGTTCTCGTCGATGTTCAGCTTGACGATCTCGATCTTGTCGCCGTACTCGGCGGCGATCGCCTCGAGGGACGGCGCGATCTGGCGGCACGGACCGCACCAGGCGGCCCAGAAGTCCACCAGGACGGGCTTGTCGCTCTTGAGGACGTCCTGCTCGAAGGAGTCGTCGGTCACATGCTTCAGGGTGCCGGCCACGGCGGGCTCCTTAACTGGTTGGTGCGGGGGATGGGGGGTCAGACGGTGGTCTTCTCGGGCTCCGCCTTGTCCTCGTCGCTGAGCGCGGCGAGGAAGCGCTCGGCGTCGAGAGCGGCGGAGCAGCCGGTGCCGGCCGCGGTGATCGCCTGGCGGTAGGTGTGGTCGACCACGTCACCGGCGCCGAAGACGCCGGTCAGGTTGGTGCGGGTCGACGGAGCCTCGACCTTCAGGTAGCCCTCCGGGTCCAGGTCGAGCTGGCCCTTGAAGAGCTCGGTGCGCGGGTCGTGGCCGATCGCGATGAACAGGCCCGTCACCGGCAGGTCCGAGAGCTCGCCGGTCTTCACATTGCGCAGCTTCAGGCCGGACAGCTTCTGGTCGCCTTGGACCTCCGCGACCTCGCTGTCCCAGACGAACGAGATCTTCGGGTCGGCGAAGGCGCGCTCCTGCATCGCCTTGGAGGCGCGCAGGGTGTCCCGGCGGTGGACGATCGTCACGGACTTGGCGAAGCGGGAGAGGAACGTGGCCTCCTCCATCGCGGTGTCACCACCACCGATCACCGCGATGTCCTGGTCCTTGAAGAAGAACCCGTCACAGGTCGCGCACCAGGAGACGCCGCGTCCGGAGAGGGCGTCCTCGTTCGGCAGGCCGAGCTTGCGGTGCTGGGAGCCGGTGGTGATGATGACGGCCTTGGCCCGGTGGACCGTGCCCGCGGTGTCGGTGACGGTCTTGATCTCGCCGGACAGGTCGACGGCGACGACATCGTCGGGGATCAGCTCGGCGCCGAAGCGCTCCGCCTGGGCGCGCATGTTGTCCATGAGCTCGGGGCCCATGATGCCGTCCTGGAAGCCGGGGAAGTTCTCCACCTCGGTGGTGTTCATCAGCGCTCCGCCCGCGGTGACGGCTCCCTCGAACACCAGCGGCTTCAGCGACGCGCGCGCGGTGTACAGGGCCGCCGTGTAGCCGGCGGGCCCGGAGCCGATGATGATCACGTTTCGGACGTCGCTCACGGCTGCATTCCTCGTCTCTGGACTGGCTTCTTCGGGGCCGGGTGGAGCTGCACTCGGAACTCTCACCCCACCTAACGGATCCTACGGGGCGCGCATTCCCGCCGTGCCCGGGCACACGGGAACGGCGCCAGGGCGCGGGACGGCGCGGGACAGGAGGGAAGAGCCTGATCGCTACGAACGTGCGTAGGAGTGCTTCAAGAGGATCTCGGCCTTGCCGACGGCGGGCTCCCGCACGCACGACGAGTCGACGATGTAGGCGGTGACCCGGGAGTCGTTGGAGGCGTCGGGCAGGACCACGAGCAGGACGTCCTTGCCTTGGTAGACGCCCTTCTCCGTGGCGATCGCCGCGTCGTCGCGGCCGATGCCCTTCTCGATGCACTCCGGGATCGTCGGCTGCTTGAAGACATGGTTCTCGGCACCGGTCTCGTTGCCGTTCTCGGACTCCGTGCCGAAGGTGCGGGGGGTACGCGGTCCGCTCTCGTTGGCCTGCCCGTCCGCGATGAGGCCGGTGACCTTGTCCTTGAGCTTTCCCTCGGAGAAGGTGTCCGCCGGCGCCGACTGCTGTCCGTGGGCGGTGTCGTCCGACGGGCTCCCTCCGGTCAGGGAGGACACGACGACCGAACCGAGGCCGATGGCGGCTGCGGCGGCCACGGCGCCGAGTACGGCGATCCTGCGCCTTCCGCCCCGCCGGCGGTCCTTGCGGCCCGGGCCGGTGGAGGAGGGACGGGCATGCCCGGCTGGACGGTCGGCTGCCGCCGATGCCGAGGGGGGTGCCGATGTTTCACGTGAAACACGCGCGCTGTCGTCGCTGGACGCGGCTTCCGCTGTGGTGGCGCCCAGCGCCGCCTCGGCCGCCAGGGCGGCGTCGATGCGCTCGGCCACGTCGTCCGGCATCCGTTCCGGCTCCGGCAGGGCGCCGAGCAGTTGCTGAATCTCCTCCAGTGAGGCGTAGACGTCCGCGCAGAGGTCGCACCCCTCCAGATGCCGCCGTATGTCGGTCGTCCGAGCGGTCGGGAGGAGGCCTTCGGCGAGGTCGGAGATCTCCGCGACGTCCGGGTGCCCGGTCCTGTCTGTCGTCGACGACGTCACGCTCGTCCACCTCCGCCCTTCACTGCGGCTGAATCGCTCGGCCCGTTCTCCGGCGGACCCGCACGGTGCGGTCCCGCTGCCGGTGGGACGGATGTCCCCGGCGTCCGGTTCCGCTCGGCGCCGGACTTCCTGTCCTCGCCGCTCCCGCCGCTCCCGCCGCTGCCGTCCGGGCGCAGATGGGAGAGCTGGGGCAGGAGTCTGGCTCTGCCCCGGGCGCACCTGCTCTTGATCGTGCCGGTCGGCACCTCGAGGATCCGAGCGGCCTCGGCCACGGGGTAGCCCTGCATGTCCACCAGGACGAGGGCCGCCCGCTGGTCGGCCGGCAAGGTGCCCAGGGCCTTCAGCAGCTGGCGGTGCAGGTCGTTGCGCTCGGCGGGGGCGGAGGCCGATTCGTGCGGCTCCAGGAGCTGCTCCAGGCGCTCGGTGTCGTCGACCGGGGCGGTCTTCCGGGAAGCGGCCTTGCGTGCCCGGTCCAGACAGGCGTTCACGGTGATCCGGTGCAGCCACGTCGTGACGGCTGCCTGTCCGCGGAAGGTGTGGGCGGCCCGGTAGGCGGAGACGAGCGCGTCCTGAACGGCGTCGGCCGCCTCCTCCCGGTCCCCCAGCGTCCGCAGGGCCACGGCCCAGAGCCGGTCGCGGTGACGGCGCACGAGCTCACCGAAGGCGTCGGGGTCGCCTTCGACGTGGCGGGTGAGCAGATCCTGATCGCTCACTCCGTCGTACCCGGCGCCTTCCGCCATCGGATCCTCCCCCTTCAGGCAGACGTCGTCAGCTGGTCACCTTGATGTCGGAGACGCGGCCCCGGAACTGCCCGTCCGTCAGCGGCAGCTCGGTCAACCAGACCAGAAGGTAGCGGGTCCGGAGGGCCTCGTCCGGCTTGAGGTCCACCGTTGTGCCGGAGCCACCGGCAACCTTCGTGTAACCCTCGAAGGACTGTGGTTCCGAGTCGGTGTCGCCGCCGGCCCGGAGCTCCACCGAGGTGTCTCCGCCGAACGACACGGCCACCTTACCGACCTGCTGGACCTTGCCCAGGTCGATCACGATGCCCACACCCGGCTTCAGCCGTCCGAAGTCGGCGCTCGCGTAGTGGCTTGTCTGCCAGTACGTGCTGGGGCTGCCGTCGTAGGCCTTGCTGACGTTCTCCGGGTACTCGGACCCGTCGTCGCCGAACGGGTCGAAGTCATGCGCGCCCGCGATGGCGATCGGCCCGCTGACCGGCTTCTTCGGGCTCTTGTCGTTGTCGCCGTCCGTCGTCTGCGTCTGGTTCTGGTCGTCGGACTTGCCGCCGCGCTCCATGAGCGCGTCCGCCAGCTGCCAGCTGCCCAGGCCGAGGGCGGCGATCAGCAGAGCGGAGACGCTCCACTTCAGTGCCTTGCCGGTACGGCTCTGCAGCGGGGGCGGCGGCGCCTGCACGGCCTGGGTGGCGCCGGGGCGCGGTGCCGGACGGCCGTACGCGCCCTGCTGGTAGGCGGTGCGCTGGTAGTCGGGCGGTGCGGTGTACGACGGCTCCGGCGGGCGGATGCGGGGCATCTCGCCGATCGCCTTCACCAGCTCCTCCGGCGTGGTGCACGGGGCCTCGTGCCGGGAAGCGGTCGCGCCGTCGTTGGCGAGTGCCCGCATGGCCAGTTCGGACAGGCCGCGGTGGACGCCCGCGCGGACCTGGTCCGGCGGGATCAGCCCGATGTCCTTGGGCAGACCGGCCAGACCGTGGGCGTCGCTCTCGTACGGCCAGCGCTGGGTGAGCGTGGCGTACAGCAGGGCGCCGATGGCCTCCGTGTCGGTGCGCTGGGGGGACGCGGAACTGATGCCGCGCAGTGCGGCGTTGACGGCGAGGCCGCGGATCCGCCACTGGCCCGACGACGTACGCAGCACCGCGTTGGGGCTCAGCCGCAGATGCGCGAGACCCTCACGGTGGGCGGCCGCCATGGCGAAGGACACCTGACTGACCATCTGGTAGGCGTCGTACACCTCCAGCGGGCCGGAGGCGAGGAGCGCGGTCAGCTCCGTGGCGTCGGGGAGCCACTCGTGGACGACGTAGACGAGGTCGTTGTCCTCGACGGCGTCCAGCACCTGGACGAAGCGGGGGTCGCCGAGCAGCGCGGAGGAGCGTGCCGCGGCCAGCACGGAGCGGGCCCGCGTGTGGTCGGTCGGCAGGATGTGGACTCCGACGGCGCGGCGGAGCTTCTCGTCGACGGCCCGCCAACTGCTGAAGCCGTCCAGACGGGTGACGCACTCCTCGAGGCGGTAGCGTCTGGCGAGCTTGTGCCCGCTGTGCAGTTCGGGAGGCGAGGCCTTGCCGGTTTCCTCGCTCGCCGGGGTCCCCTGTGCCTCGTCGCTGTCCGTGTCCCGCTCCCGGTTGTTGGCCACCCCGTCGGCCGTGGACTGGTCCGCCTGCGCGGTCAGCGGCTCATCACCGCTGTTGTCTGCCACGTCGACGGCAGCTGTGCTCCGTTCCGCCACCGTCGTTCCTGCCTCCCCATTCGATGCGCGTCGGCCGACTCCCGATGCGCGCGTCCGACGCCGAACCCAATTGTGCCCACAGTCCGGCGCTATGCACGACACACGGCGGCGGACGATGGTTGTGCGCCTACCCCGGGTCTCAGCGTCCCAGGCGTCCGCGCACCATGCCGACCAAGGAGTTGACCTCCTCGATGCGCATCCGGCGGGCGGCGACGAAGAAGACACCGAACAGCAGCAGCCCGCCGGCCAGCAGCGCGGCGAACGATCCCACGACACCCTGACCGAGCGACTTGGTGATGGCGTAGCAGGCCGCGCCGCTGAGCAGGACGGCCGGGACGGACGCGATGCACAGCCGGGCGTACGTCCGCAGCACGCGGGCGCCGTCCAGGTCGCCGCCGAGCCGCTTGCGCAGCCGGCGCCAGGCGATGCCCACACCGATCACGTAGGCCAGGCCGTAGGAGGCGGCCATGCCGACCACAGCCCAGCGCGCCGGCAGCAGGAGGAAACACAGTCCCGAGGCGGCGGCGTTGACCACGGCCACGATGACCGTGTTGTAGAAGGGCGTCCGGGTGTCCTCGTAGGCGTAGAAGGCGCGCAGGACGACGTACTGGACGGAGTACGGAATGAGGCCGAGGCCGAAGGCCATCAGCATGTAGCCCATGTTGGTGGCCGCGCCGGTGCCCGAGGATCCGAAGATCAGGGTGCACATGGGCACGCCGAGGGCGAGGAAGCCGAAGGAGACCGGCACGATGGCGACGGCCGTCGTCCGCAGCCCCTGGGAGATGTCGTCGCGCACCGCGCCGCCGTCCTCCTCGGACGCCGAGCGGGAGATGCGGGGCAGCAGGGCGGCCATCAGGGAGACGGTGATGATCGCCTGTGGCAGGCCCCAGATCAGCTGGGCGTTGGCGTAGGCGCTGAAACCGGTACCGGGGATCTCCGTGTCCGTGACGGACGCCGTGGCCAGCTGGGTGACGACGAGGGCGCCCGCCTGGTTGGCGAGGACGAACAGGATCGTCCACTTGGCGAGCATCGCGGCCTTGCCCAGGCCGTGGCCCTTCCAGTCGAACCGGAGCCGGAGCCGGAACCCGGTCTCGCGCAGATACGGGATCATCGCCAGGGCCTGGACCACGAGGCCGAGGAGGACGCCGACGCCGAGCAGTCGCTCGCCCTGAGGCGGGATGTTCTCCACCGTCATCCCGGAGCTACCTGCGGTGCCGTAGACCCAGATGAACGTGCCGAGCGTGACGATGATGACGATGTTGTTCAGGACCGGAGTCCACATCATCGCGCCGAACCTGCCGCGCGCGTTGAGGATCTGGCCCATCACCACATGGACGCCCATGAAGAAGATGGACGGCAGGAAGTAGCGGGTGAAGGTGACGGCGGTCTCGTTGGCCGCGGGGTTCGAGGCCACCGGGTTCGAGAGCGCCCGCACCAGCAGCGGCGCGGCGAGCATCGCGAGTGCGGTGAGCACCCCGAGCGCCACCATGACAAGGGTCAGCAGGCGGTTGGCGTATGCCTCGCCGCCGTCGTCGTCCTCCTTCATGGCACGGACGAGCTGCGGGACGAAGACCGAGTTGAGGCCGCCGCCGACGGTCAGGATGTAGATCATCGTCGGCAGCTGGTAGGCGATCTGGAAGGACTCGCCCAGCAGGGCGAGCCCCAGCGCCGAGACGATCATCGCGGACCGGATGAACCCCGTCAGCCGCGACACCATCGTGCCCGCGGCCATCACGGCGCTCGACTTGAGCAGGCCACCCGCGCGCCCGCCCTTCTTGGCCGCGCCGGCCGGAGCGGCCGCGGGAGCCGGCTCGGGCTCCACGAGGGGGGCCTCGGCCGCTTCCGGGGTCGGGGCGACCGCGTACTGGCCGGGAGCGGGTGCCGCGTGCTGCTCGTGCCCCGGTGCCGGGCCGCCGTACTGGCCGGGTGCCGGAGGGTTTCCGTAGGGGGCGGGCCCTTGCGGGGCACCGTACTGAGCCGGTCCTTGCGGGCCGCCGTACTGGGCAGGGCCCTGGGGGCCGCCGTACTGGGCGGGGCCCTGGGGAGCGCCGTACGGCCCCGGCGCCTGGGCGGGCGCGGGTACGCCTGCGTGGTCGTCGTACGAGGGGTGGCCGCCGCCCTGCTGCTGGTCGCGGAAGAGGTGAGCGAAGGCGTCCGGCTCGTGGCGCTGGTCACCGGCCTGGGTGACCAGGTCGTCCACGCCGACGAACTGGGTGGTCCGCGGGTCGTCGCCGTACGGCAGGTACTGCGTCGGGCCCTCCGGTTCGGGGGCCGGGGTCTGCCCCCAGACGCGCGGGTCGGGGGCGTGCGGCGACTGGGGGGGCTGGGAGTACAGCGGCTGCTGCGGCGGGTACGCGCCCGGCGGCGGCGGGGGGTGCGCGGCACGGTCGTAGAGCGCCTCGGAGACCGGGTCCTGGGCGGAGAGGTCCTGTGCGCGGTAGGGGTCCTGGTCGTAGGCGTCCTGGAGGTACATGTCCGCGGGCGGCTGCGGCGGCGTCTGACGGGGGTCCGGCGGCGGACCCTCGGGGTGACCCGAGCCGTCCGCGGACCGACCGCGGTCACCGTCGTACGGCGCGTTCATGGTTACCCCACCTCATCGTCCCGGGCCGACCGGCCACGACATCCTCAACGGTCCACTCTCTCACCCGTGCCGGACGGGTCGGTGTTTTCCGCTGCGGTGTTTGGTGTCGGGTCACTCGGCTGCTCCGGGTCGCCTGTCCGGGCCGGTGCCTCGGACTCCTTCTTGAGACGCCCCTCGGTGCCGTCCGGGTTCTCCGGGTCGTCTTCGGGGTCCTGAGACGCCTCCGGCCCGTCGGACCCGTTCTTCTCGGCGTCCCGGGCCGCGGCGCGCTTGCGCTGCGTGTACATCCGGAAGCCGGCGAGGACGAGCAGCAGGACACCGCCGCCGATGACGAGCATCACGGTGGCCGTGATCTCGGTGACCTTCACGTCGAAGGTGACGGGCTCGCCGTACTTGCGTCCGTCCATCGTGTACAGCTGGGCGATCACCGTCGCCCGGCCGTTGGCGTTGGCGGACGTGGTGAACTTCACCGACTGGCTGTGGCCGCCGGAGACCGAGATCGGCTGCTCCTCGTATCGGTCGCCGTCGATCTCCAGACGCGTCGGGTTGGTCGAGGTGAGCCGCAGGACCAGGGGCCCGACGTCCTGCACCAGGTTGTTCTGCACCGTCACCGGGATGGTGGCGCTGCGCCCGGAGAGCTTGGTCTCGGACTTGTCGATCAGTCTGACCCGGTCGGTGAGCCCGTCGAGGTACGTCTTCACGCCGTCGCGGAACGACTCCGCCTCGGTGGCCCGGCCCCGCCACGACACGGACATCTCCCGGTTGAGGGCGCGTCCGAAGGGGGTCACCACGCGGGACGGGTTCGACAGGACGACCTGGAAGTTGTCGAGCGTGCCCTGGGTCCGGGCGATCTCCTCGAACGCCGACCGCGGCAGCTCGTTCTTGCGCAGTTGTGAGGGGTACGACGAGGTCCCCGGGACCTTCGTGGTGGCGTCCGGGTCCGGTTTGGCCGCGGCGGCGGCCCCCAGCTTCTGGGACTCGGACCAGGTGCTCCCCTGCAGGGCGCGCAGCGCCTCGGCCATCGCGCGTGCCTGGCTCCCGGACGGCATGCGCTGCGGTGCGATGACCACGCTGCGCTGCTTTCCGGTCTGGAGGCCCAGGCCCAGGCTCTGGGCGAGGAACCGCTGCACGGCCAGCGTGGACGAGGACGCCTTCGTCAGGTCGCCCTCGAACGCCGTGGACAGCCGGGCGTCCGCGACGACGGCCGTGGTGCCGCCGCCGATGGGGCGAGCGGCGGAGGGCGTGTACGACAGACCGTTGCTCTCCTGGAGGCTGTCGCTGCGGGCGATGACCTTGTCGGCGCCGGCGGAGGTCGCGACCTTGACGATCGACCGGTCGACGGCGCCGTCCACGGGCCAGGCGAACTCGGTGCTCGGCTTCACGTGCAGGATCGTCCCGACCGTGTCTTCGATGACGTCCGTGGCGCTCTTCAGCTGGCTCAGCGAGCCGGTGACGTCCGTGCCGTTGTGGGCCAGGGACGCCAGGTCGGGGTCGGCGAAGGGGAGGGCGACGACCTCCTTGTCGGCCACCGCGTCCTGCAGGTCGGCGAGCCATTGCTTGGCGACGTCCTGGTGGGTTCCGGCGACGGTGTTCTCGCCGTCCCGGACGCGGTAGCTGCCGGTCATCGCGTCGACGGAGGCCAGCAGGTCCGGGTCGACCACCCAGGTGACGTCGAGGTCCTTGCCCAGCGTCAGCATCTGGTTCAGCCGGCCGCCGGGGGAGATCTCCTTGGCCAGGGCGTCATTGAGGAGGACCGGGGTCTGCTCCTCGTTCGGCCCCGTCTCGGCGGCCATGTGCGTGGTGGAGATCAGCGGCCACAGGGCCGTCGTCTTCGTCTTGGTGTCCGCCCCGTCGGGCTGCCACGGCAGGAAGGTCCGCTGGATGCCGAGGATCTGCTCCCACGGCTGCGCGGAGGTCTGCCCGGAGAGCGAGACGGCGAATTCGTAGACGCCGTCCTCGCCGAGGTTCAGGTCGTCGGCGGGCACGGAAATGTTGAAGTGCTCGGCCACGCCCGGGACCAGCTTGGAGAACTTCTCGGTGTACTTGTTCTCGATCTCCGGGGCGATGGACCCCTGGAGGTCGTCGCTGTCCTTGGCGATCGAGTCGACGGACGAGCGGGTGTCCACCTCGGGGCCCACGCGCAGGCCCACGTGGGCGTCGGTGACGGCCTGCTTGCCGTTGTTGGTGACGGTGCCCGACACGGTCACCGTGTCCCCGTCCGTGGGCGCGGAAGGGGTGAGCGAGTCGACGGCGACGGACACCGGGCCCGAGTCGGCGTCGGCCCGGGCGGCCGGCTTTCCGTCGGCGTGTGCCGCGCCGGCGGCGGGCAGCTGGACCAGGCCGGCCAGCAGCGGCGCCCCGGCGAGCAGTGCCGTGGTGCGCCGGAGCCACCGGCGGGCAGGTGAGGGACTGGTCCCCTGGAAGTCTGCCGCCTCGGCCACGCGCTCGCCCGTCCCTCGTCGTGATCAGTGGTCGTCGGAATGTGCGTCCACGCATGGTAACGATGTGCGCCGAGAGGAAGTGCCGCGGCGTACGCCACAAGATCGCCCGCAGGAGCAGGCCGCCCCGTATGTGCGCCTATAAAGGGAGCAGGGTCGAACTGGGGGATTCGGGCCACGATCAATGGGGGCGCCTGGCTCCGCCCGGGCCACGTACCCTGTTCTGTTGTGCCGAACGTCAACGAAGTCAGCCCCAGCGCCCTGAGCCCGGAGCGGTCCCCCGCGGTGCGTGAACCGCTGCGGGTCGCCCCCGTCGCCGACGATCTTGCCCGCCGTTTCCAGGAGGCCGGGTTCTCTCTCGCCCTGGTCGGCGGCTCGGTCCGGGACGCGTTGCTCGGCCGGCTCGGCAACGATCTGGACTTCACGACCGACGCCCGTCCCCAGGACGTACTGGCGATCGTGCGCCCGTGGGCGGATGCCGTCTGGGAGGTCGGGATCGCCTTCGGGACGGTCGGGGCGCAGAAGGACGGCTACCAGATCGAGGTGACCACCTACCGCTCGGAGGCGTACGACCGCACCTCGCGCAAGCCGGAGGTGTCCTACGGCGACTCCATCGAGGACGATCTCGTCCGGCGCGACTTCACGGTGAACGCGATGGCGGTCGCGCTTCCGGAGAAGGAGTTCATCGATCCGCACGGCGGGCTCGACGACCTCGCGGCGCGTGTGCTGCGCACTCCGGGCACCCCGGAGGACTCCTTCTCGGACGACCCGCTGCGGATGATGCGTGCCGCACGCTTCGCGGCGCAGCTCGACTTCGAGGTCGCACCCGAGGTGGTGGCTGCCATGAAGGACATGGCCGACCGTATCGACATCGTCTCGGCCGAGCGGGTCCGGGAGGAGCTGAACAAGCTCGTCGTCTCCTCGCACCCCCGCAAGGGGCTGACCCTGCTGGTGGAGAGCGGCCTCGCCGACCGGGTCCTGCCCGAGCTGCCGGCGCTGCGCCTGGAGCGTGACGAGCACCACCGGCACAAGGACGTCTACGACCACACGCTCATCGTCCTGGAGCAGGCGATGGCCCTGGAGAGCGAGGGTCCCGATCTGACCCTCCGCCTGGCCGCCCTGCTGCACGACATCGGCAAGCCCCGCACGCGCCGCTTCGAGAGCGACGGCCGGGTCTCCTTCCACCACCACGAGGTGGTCGGGGCCAAGATGACCAAGAAGCGCATGACCGCGCTCAAGTACTCCAACGACCTGGTGAAGGACGTCTCCCGCCTGGTCGAGCTGCACCTGCGCTTCCACGGCTACGGCACGGGCGAGTGGACGGATTCCGCGGTTCGTCGTTATGTCCGCGACGCCGGTCCGCTGCTCGACCGGCTCCACAAGCTGACCCGGTCGGACTGCACGACCCGCAACAAGCGCAAGGCATCGGCTCTCGCACGCGCGTATGACGGCCTGGAGGACCGGATCGCCCAGCTCCAGGAGCAGGAGGAACTGGACGCGATCCGCCCCGACCTGGACGGCAACCAGATCATGGAGATCCTCGGAGTTCCCCCCGGCCCGGCCGTCGGTCAGGCCTACAAGCACCTGCTGGAACTCCGCCTGGAGAACGGCCCGATGGAACACGACGCGGCGGTGGCTGCGCTCAAGGAGTGGTGGGAGCAGCGCGCGGAGTCCGCATGAGGAAGGGGCGCGACCGTTCACCGGACACGTAGCGCCCCCACAGGCGCGCGGCCGCGGCGCCGCCGGCGGTCAGCTTCGG
>NZ_JBHJVQ010000009.1:122523-203650 GCF_042263835.1 Streptomyces sp. NPDC056128 | reverse complement strand
CCTCGTGGGGGGGGGGTCTGCGATCTGGGTGGGTGGGGCGGAGGGGGGGGATTCGGTTTGTGGGGGGGCCCTCTGGTTTCACGTGAAACGTAGCGCCCCCTCTGACGCGCTGCCGCTGCGCCGCCGTCGTACTGCTTCGGGGTCATGTTTCACGTGAAACATGACCCCGAAGCAGTAGTCAGGCTGAGCCCTGGATTTCTCAGGCCTCGCCGAGGCAGAGCAGGAACTCTTCTCCGTCACCGGTCTCGGCGTAGAAGCCAGTGGCTCCCTCGACCTTCCGGCACTCGGTCTCGGCGCTGATCGAGGTGAAGTGCCCCTTGACCTTCTCGAGGACCTTGCCCTCGGCCTCCGAGGAGGAGCAGTCCACGACCTCCATGCGGTCCGAGGACGACGACGCGGACTTCAGGCAGTCGCCCACGGCTGCCTGCTCGGCGTCGTCCCGGCTGGCGATGTACCCGCCCACCGCGACACCCACGACGATCACGGCGATGACGATGTTCTTGATCATCTTGAAGCTCGGCTTGCGGCGGGCCGGCTGCGGCGGGACCGGCGCGTACGGCGCACCCTGCGGGGGGACGCCGGGCTGACCGGGCTGCTGCGGGAAGCCCTGCTGCCCCTGCGCGTAGGGGTTCTGTCCCTGGGGCTGCTGCGGAGCCTGCGGCTGGCCCTGGGCGAACGGGTTGCCCTGCGGCGGCGGCTGAGTGGTCACTGGGGGTCCCCCTGGAAAATAGGCACGTGTCGCGGACATGCCGCGAGATAAGACGCACGTAAGTTATCGGGTCCCACTGACAACTCCGTACTCCGGTAGGGCTCTGTGTCACTGATGTGACACTTACTGGCTCTCAAACCGGGCCATAGCCGCAGCAACCGCTCCGTAGATCACGGCGACCGTCAACACCAGCGGCACCGACCGGCCGTCCGGCGGCAGCATCAGCGCGGCCACCCCGGCGGCGCCGACGAAGGCGACGTTGAAGAGCACGTCGTAGACGGAGAAGATCCGGCCACGGAAGGCGTCGTCGACCGAGAACTGCACGACCGTGTCGGTCGCGATCTTCGCCCCCTGCGTCGTCAGGCCCAGCACGAACGCCGCCGCGAGCAGCGGCACCGTGGCGAACGGCAGGCCGAGTACCGGTACCAGCACCGTGGCCGCCGCCGCGCACACGGCCATCCAGCGGCCCGGCCCCAGTCGCCCCGCCGCCCAGGGGGTGACGACCGCGGCCGCGAAGAAGCCCGCCCCGGAGACGCCGAGAGCCAGCCCCAGCAGGGCGAGCCCCTCCTCCGTGTCCGAGGTCAGGGCGTACCGGCACAGCATCAGCAGCATGACCAGCAGGGCGCCGTAGCAGAACCGCATGAGTGTCATGCCCGCGAGCGCCCAGGCCGCCTCCCGGCGAGCGGGTGCGGCGAGATGGCGTACCCCTGCCACCAGGTCGCGGGCGGTGCCGGCGAGCGCGGAGGCGACCCGCGGTGGGATGCGCCCGGGATCGGGGCCCAGCAGCTCGACGGCGATGCGCAGCGAGGCGAGCGCCCCGCACAGGTACAGGGCCGCCCCCAGTAGCACCACGGCCGCGTCGGAGTCCGCGATCACGAGGCGTACGACGAAGGCGAGGCCGCCGCCCGCCGTCGCGGCCAGGGTGCCGGCCGTCGGGGAGAGTGAGTTGGCGATCACCAGGCGCTCGGCGTCGACCACCCGAGGCAGCGCGGCGGACAGTCCCGCGAGGACGAAGCGGTTGACGGCGGTGACGCAGAGCGCGGAGACGTAGAAGAGCCAGTCCGGGACGGAGGCGATCATCAGCACCGCCGTCACCGAGGCCAGCACGGCGCGCAGCAGGTTGCCGTACAGGAAGACCTGGCGGCGGCGCCAGCGGTCCAGCAGGGCGCCGGCGAAGGGGCCCACCAGGGAGTAGGGGAGCAGCAGGACCGCCATCGCGGAGGCGACGGCGGCGGGCGAGGTCTGCTTCTCCGGGGAGAAGACGACGTAGGTGGCGAGCGCGACCTGGTAGACGCCGTCGGCGCCCTGGGAGAGCAGGCGCACGGCGAGCAGGCGCCGAAAGCCCTTCAGGCGCAGCAGGACGCGCAGGTCACGGACGACGGCCATGGGGCACAGCCTCACATACGGGCAAGGTCCCCGGGTCACACGACCCGGGGACCTTCTGCGGAGCTGAGTCCTCGCGCGTCAGCGCTCGACCTCGCCCGCGATGAACTTCTCGACGTTGGCACGGGCCTCGTCGTCGAAGTACTGGACCGGCGGGGACTTCATGAAGTAGCTCGACGCCGACAGGATCGGGCCGCCGATGCCGCGGTCCTTGGCGATCTTCGCGGCGCGCAGGGCGTCGATGATGACACCAGCGGAATTCGGGGAGTCCCAGACCTCGAGCTTGTACTCCAGGTTCAGCGGGACGTCGCCGAACGCGCGGCCCTCCAGGCGGACGTAGGCCCACTTGCGGTCGTCCAGCCACGCGACGTAGTCGGACGGGCCGATGTGGACGTTCTTCTCGCCGAGGTCCCGGTCGGGGATCTGCGAGGTGACGGCCTGCGTCTTGGAGATCTTCTTCGACTCGAGGCGGTCGCGCTCGAGCATGTTCTTGAAGTCCATGTTGCCGCCGACGTTCAGCTGCATCGTGCGGTCCAGGACGACGCCCCGGTCCTCGAACAGCTTCGCCATGACGCGGTGCGTGATGGTGGCGCCGACCTGCGACTTGATGTCGTCACCGACGATCGGGACACCGGCCTCGGTGAACTTGTCCGCCCACTCCTTGGTGCCGGCGATGAAGACCGGGAGGGCGTTGACGAAGGCGACCTTGGCGTCGATGGCGCACTGGGCGTAGTACTTCGCCGCGTCCTCGGAACCGACGGGCAGGTAGCAGACCAGGACGTCGACCTGCTTGTCCTTGAGGACCTTGACGATGTCGGCCGGCTCCTCGGCGGACTCCTCGATGGTCTCGCGGTAGTACTTGCCGAGACCGTCGAGCGTGTGGCCGCGCTGGACCTGGACGCCGCTGTTCGGCACGTCGCAGATCTTGATGGTGTTGTTCTCGGAGGCGCCGATGGCGTCCGCGAGATCCAGTCCCACCTTCTTGGCGTCCACGTCGAAGGCGGCGACGAACTCGATGTCACGGACGTGGTAGTCGCCGAACTGGACGTGCATCAGGCCCGGGACCTTGGACGTCGCATCGGCGTCCTTGTAGTACTCGACGCCCTGAACCAGCGATGCGGCGCAGTTGCCCACACCGACGATGGCTACGCGAACCGAACCCATTCCGGTTGCTCCCTGTGTGTACGAGTGAGGCCCTGACTGGGCGCTCACGTGGTGGTGTCGCCGGGCGTATCCGGCCGGGGGTCGTCCCCCGGCCGGGGCAGGCCGCCCGTCGCTCCAGATGTCGTGTCCTGATGTGCGGTCCCTTCGGCGGCGGGACCTCGCAGGTCCCGCCCCGCCCGCTCGCTCTCGATGAGCTCGTTCAGCCAGCGCACCTCGCGCTCCACGGACTCCATTCCGTGGCGCTGGAGCTCAAGCGTGTAGTCGTCGAGCCGCTCCCGGGTGCGGGCCAGGGAGGCCCGCATCTTCTCCAGGCGCTCCTCCAGCCGGCTGCGCCGGCCCTCGAGCACGCGCATGCGTACGTCACGCGACGTCTGCCCGAAGAACGCGAAACGAGCGGCGAACGTCTCGTCGTCGTACGCGTCCGGGCCCGTCTGTGAAAGGAGCTGCTCGAAATGTTCCTTACCCTCGGCCGTCAACCGGTAGACGATCTTGGCGCGACGTCCCGTGAGGGAGGCCGCGGCCTCGCCGATGTTCCCGGGTTCCTCGATCAACCAGCCGTTGGCGACCAGCGTCTTGAGGCAGGGATAGAGCGTCCCGTAGCTGAACGCCCGGAACACACCCAGTGATGTGTTGAGCCGTTTGCGCAGCTCATAGCCGTGCATGGGGGACTCGCGGAGCAGGCCGAGTACGGCGAACTCGAGGATGCCGGATCGCCGGCTCATCGTCGCCTCCTCTCGCCCTTATGCCGCGCTGATGTATCGACTCGATACATCAGAACGATAGAACGAGGTTGCGCGTGCGACAAGAGGGGGCGTGGTGAACGGGATCACATCAGGGTTTCATCGTGAGCAAGTTGCCTGATTTGAGGTGAACTTCGGTCCTCGGGGGTTTTGACGGTGCGTAGTCTGTGCGCCATGCAAACCACCGGGAACCGCGTGACGCCCGGGGGCGTCCCTGTCCCTGGTGCAGTACGGGTGAATGCGGAAGGGGCCGCATCCGTACTTCGGGGGGACCGGAAACCAGCCGCCTTTTCCAGGTGCGCAAAGGTGCGCCTGCCCGAGGAGTAGTCGTTCGATGAGCGAGCACCGTCGCAAAGCGCCGCAGCCGCAGGGAGGCGGACGTGCCGCGGCCCGACGCGGTCAGTCCGGCTCGTCCTCCGGCCGCCGTGCGGCACCGCGAGGCGCCACAGGGTCTCCCTCCGGCTCGTACGGTCCGGAGAGCGAGGAACGTCCGTACGGCAGTCGCGCCGAAGCCCGGCGCGCGGCACAGCGGGGCGGTGGCCGGCGCAGAGCGGCCGAGCCGGGCCGCGGTGGCCGGCGGGCAACAGCCGTGGCCGGTAAGAAGCGGATGATCGACTATCCGCGCTACGACCGGGACGGATGGCGCCGCTGGGTGCCCTCGTGGAGGCTCGTCTCCGGGCTGTGCATCGGCTTCTTCGGCACCATGGTGGCCGCCGCGGGCATCGCCTACGCCATGGTGAGCGTCCCCGTCGTCGACGAGACGGCCACGGCGCAGAACAACGTCTACTACTGGGCCGACGGCAGCCGGATGGTCGCCACGGGTGGTGAGCGCAACCGGCAGAGCGTCGACCTCTCCCAGATCCCCGAGGACATGCGCAACGCGATCATCTCCCAGGAGAACAAGACGTTCTACTCCGACAGCGGCATCGACCCCAAGGGCATCGCCCGCGCCGTGTTCAACATGGCCAAGGGCGGTGACACGCAGGGTGGCTCCACCATCACCCAGCAGTACGTGAAGAACGCGATGCTCAACGACCAGTCGCAGACGATCTCCCGCAAGGTGAAGGAGATCTTCGTCTCGATCAAGGTCGGTGCCGAGGAGCCCAAGGACAAGATCCTTGAGGGCTACCTCAACTCCGCGTACTACGGCCGCGGCGCCTATGGCATCCAGGCCGCCTCACGGGCGTACTTCAACGTGGACGCCGTCAAACTCAACCCGGGTCAGTGCGCCTTCCTGGCGGCGGTCCTCAAGGGCGCCACGTACTACGACCCGGCGGGGTCGACCTCGATCGACCCGACGGGTGCGACCCCGAAGGCCAACCAGCAACGGGCCAAGAACCAGATGCAGGACACCCTCGACAAGATGGTGGAGTACGGGCATCTGAGCCAGGCGGACCGGGCCAAGTACACCGACCTCCCCAAATGGCAGAACCCGGAGTCGAACGCGCAGCTGGGCGGCCAGATCGGCTACCTCGTCAGGCTGGCCAAGTCCTCTGTGATCAAGAACGACGTGGTGTCGGAGCAGCAGCTGGAGAAGGGCGGCTACTCGATCCACACGACCTTCGACAAGAAGAAGGTCGACGAGCTCGAGAAGGCCGTCCAGAAGGTCTACAAGAAGAACATCGACCCCAAGAAGCGCCCCGAGAAGGACACCCACGTCCAGTTCGGCGGGGCTTCGGTGAACCCCGAGACGGGTGCCATCGAGGCCATCTACGGCGGTGAGGACGCCACCAAGCACTTCACCAACAACGCCGACGTCACCGGCGCCCAGGTCGGTTCGACCTTCAAGCCGTATGTGCTCGCGGCCGCGATGAAGTGGGGCGTGCGCGATCCCGACGGCGCTGAGACCCAGCCCCAGGACGAGCGCACCGTCGTCTCCCCGAAGAGCCTGTACAGCGGCAAGAACAACCTCAAGATCAAGAACTACGACGGGTCGATCTGGCAGAACGAGAAGGGCGAGCAGTGGCGCCAGGAGAACGACGGCAAGGATTCCGTCGGTGAGGCGCCCGACTACAAGATCGACCTTCGCGAGGCCATGCGGGAGTCGGTGAACTCCGCGTTCGTCCAGCTCGGCATGGACGTCGGACTGGACAAGGTCAAGGAGGCCGCGGTCGACGCGGGACTCCTGGAGGACAGCCTGGCGGGAGCGGGTTACCCCTCGTTCTCCATCGGTGTCTCGGACCCGAGTGCCATCCGTATGGCGGGCTCGTACGCCACCTTCGCGGACAGCGGCAAGCAGCGCGAGCCGTTCTCGGTCACCAAGGTGTCGAACAAGGGCGGCACGCTCTTCTCGCACAAGGTGGAGACCAAGCAGGCGTTCACCGCGAAGGTCGCGGACAACGTCACGGACGTCCTCAAGACCGTCGTCGAGGACGGCACGGGCACCAACGCCCAGCTCCAGGGCCGTGAGGTGGCGGGCAAGACCGGTACGACGGACGGCAACAAGTCGGCCTGGTTCGTCGGCTACACCCCGCAGCTGTCGACCGCGATCAGCATGTTCCGCTACCCGGATGACGAGACCATCAAGAACCGTTCGTTCCTGGAGATGTACGGAACGGGTGGCGAGGAGAAGATCCACGGTGCGTCCTTCCCGTCCGTGATCTGGCAGGACTACATGGAAGACGCGATGAAGGGCGAGAAGGCCGAGAAGTTCCCGAAGCCCGAGCCCATCGGCGAGGTCATCAACGACACCCCGTCGCCGACGCCGACTCCCTCGCCCTCCGTGACGGAGGAGAAGCCGAGTCCGTCCCCGACGCCGTCGCCCAGCAAGACGGAGGTCACCCCCTCCCCCACGCCGACCGAGTCCTGCGGTCCCTTCGAGTGGAACTGCGACGACGGGAACAATGGCGGCAACGACAACGGCGGCAACGATTCAGGCGGGACGGGCAACAGTCCATCGCCCTCGACATCACCCAGTGGGACCGGGGAAGAGGAGGACGGCGGCGGCGGACTCTTCCCGGGTCCGAACGGCTAGCCGCCGAGAAGTCCGGCTTGACTGTTTCACGTGAAACACGTGAAACGGCCGCAAGTTTCACGTGAAACAGGGGCCGCCGCATCCACCAGGGTGCGGCGGCCCCCGCGTGTTCCCAGGTGCGTACGGCAGGATGTGCCCCATGCCCAGTGCAGAATCGACGCCAGCCAGCGTGCACGAGCCGGACCCGGTACGGCCGACCAGGGAGGATGCGGTCGCCGCAGCCGGCAGCGAGCTGATCGGCGGCCCCGTGGGCCGACGCGCCCTGCTCGGCAGGTCCTGGTGGACCCCCGTGCGCGTGATCGCACTCGTGGCGATCGGCATGTTCGCCCTCGGTCTGGTCCAGAAGGCACCCTGCTACAACGGGGCCTGGTTCTTCGGTGCCAGTTCCCAGTACACCCACGCCTGCTATTCGGACATTCCGCACCTCTACCAGGGGCGTGGCTTCGTCGACGGACTCGTGCCGTACTTCGACAAGCTTCCCGGTGACATGGAGTACCTGGAGTACCCCGTGCTGACCGGTGTGTTCATGGAGGTGGCGACCTGGCTCACGCCGGGCAGCGGCACCATCCAGGACCAGGAGCAGTGGTACTGGATGGTCAACGCCGGGATGCTGATGGTCTGCGCGGCCGTCATCGCGGTCTGCGTCACCCGCACGCACACCCGGCGCCCCTGGGACGGTCTGCTGGTCGCCCTGGCGCCCGCCTTCGCACTGACCGCCACCGTCAACTGGGACCTGCTGGCGGTCGCCCTGACGGCCGCCGCGATGCTGATGTGGTCACGGGAGCGCCCCGTGGCCTTCGGCGTGCTGCTGGGCCTCGCCACGGCCGCCAAGCTCTATCCCTTCCTGATCCTCGGCCCCCTGCTCGTCCTGTGCTGGCGCGCGGGTAGATGGCGGGAGTTCGGAAAGGCCCTGGGAGGCGCGGCCGGCGCCTGGCTCGTGGTCAACCTGCCGGTGATGCTGTTCGCCTTCGACGGCTGGTCGAAGTTCTACACGTTCAGCCAGGAACGCGGCGTGGACTTCGGTTCCTTCTGGCTGATCCTGGTCCAGAACACCGACAGCCCGCCCAGCACCGAGACCGTCAACACCCTTGCCACGCTGCTGATGCTGCTGTGCTGCGGCGCCGTCGCGGCGCTCACGCTCACCGCCCCCCGGCGTCCGCGGTTCGCCCAGCTCGCCTTCCTGATCGTGGCGGCCTTCATCCTCACCAACAAGGTCTACTCACCGCAGTACGTGCTGTGGCTGGTGCCGCTGGCCGCGCTGGCCCGGCCGAAGTGGCGGGACTTCCTGATCTGGCAGGCGTGCGAGGTCGCCTACTTCCTCGGCATCTGGATGTACCTCGCGTACACGACCAGCGGCGACGCCCACAAGGGCCTGCCCACGGACGGCTACCACTGGGCCATCGCCGTGCACCTGCTGGGAACGCTGTTCCTCTGCGTGATGGTGGTGCGCGACATCCTGATGCCGGACCGGGACCCGGTCCGGCGGACGGGCGACGACGACCCGTCGGGCGGCGTGCTCGACGGAGCCGAGGACGTCTTCGTCCTGGGCCCCGCCGCTCAGACCGATCAGTACACGGCCCGCTTCGAGGGCCCACGGGTGAAGTGGGGCACGCGACGGCCGACCGGCGGTTCGCTCTGAGCGAACGCGCGAGGCCGTTCACGGAGAAGGGTCGTACACGGAGAAGGGCCGTACACGGAAACGCCGTGTACGGCCCGTGCCTCGGCCGCGGCCGAGCGCGCTAGCGGTCGAGGATGCGGTCGAACTGCGTGGTGGTGTGCCGCAGATGGGCCACCAGCTCGTCGCCCACCGTGGGCTCCGCCGCGTCCGAGGGCACGAACAGGATCGACACCTGCATGTGCGGCGGCTCCGCGAACCAGCGCTGCTTGCCGCTCCAGACGAACGGCGAGAGGTTGCGGTTGACCGTGGCGAGGCCGGCCCGGGCGACGCCCTTGGCCCGCGGCATGACGCCGTGCAGCGCCTTCGGAGCCTCCAGACCCACACCGTGCGACGTACCGCCCGCCACGACCACCAGGAAGCCGTCCGAGGCGGCCTTCTGCTGCCGGTAGCCGAAGCGCTCGCCCTTGGCGACCCGCGTGACGTCCAGGACCGCACCGCGGTACTCGGTCGCCTCGTGGTCGCCGAGCCACAGCCGCGTGCCGATCCGGGCGCGGAACCGGGTCTGCGGGAACTGCTGCTGGAGCCGGGCCAGTTCATCGGCCTTGAGGTGGCTGACGAACATGGTGTGCAGCGGCAGCCGGGCCGCGCGCAGCCGGTCCATCCAGCCGATGACCTCCTCGACGGCGTCCGAGCCGTCGGTACGGTCGAGCGGCAGGTGGATGGCGAAGCCCTCCAGCCGGACGTTCTCTATGGCGGCGTGCAGCTGGGGCAGGTCCTGCTCGCTGATGCCGTGCCGCTTCATCGAGGACATCACCTCGATGACCACACGGGCGCCGACGAGGCCGTACACGCCGTCGATGGACGACACCGAGCGCACGACGCGGTCGGGCAGCGGAACGGGCTCCTCGCCGCGCCGGTACGGCGTCAGGACCAGCAGGTCACCACCGAAGAAGTCCTTGATCCGGGCGGCCTCGTACGTGGTGCCGACGGCCAGTACGTCCGAGCCGAGCCGGGTGGCCTCCTCCGCCAGCCGCTCGTGCCCGAAGCCGTAGCCGTTGCCCTTGCAGACCGGGACCAGCCCGGGGAACTGCTCCTGCACGTGCTTGTGGTGCGCCCGCCAGCGCGCGGTGTCGACGTAGAGCGTGAGCGCCATGGCCGGACCTGGAACCTTTCTGGTGGCTGTCAGAGGTGCGGGATGAGGGGTGGGTGCGGGGTCAGCGGCGCGACATGTAGATGTCGAGCGCCTTGTGGAGCAGCTTGTTCAGCGGGAAGTCCCACTCGCCGAGGTACTCGGCCGCCTGACCGCCCGTACCCACCTTGAACTGGATCAGGCCGAAGAGGTGGTCGCTCTCGTCCAGGGAGTCGGAGATGCCGCGCAGGTCGTAGACGGTCGCGCCGAGGGCGTAGGCGTCGCGGAGCATCGCCCACTGCATGGCGTTCGACGGCCGGACCTCGCGGCCGATGTTGTCGGAGGCGCCGTAGGAGTACCAGACGTGCCCGCCGACGACCAGCATGGTCGCCGCCGACAGGTTCACCCCGTTGTGCCGGGCGAAGTACAGCCGCATGCGGTTGGGGTCCTCGTTGTTGAGGGCCGCCCACATGCGCTGGAAGTACGACAGCGGACGCGGCCGGAAGTGGTCGCGCACGGCCGTGATCTCGTACAGGCGCTGCCACTCCTCCAGGTCGTGGTAGCCGCCCTGGACCACCTCGACGCCGGCCTTCTCCGCCTTCTTGATGTTGCGGCGCCAGAGCTGGTTGAAGTTCTTGTGGACCTCCTCCAGCGACCGGTTGGCCAGCGGCACCTGGAAGACGTAGCGGGGCTGCACGTCGCCGAAGCCGGCGCCGCCGTCCTCGCCCTGCTGCCAGCCCATGCGGCGCAGCTTGTCGGCCACCTCGAAGGCGCGCGGCTCGATGTGGTCGGCCTCTATGTCCCGCAGGCGCTTGACGTCGGGGTCCTGGATGCCCTTCTTGATGGACGTGGCGTCCCAGCGCCGGATGATCACCGGCGGGCCCATCTTCACCGAGAAGGCGCCCTGCTGCTTGAGGTGCGCCAGCATCGGCTCCATCCACTCCTGGAGGTTCGGCGCGAACCAGTTGATGACCGGGCCCTCGGGAAGGTAGGCGAGGTAGCGCTTGATCTTGGGCAGCTGCCGATACAGCACCAGACCCGCGCCGACCAGCTCACCGGTACGGTCGTCGAACCAGCCGAGGTTCTCCGAGCGCCATTCCGCCTTGACGTCTGCCCATGCGGGGACCTGCATGTGACTAGCCGCCGGCAGGCTCTGGATGTAGGCCAGATGCTGCTCGCGGCTGATGGTCCTCAGGGTCAGGCTCATTCGGGGCGCTCCTCGGGCTGGTGTGTCCCCATGGGTACAGGGGCTCCGGCTCTCGCGCGAAGCCTACTGCGCCCTGTGAGCGCCCCGTCCGGCGTACGGCTGGAAGGGGTGGTCAGGCGGCCGGACGGCGAAGAACTCAGCCGATGAGGCCGCCGTGGTAGATGCCGAAGAACAGTCCGGCCGCGGAGGCCCCGAGGCCCAGCACCAGACCGAAGCGCTCCCGGGTCGTCTCGGAGACGTACTGGCCGTATCCGCCGGTCAGCACGCCGAGTAGCCCTGCCCAGGAGGTCAGTACGTGCAGTCCTCGGAAGCTCGCCGTGGCGAGGGCGAGTACCGCGAGCACCAGGGTCACCGCCAGCAGCGCGTGCTGCAGGGGGTGCGGTTTGCCGTCGGTGGCCAGCAGCCCGGTCCGGGGCCTTGTCGGTCGCATGATCTGTGCCATGGGGAACCTCCTGCCGAAGGCAGTGTGTCTTCGCCCTATCACATCCGGTGAGTATCGATTGTGTCCCCTCAGGGCCGGATTTCAACCGCAAGCGCGCGGCCGGGTACTCTGTACCTTCTGCACTGGTGTCTGCTGCCTCCCACGGCCGGGCCGCCTCCCTGGAGGAGGCCCGATTGTCAGTGGGTCCTGGTTTACTCGTTGATACCGGTGCCAACGCATCGCAACCCTCCTGCCACGGAACGACCGTGGCCGCTGAGTCCAAAGGAGGTGGGTTCCACATGCGTCACTACGAGGTGATGGTCATCCTCGACCCCGATCTCGAGGAGCGTTCTGTCTCCCCGCTGATCGAGAACTTCCTCTCTGTCGTCCGTGACGGCGGCGGAAAGGTCGAGAAGGTCGACACCTGGGGCCGTCGTCGTCTCTCGTACGAGATCAAGAAGAAGCCCGAGGGCATCTACTCGGTCATCGACCTGCAGGCCGAGCCTGCGGTCGTCAAGGAGCTCGACCGCCAGATGAACCTGAACGAGTCGGTCCTCCGGACCAAGGTCCTCCGTCCCGAGATGCACTGAGCCTTCCGCTCAGCTGATCCCGGGATCCGAGTAGCAGCAACCAAGCAGCCAGAGCAGCAAACCCGCCGAGAGGTACCCCCATGGCAGGCGAGACCGTCATCACGGTCGTCGGCAATCTTGTCGACGACCCCGAGCTGCGCTTCACCCCGTCCGGTGCGGCCGTCGCGAAGTTCCGTGTCGCGTCGACCCCCCGCACCTTCGACCGCCAGACCAACGAGTGGAAGGACGGCGAGAGCCTCTTCCTCACCTGCTCGGTCTGGCGTCAGGCGGCGGAGAACGTCGCCGAGTCGCTCCAGCGAGGCATGCGCGTCATCGTGCAGGGCCGGCTGAAGCAGCGGTCCTACGAGGACCGTGAGGGCGTCAAGCGCACGGTCTACGAGCTGGACGTCGACGAGGTCGGCGCCAGCCTGCGCAGTGCCACGGCCAAGGTCACCAAGACCTCGGGCCAGGGCCGCGGTGGCCAGGGCGGTTACGGCGGCGGTGGCGGCCAGGGTGGCGGCGGCTGGGGCGGCGGCCCCGGTGGCGGCCAGCAGGGCGGCGGCGCTCCGGCCGACGACCCCTGGGCGACCGGCGCTCCCGCCGGTGGCCAGCAGGGCGGCGGCGGTCAGGGCGGCGGCTGGGGCGGCGGCTCCAGCGGCTCCGGCGGCGGTGGCGGCTACTCGGACGAGCCCCCCTTCTAGGGCGGGCTCCACCCCACACTTCTTGATCACACAGGAGAAACATCATGGCTAAGCCGCCTGTGCGCAAGCCGAAGAAGAAGGTCTGCGCGTTCTGCAAGGACAAGGTCACGTACGTGGACTACAAGGACACGAACATGCTGCGGAAGTTCATTTCCGACCGCGGCAAGATCCGTGCCCGCCGCGTGACCGGCAACTGCACCCAGCACCAGCGTGACGTCGCCACGGCCGTGAAGAACAGCCGTGAGATGGCGCTGCTGCCCTACACCTCCACCGCGCGATAAGGGAAGGGTGACCGAACAATGAAGATCATCCTCACCCACGAGGTCTCCGGCCTCGGTGCCGCGGGCGACGTCGTCGACGTCAAGGACGGTTACGCTCGCAACTACCTGATCCCGCGTAAGTTCGCGATCCGCTGGACCAAGGGTGGCGAGAAGGACGTCGAGCAGATTCGTCGCGCTCGCAAGATCCACGAGATCCAGACCATCGAGCAGGCCAACCAGGTGAAGGCCCAGCTCGAGGGTGTGAAGGTCCGTCTGGCCGTCCGCTCCGGCGACGCCGGTCGTCTCTTCGGTTCCGTCACTCCGGCCGACGTCGCTTCGGCGATCAAGGCTGCCGGTGGCCCCGAGGTCGACAAGCGCCGCATCGAGCTGGGCTCGCCGATCAAGACCCTGGGCGCTCACGAGACGTCTGTGCGTCTGCACCCCGAGGTTGACGCCAAGGTCAGCGTCGAGGTCGTCGCTGCCTGAGCGCTCTGCTCTCGCTGAAGCGATGTGAGAGGGGGCCGCATCTCCCGACTGGGAGATGCGGCCCCCTCTTCATTGTGTTTCACGTGAAACGGTCACCGCGTCGCGCCCGTGACGATCCAGCGACCCGACCTGGTGCGCAGCCACAGCGTCACCAGACGCATCGCCATCATCAGCGTCATGGCCGCCCACAGCACGGTGAGCCCTCCGCCGACGGCGGGGACGAGGAGGGCCGCGGGAGTGAAGACCGCCAGGGTCAGCAGCATCGCCCAGGCGAGGTACGGGCCGTCACCCGCACCCATCAGGACACCGTCCAGGACGTAGACCACTCCGCAGATCGGCTGGGCGACGGCCACGATCACCAGCGCGGGCAGCGCGGCGTCCTTGACCGCGGAGTCGCCGGTGAACAAGGGCAGAAACGCTGGGCGGGAGACCACCACGAGCAGACCGAGTACGACGCCGACCGCGACGCCCCACTCCACCATCCTGCGGCAGGCTTCGCGGGCACCCTGGGCGTCCCCGGCGCCCAAGTAGCGTCCGATGATGGCCTGACCGGCGATGGCGATGGCATCGAGAGCGAAGGCCATCAGGCTCCACAGGGACAGGATGATCTGGTGGGCCGCGATGTCGGCGTCGCCGAGGCGGGCCGCCACGGCCGTCGCGATCATGAGAATCGCCCGCAGCGAGAGCGTGCGCACGAGCAGCGGCATCCCGGCCTGAGCGGATGCCCGGATGCCGGCGGCGTCCGGACGCAGGGACGCCCCGTGGCGTCGTGCCCCGCGCACCACGACCCACAGGTACACCGCGGCCATGCCGTACTGAGCGATGACGGTGCCCCAGGCGGATCCCGCGATGCCGAGACCGGCGCCGTAGACGAGCAGGACGTTGAGGACGGCGTTGGCGACGAAGCCGCCGATGGCCACGTAGAGCGGGGTCCGGGTGTTCTGGAGTCCGCGCAGGACACCGGTCGCGGCGAGCACGACGAGCATGGCGGGGATGCCGAGGGAGGAGATGCGCAGATAGGTGATGGCGTACGGGGCCGCAGTATCGGAGGCGCCGAAGAGTTCCACGAGCGACGGGGCCGTGGGCAGTACGACGGCGATGACGGCGGCTCCGAGCAGCAGCGCCAGCCAGATGCCGTCCATGCCCTGGCGGATCGCGGCTTGGAGGTCGCCCGCGCCCACGCGTCGGGACACGCCCGCCGTGGTGGCATAGGCGAGGAAGACGAACACGCTGACGGCTGTGGTGAGCAGGGCCGAGGCGATCCCGAGTCCGGCGAGTTGCGCGGTGCCGAGATGGCCGACGATCGCACTGTCGGCCATCACGAAAAGGGGCTCGGCGACGAGCGCGCCGAAGGCCGGAACGGCCAGCGCGACGATCTCTCGGTCGTGCCGGCGCCGGACGGTTCGGGGACGCGCGGGGGCCTGTGTCATGAGCACCAATCTAATCGTCCACAGGTAAGAGATGCAAAGCTTTTGCGACCCTTACGCATCGTCTCACCCCGTGCACTTCTGGGCACCGCTCGAAGTGATCTTGAGCTGACCGGGAAAGTTTTTCTTCTGCACAGGCCGTGGACGGTGAAGTAGCAGGTCAGGGTGGTTTCTGAGATCGGGGTGCGGGCTTGTTCACAGGGCTGTCCACCGGGTCGTGCACAGGTTTGGCGGAGTTCTCCACAGCATCTGGCCCGTCGTCCACATGGCCTGTGGATAACCAGATTGGCTGACGGTGCCGACCGGCCTACGGTGGTCCGGCGCCCGCTCCGTCCGTCGCCCTGTGAACCATCACAAAACCGACGCGCCAGAACCGGAGTTGGGCGTCTTATTTGTCAGTGCCGTGCCGTAGAAATGAGGGGCACGGCGAGGTCCGCTCGGCGGACGGGAGGAGGTGGCTCGGTGAGCATTTCCGAGCCCTTGGACGACCCGTGGGCCGACAGCGGTCCCAGTGATCGTCTGCCTGCTTCCCGTCGCCGCGGTGACGGAGGCCGGGGCCGCGACGAACAGCACGAGCGCGGTGCGGACAACGGCTCCTGGGACGGCGGCGGACCGTCGTTCGAGCGAGTCCCTCCGCAGGACCTGGACGCCGAGCAGTCCGTCCTCGGCGGCATGCTCCTGTCCAAGGACGCCATCGCCGACGTCGTCGAGATCCTCAAGGGCCACGACTTCTACAAGCCCGCCCACGAGACGGTCTACCAGGCCATCCTCGACGTCTACGCCAAGGGCGAGCCGGCCGACCCCATCACGATCGCGGCCGAACTCACCAAGCGCGGTGAGATCAACAAGGTCGGCGGCGCCTCGTATCTGCACACCCTCGTCCAGACCGTGCCGACGGCCGCGAACGCCGCCTACTACGCGGAGATCGTGCACGAGCGCGCGGTCCTGCGCCGCCTGGTGGAGGCCGGCACCCGGATCACGCAGATGGGGTACGCGGCCGACGACGACGTCGACGAGATCGTCAACCGCGCCCAGGCCGAGATCTACGCCGTCACCGAGCAGCGCACCAGCGAGGACTACCTGCCGCTCGGCGACATCATGGAGGGCGCGCTCGACGAGATCGAGGCGATCGGTTCGCGCAGCGGCGAGATGACCGGTGTGCCCACGGGCTTCACGGACTTCGACTCGCTGACCAACGGCCTGCACCCCGGTCAGATGGTCGTCATCGCCGCGCGCCCCGCCATGGGCAAGTCGACGCTCGCGCTGGACTTCGCGCGGGCCGCCTCGATCAAGAACAACCTGCCGAGCGTCATCTTCTCGCTCGAAATGGGGCGCAACGAGATCGCGATGCGTCTGCTGTCCGCCGAGGCCCGCGTGGCGCTGCACCACATGCGGTCCGGCACGATGACGGACGACGACTGGACCCGCCTGGCGCGCCGGATGCCGGACGTCTCGGCGGCCCCGCTCTACATCGACGACTCCCCGAACCTGTCGATGATGGAGATCCGAGCCAAGTGCCGCCGTCTCAAGCAGCGCAACGACATCAGGCTCGTGGTCATCGACTATCTCCAGCTGATGCAGTCCGGCGGCTCCAAGCGCGCCGAGAGCCGTCAGCAGGAGGTCTCGGACATGTCCCGCAACCTCAAGCTCCTGGCCAAGGAGCTGGAGGTCCCGGTCATCGCGCTCTCCCAGCTGAACCGTGGTCCCGAGCAGCGCACCGACAAGAAGCCGATGGTCTCCGACCTGCGTGAGTCCGGTTCGATCGAGCAGGACGCCGACATGGTCATCCTGCTGCACCGCGAGGACGCCTACGAGAAGGAGTCCCCGCGCGCGGGCGAGGCCGACCTGATCGTGGCCAAGCACCGTAACGGCCCGACGGCGACGATCACGGTGGCCTTCCAGGGCCACTACTCGCGGTTCGTGGACATGGCACAGACCTGAGCGCGGGTCGTGTAGGGTCTCAAATCCAGCTTCATAATCTCAGGGTCAGCTGCATATAGATGGCATTTATGCAGCCATCGTGAGACTCGCAGCTCGGGGCGTTCACTCTTCTGGATGACGTAAGGGGTGACCTCTCCACGCGGGGAGCGATCGCTGGCACCTTGGCTACACGGGCAGTCACTCGTGGGCTGGGGGTGTGGTGGACGTCGCTGCGACGGTGAGCGTGCGTCGTCAGAACGGTCAGGTCGTCGAAGATCGCCTCTGGGGCACGGAGCCCATCAAATCTTTGGCTTCGGCCATGCCCTGGCGGACGTTTCGTTGGTACAAGGGCCAGAAGCACTACTCGGGCACCTACTGGTCGGCGACGATGCGCGATCATGTGATCTACGAGTCGCGACTGGAGCTGTCGCGGTTGCTCTTCGCTGATTTCGATCCGTCCGTACGCGGCATCGTGGCCCAGCCCTTCTTGCTGAAGACGGTGCTGGAGGGGAAGGTCCGCAGGCACATCCCGGACTACCTCCTGCTCACCCGGCAGGTGTCGGTGGTCGTCGACGTCAAGCCGCTTCACCGGTTGTCCAAGCCGGAGTGGCGTTCACCTTCGGCTGGACTCGGCGGGCGGTCGAATCACGGGGGTGGACGTACGAGGTCTGGAGCGAGCCTCCGGCTGTGGAACTGGAGAACATCCGGTTCCTGGCGGGCTATCGAAGGGACTGGCTGTTCAGCCCCGAAGTTCTGGAAGACCTTCGGGGAGCTGAGCTCGATGGTGTCCCTCTGGGGCAGGCCACGTGCTGTCTGCCGAATCGTCCGGAGCCTCAAGTCCGCTCCGCCATCCATCATTTGCTCTGGACGCGGTCTCTCGTTACCGATCTCGATCGGCCACTGAGCCCTTCGCATGTTCTGAGGCGGGCGGCATGAGCAGGGCTGGGGCTCGGGTCGGGGTCGGTACGCGCTTCCGCTACGACGGAGAGACCGTCGAGGTGGTGGAGATGGCCGCGACGACGGCAGGCAGCGAGGTGGTCTTGAAGGACGGCCGGGGACGATTGCTGCGGCTGTCACTCAAGGAACTTCTGTTCTCCGACCGTGCCGCTGTCAGTCCAGACGGCCCAGGACCGTCAGCTGGCGATGAAGAAGAGATCGCTTCGGTCGTACTGGGACAGCTCGACAGCTCAGCACGGACGAAAGTTCTTGAACGCGCCGAGCATGTCCGGGAGGTTCTGACGGGGTTCCGGTCTGGAGCTCCGGAACTGGCACGCGACGGTGAGCCCCGCCCGGACTATCGCCCGGAGCGACCGTTGGAGGTGCGATACACAGCCAAGGCTGATGAGCTGGGGGTATCACCTCGCACTGTGAAGCAGTGGGTCGCTGATTTTCGTCGTCGTGGAGAGGCTGGGCTCGCGCCGAAGAAGTCAATAGGAAAGCCCCACTCCGGAGTTGACGACCGGTGGGTGGAGACCGCGGTGGAGGTGATGGTCGAGCACACCGACCAGTCGCGGCCGTCGAGGACGATGGTGATCGAGCGGACCCGGGCTCGGGTGATCGCACGGTTCGGCGAGGGTGTGGTGCCGCAGCCGAGTCGGGCGACGGCGTTTCGGCTGCTGGAGGAACTGGAGCGACGCCATCCGCTGTTCCGGCTGAGTACGAAGCGCAACCGGGATATCGCCGGTCGGCCGGAGGGTCAGTACGGCAAGCTGCGGCCGACACGGCCGGGCGAGTACCTGCTGATGGATTCCACCCGCCTGGACGTCTTCGCATTCGACCCGCTGACGCTCAAGTGGGTTCAAGCCGAACTGAGTGTCGGGATGGACTGGTACACCCGCTGCATCACGGGGATCCGACTGACGCCGGTCTCGACGAAGGCGGTGGATGTCAGCGCGGTGCTCTTCCAGTCGTTCCGGCCGAGGCCGGCGGGGCGGGACTGGCCGCGACACGCGGTCTGGCCCGAGCACGGCATCCCCCGCACCGTCCTGGTCGACGTCGAGGGCGCCAGCGGACCGGGCCTGGCCTCGCCTCCTCTGGTCCCCGAGACGCTGGTTGTCGACCACGGCAAGGTCTACGTCTCGGAGCATCTGACCAGCGTCTGCCGCCGGATGGGTATCTCCATCCAGCCGGCCCGGCTGCGGACGGGCCGGGACAAGGGGCCGGTGGAGCGCTATTTCCGGACCCTGCGGGAGGGGCTGCTGCAGGTGCTGCCGGGCTACAAGGGGCCTGACATCCACTCGCGGGGCGAGAAGCCAGAGGATGATGCGTTCTTCTTCCTCGACGAGCTTGAGGCAATCATCCGGGAGTGGACCGCGGCGGTTTATCACTGCAGGCCGCACTCCAGCCTGGTCGATCCGGGCCTGCCGGGCCTGCGGATGTCCCCGGCGAAGATGTTCGAGCACGGCATGGCGCGGGCGGGCTACATCGAAGCACCCCGCGACCGGGACCTGGCCTTTGAGTTCCTGCAGACGAAGTGGCGCACGGTCCAGCACTACGGGGTCGAGATCGGCCGCCGCCGCTACAGCGGCCCCGGCCTGCCCGAGCCGGGCATCCGCAGCCCCTACGACAGTCCCGTCAAGAACGGCTGGCCGTTCCAAGTGGACCCCGACGACATCACCAAGATCTACTTCCGCAGCCCCACAACTCGCGAATGGCACGCTCTGACCTGGGAGCACGCGCCGTCGGTCGAGATGCCGCTGAGCGAGGACGCGTTGGCATTCGCCCGGCAGCTGGCCGCCTCGAAGTATCGCTTTCCCGACGACCGGCTCGCCGTCGCCGACTTGCTTCAGCGGTGGAACCTCGGGCTGGGCACCACGATCGCCGAGCGGCGCATGGCCCTGCGGCTCTCGCGCGAGCAGGCCGCCATCGAACTTCCGGAGAGTGAGGCGGAGACGGTCGTCTCGCTTCCGTCCGTACGCAAGGCCCTCGGCCAGGACGAAGAGACCACGGAACCGCGGGAGCCCGACGTGGTGACGGAGACGGGGGATGACGACGAGGCCGATCTGGAGGACCTCGCCGAGGACGACTTCTACGCCGATGCTCTGGAGGACGTGTGAGCGAGGAGCGTGTTCCTGAGCCGGACAGTCTCGCCCTGTCGCGGAAGGAGGACTTCAAGGCGTTCGCCGAGGGCCCTCGCCGCAGTCGGCCCGATCTGCTGACCCGCAAGCAGCTGAAGTCCCTGGACACGCAGGCACGGGCGGACTACGACCGGCAGCGCCGGAAGTGGCACGCGAACATCGGACCGGTCAAGACACCACAACTGGCGGAGCTCCACGAGGATTTGTGGGACATCGTCGACAGTAACGAGCAGGACGGTGACAAGGCCAAGGGGGCGGTGGCCGTCGACGCTTTCCCGGGGCTGGGCAAGACGACCTCGGTGCTTGCCTTCGCCCGCGACTTCCACCAGCGGGAGATCGAGGAGTCGGGCCCGTTCACGAGCCAGGGGCACGAACGGATCCCGGTCTGCCGGGTCGGGCTGACCGGGAACACCGGGATGAAGGACCTCAACCGAGCCATGCTGGAGTTCTTCGGCCACCCCGGACAGGGGCGGGGCACCACCGCCCAGTTCGGACGGCGGGTGCTGGACTGCGTGTTGTCCTGCGATGTCCGACTGGTAGTTCTGGACGATCTGCACTTCCTGAAATGGGGACAGAAGAGCGGCATCGAGGTGAGCAACCATTTGAAGTGGATCGCCAACGAGTTCCCGGTGACGTTGCTGATGGTGGGGGTCGAGCTTGCGGAGAAGGGCCTGTTCGGCGAGGGAACGAACGGGCGCGACACCGCTCTGGCCCAGACCGGCCGCCGCACCACCCGCCTCGGGCTTCGTCCGTTCACCATCGACGCGGAGGTCGGGCGGCGGGAATGGCGGCAGATGCTGCTGGCCCTCGAACAGCGCGTCGTGCTCACCGACAAGCACACCGGCATGCTCGCGGACGACCTGTCGGACTACCTCTTCGCCCGCAGCACCGGACACATCGGCTCGCTGATGACGCTGATCAACCGCGGCTGCCAGCGGGCGGTCCGCACCGGTGCTGAACGGCTGGACCAGGAGCTGATGGACCGGGTGAAGAACGACGAGGCGTCCGAGGCCGCCCGCCTCGAACTTGAGGCCGCGCTGGAGAAGAAGCGGCTGACCAGCCGTCCGCGATCCCGGGGACGACGAGCCGCATGAGAGCGCCGGCCCGCACTTTGCCGATCCGGTTGCCGCCACTGCCCGGCGAGGCCCTGGACTCCTGGCTGGAGGCGACGGCCAGACGGATGGACACCACGCTCGGTGATGTCCTGCTGCACTTCAGATTCCCGGTCCGGCAGCGGGCCGGAAACCAGTTCCGGGGCATCCCAGCGGACTGGACGGTCTTCCTCGACGAGCGGTTGACCGCCGCCGTCGCGCACGCCACCGGCACGGTCCCGGAGGCGGTCACTGCCATGACCCTGGCGCATTATGACGGACGGGCCCTGCAGATGAGTCCCGAAGGCCGGGCCGTGACACGGCATGTCCTTTGGGGACGCGGGCGGGGATCCCGGTTCTGCCCGGACTGCCTCCACTCCAGCGGCGGACGCTGGCAGTTGTCCTGGAGGCTGGGCTTCTCCTTCGCCTGCACCCACCACCGTCGCCTGCTGGCGGACCGCTGCCCGCACTGCGGGCGGGTTCCGCGGCAGCGGCCCCGCTCCGGGCGGTCCGTTCCCCGGCCTGAACTCTGCGGCAATCCGCCGATCCGCCCCGGCGGTCCGGTTACGGCTGGCTGCGGCGCCGATCTGACCCGCGCGTCGACGCTTCTCCTGCCTGCTGGCCACCCTGTCCTTGCGGCGCAGGACCAGGTGACGGAGATCATCGAAACCCAGACGGCCGCCTTCGGCCCCTACCGGACTGCCCCGCAACCGGCACCAGCAGTGCTGGCCGACATCCGGGCCTTGGGCACCCGTGTCCTGAGCGATCTTCCCACCGCCGCCTTGCGGGAACAGATACCGGCCGACATCGCAGAAGCGCGCCTCGCGACCGAGCCGGCCGTCCCGCACCCCGAACAGGCGGTGGACCGCCCGGGATTCATGGCCCCGCCGCGAGCTGTCGATGCCGCCGTCGCGGTCACCATGGCCCTGGGCATCCTTCAACAGCCGGGAATCCATCCGGCTGGCGAGGTCCTGCGCAGCCTGCTGGAAGAAGTACGCGAGGAACTTACGCAGATCTCGGCGACCAGTGTCGACGGCTGGGGCCGCGGCATCAGCCCCGTGCTGCAGTCCGTGCACCTAGCCGCCCTCGTCCCTTCCCTCCGCCCCAGCGAGCACCTCCGCTACCGCACCACGACCGAGACTCCCCGCCGACCGGCAAGGACTGCTCGGGACATCGAGCAGAGAGCCAGGAAGATCCCCACGATGTTCTGGCCGTCCTGGGCGGTCCGGCTCACACCGCCCGAGGGAATCTATGCACGATCCCTTGCTCCCGTCCTCGCCGCCTTGCTGCTGATCCCGGACGGCCGCATCTCCCTGGACCAGGCGGCCAGGCTGGCCGGCGACGTCATCGACGGCATCGAGATCTCGCGCCTCCTCCAAGAACTCGACGACCTTCCGCAATGGCCGGACATCATCACTGCCCTAGACCGGCTTGCTGATCACCTCGATGCCGCCCACATCCCCATCGACTACGGCCGACGCCGGCTCCTCGACTACACCGGCCTGCTTCCCCATGACCGCTGGTTGGAGATCTGCCGACGCACCGGAACCCCGCCGGGAACCGGCCGACGCGAACGCATTGCCCGCAGCCAGCTCTTCCGACGCCTCAGCGGCCTGCCTGCCGAGTCCGCCCCCGACGACCAGGGCGGGCTCGACAGCGCAGAGTTCCGGGCGACGTCCCTGCACTTCACCGCACTCCAGACACCCGAACTCGCACACGCCCTCCAGCACGAAGCCCTCAACTTCCTGGCCTCGCACCGCATCCACGACGAGCCCGTGACCTGGCAGCCACCCACCGTCTTGCTGGCTGGACTCACCCTTCCCGGACCGGACCCGGCGCACATCGACCTGCCTCGCCTGCACCAGCTCGTCCGAGAACGCAAACACCCCATTCAGCACGCAGCACAGATCCTGGGCACGACCGTCGAGGCCATCCGGCATGCCCTCGACGAACACCCAGCCCCCGCACCCCCGCTGACGAAGAACACCGCCAGAGCCACCGGCCGCATCCGGCAGCAAGCCCGGCAAGCCATCACGGCAGAGCGCTTCACCCAGCTCTACCTCGGCGAACACCGATCCCTCCAGCAGATCGCCACCCTCACCGGCTTCTCCCGCAGAGTGCTGACCGACCTCGCCAAGGAGTACGGCATCCCGCTCCGCAACAGCCCGCAGGACTACAAACGCCGCGGCACCATCGAGCGGGACTGGCTCATCGAGCAGTACGTTCACCGCCGCCGAACCCTGACCGACCTCGCCCGCGAGACGGGTATGAGCACCACGAATATGGCCCGGTGGGCCCACACCTACAACATTCCCCTTCGGCCCCGCGGCGGAGGAAGCCACGACGCCAGCCTCCGCACTTCTGAAAAAGCCGCCCACACGGCTGCCATTCTGCGGACGGCGCTGACCAGCCCATACTCGTGGCAGCGAATCGAGCGCTTTCTGGCCGCCATCGACTACCCCACCGTCAGCGAGGCTGCTCAAGCCCTCGGCGTCCACCAGTCCACCCTGACGACACAGATCGCCCGGCTTGAGCGAGATCTCGGACAACCCCTACTCGAACGTGCTGAGCGTGGCCGAGCCATGAAACTGACCACGTTCGGCAGACGCGTGGCCACTGAGTCTGAAGCTGCGTTGAAAACCGAGGAGGCTCGGAACTCGCCGACAGGTTCCTGACACGATGGCCCGGTTACGGCTGACCGAGGCCACAGTCCCGCACCTGGAAGGCATGAACCAGCATGGCTGAAGCTCGCGGATTGACACTCACGACCGTCAACATCAGCGCACCAGACCCAGGTGTTCTCGCACACTTCTACCAGGAACTACTCGACTGGGAAATCGCGGTCGAGGAAGCAGACTGGATCCTCTTGAAAGCGGCCGACGGCGGAGTGGGGATCGCCGTCCAGCGTGAGGAGAACTACATCCGGCCCCGCTGGCCTGCCGGGCGTTCCGACCAGCAGATGATGATGCACCTCGAAATCCGCGTCGACGACCTTGAGCACGCTGGAGCGAAGGCCGCCGGGCTGGGAGCGACGCTCGCTGATCACCAGCCTCAAGAAGACGTCCGCGTCTACATCGACCCGGCAGGACACCCCTTCTGCCTCTGGCTGGCGGACTGACTCGGTGTCTGTCCTGCCGATCGGCAATAGGAAATGCCACCGTCGTGAGACGGAGCCCTTCCGCCATGCCCTGAGACACAGCGGAAAGTAGCAGGTCACAAGCGCCCACCTATGACACGAGCGGCGAGATCCTACACCGGCTGGAAGAACGCGAGCATCTTCTGGGCGGCGTCCGGTGAGGTCAGCAGTTCGTGGATGCCGGCGGACATCCGGGCGGCGGCGCCGGTGCGTTCGAACATCTCGCGTTCGTATGAGCTGACGGCGGCGCCGACGTCGTCCGGGCGCGCGGCCAGCGCGAGGCCGAGCAGGGCGCCGTCGAGCAGCGCCATGTTGGCGCCCTCTCCCACCGGTGGCATCAGGTGCGCGGCATCGCCGAGCAGCGTGACGTCCGGCCTCGACGGCCAGGTCAGGCCGACCGGGAGCGTGGTGATCGGCCGCGGCACGACCGTGTCGTCGCAGGCCGCGATCAGCGCGGTGAACCGTGCGTCCCAGCCGGGGAGAAGTTCGATCATCCGGGCCCGGGCGGCGGGCGGGTCGTCGAACGGGATGCCGCTGGTGGCGAACCAGTCCTCGGCGGTGTTGTAGAAGCTGAGGCCGATACGGACGCGGCCGTCGCCGTTGCGCTGCGCCGCCAGGGACAGACCGTCGCCGAGCACCCAGTAGTTGCCGCGCCCGACCATCGCCGCGAGGTCGGGATGCGTGCGGTCGATGTCGGGAATGCCGACCTCGACGATGTTCTGGCCGATGTGCGACGGGCGGGCGTCGGTGAGCAGCGCGCGGACCCGGGACTGCGCGCCGTCCGCGCCGACCAGCAGGTCATACGTGGCATTGCCGCCATCGGCGAAGTGCAGCAGGCCGTGCTCGGCGCTCCTGAACGCGTGTCCCCAGCGCACCGTGCCTTCGGGGAGCGCGTCCAGCAGCAGGTCGCGCAGCGCGGCGCGGTCCACCTCGGGTCGATCGAGTGGGGCGTCGTCGGGTGTGTCTTCCTGGAGGAGCAGGGTGCCGTCCGGCTCGAGAAGGCGCATGTCCTGGCCTTCACCCCGGGCGATCGCGTGGAACTGGTCGATCAGACCGGCCTCGCGCAGCGCCCGCTGGCCGGAGTGGATGTCCAGCATGCCGCCCTGACCGCGCGCGACGCGTGACGCTTCACGCTCGTAGACGACCGCGTCCATGCCGTTCACGTGCAGCACACGGGCGAGCGCTAGGCCGCCGAGACCGGCTCCGACGATGGCGATGGTCATGGATGCCATGGTTGTCCCTCCCTCTGTTCGATACGCCGTACTGGTCGATACACTGTATCGCTCCATGCGGTGTACGGTTAGCGGCATGTTGGTGTGGGAGAGGCCGGAGCCTCCGGAACGACCCGTGCCGGCCCCGCTGAACCGGGAGAAGATCGTGCGAGCGGCAATCCGGCTGGCCGACGCGGACGGCCTGGAGGCGGTGTCGCTGCGCAAGGTCGCCACCGCGCTGGGCGTGGGGCCGATGCGGCTGTACGGCTACATCGCCGGCAAGGAGGAGCTGCTCGACTTGATGGTCGACGCCGTCCACGCCGAGATCCGGCCGGTCGGAGACAGCTGGCGGGAGGTGCTGCGCTCCCTTGCCGAGACCACCCGGCAGGCAGCGCACGAGCATGAATGGCTCGCCGACCTGCTCGGTGGGCGACCGCAGCTCGGGCCGCACGCGCTGGCCAGGGGCGAGGCCGTGGTGGCCGCACTGGACGGCGTCGACGTGGACGCCGTCATGCCGGTGGTCACCGCGGTCGACGCCTACGTGATCGGGGCGGTGCGCCGGGAGATCGCCGAGCGGCGTGCGGAGCGGGTCACCGGGATGGACGAGCGGCGTTGGCAGGCCTCTCTCGGGCCCTACCTGGAACGGACCTTCGCCACGGGCCGATTCCCCGCGCTGGCCACGGTGGTGCGCGATGCCGCCCACCTGGACGCCGACGAGACCTTCCGGATCGGTCTCGACTTTCTGCTCGACGGCATCGAAGCCCGCATCTCGAGGTGACGCGCGCGCCGAGCAGGCCACGCGCCCGGGCCGCGACGTAATCGGCTCGACGTGGACCGCCCGGGACGGTGGACTGGTGGCATGACGACATCTCAGGATGAGCTGCTTCCCGCCACCCGTCGGCAGTTGCTGCACCGGATCGCCGTGGCACAGGCCGAGGGGCGCACGCCCTCGCTCGTGGCGGCGGTCGTCCGGGACGGGCGGACCGTGTGGCACGGTGCGCGGACCTCGGTCGACGGGCACGGCCCCGACGAGCACGTGCAGTACCGCATCGGCTCGATCACCAAGACGTTCACGGCTGTTCTCGTCCTGCGGCTGCGTGACGAGGGCCTGCTCGACCTCGGTGACCCTCTGGAGAAGCATCTGCCGGGTACCGGCGCGGGCGAGGCCACGATCGCCGAACTGCTGGCCCACTCCGGCGGACTGGCCGCCGAGTCGCCCGCGCCGTGGTGGGAGCGGACGCCGGGATCACTGCGCCCCGAGCTCGCCGACGTGCTGGGCAAGCGGCCGCTGCTGCACCCGGTGGGCCGCCGGCACCACTACTCCAACCCCGGTTACACCCTGCTCGGTGCGCTGGTCGAGGAGCTCCGCGGCGCCTCGTGGGAGGACGTGCTGCGGCGGGAGGTGCTGGAACCGCTGGGGCTGGAGCGCACGGCCACGCGCCCGAGCGCTCCGCACGCGGGTGGCTGGGCGGTGCATCCGTGGGCCGACGTGATGCTGCCCGAGCCGGCCGAGGATCTCGGCAGGATGGCCCCGGCCGGTCAACTCTGGTCCACCACCGGGGACCTGGCGCGGTTCGCCGTCTTTCTGACCGCGGGGGACGACCGGGTCCTGGGCGCGGACACTGTCCGGGAGATGCGGGCCCCTGCCGCAGCGGTCGAGGCCGCGGACGTCGTGGACGGTGCGGCGTACGGCCTGGGACTGCAGATCCAGCACCGGGACGGGCGGCTGCTCGTGGGGCACTCCGGCTCCCTGCCGGGCTTCCTGGCCAACCTCACCATCGCCGTGGAGGACGACGTCGCCGCGGTGGTGCTGACCAACTGCACCTCCGGACCGCTGCTCGGCGGGGTGGGTGCCGACCTCGTGCGTATCGTCGCCGAGGCGGAACCCCGGATCCCCGAACCGTGGCGTCCGCTGCCGCAGGCGGACGCCTCCGTACTGGAGTTGGCCGGGCAGTGGTACTGGGGGACGCACGCCTTCGCCCTGCGGCTGACCTCCGACGGGGGAGTGTCGCTGGAGCCCCTGTCGGGCCAGGGCCGACGGTCGAGTTTCCGGGCCAACGGTGACGGGACCTGGACGGGCCTGGAGGGCTACTACGCCGGGGAGCTGCTGCAGTCGGTACGGCGGCCGGACGGCAGCGTGAGCCACCTGGACCTGGGATCGTTCGTCTTCACTCGTCAGCCGTACGACGCGGGTTCCCCCGTGCCGGGCGGGGTGGACCCGGAGGGCTGGCGAGGGATCGGCTAGGCGTTGTCCAACGGCTGTGGGGTCCTGTTTCACGTGAAACAGGACCCCACAGCCGTTGGGCGCTCCGGAGGGGAGTGCCTGCTCACAGCTGGAGCTTGAACCCCGTGTGCGAGGACGAGAAGCCCAGACGCTCATAGAAACGGTGGGCGTCGGTGCGGGTCTTGTCGGACGTGAGCTGCACCAGTTGGCATCCCTGCCGCCGGGACTCGTCGATGGCCCACTCGATGAGCTGTGTGCCCAGGCCGCTGCCGCGCTCGTCGGCGTGGATGCGTACACCCTCGATGATCGACCGGGTGGCGCCGCGCCGGGACAGGCCGGGGACGATCGTCAGCTGGAGGGTGCCGACGACACGGCTGTCGCGGACGGCGACTACCACGTGCTGGTTCGGATCGGCGTCGAGCCGTTCGAGCGCGGCCAGATACGGGTCCAGGTCGTCCGGTGACTCACGCTGGGCGCCCAAGGGGTCGTCGGCGAGCATCGCGACGATCGCCGGGATGTCCGCTGCGGTGGTCCGGCGTATTTCAAGATCTGCCATGACCGCACTCTAAGTCCGTGGGCCGCGCTCCGAGCCGGGCTAGGCGGGCACCGGTGCCTTGAGGGTCTCCACGGCACGGACCAGCGGTGCCAGGTCGGGGTTGGCGGCTGCCTCGTCCAGGGCCTCGCGCAGCGCGGCGTCGTTGGTGGGCCGGGCCTCGTCCAGCAGCTTCAGGCCGGCCCCGGTGACGTTGGTGTAGATGCCGCGGCGGTCGGTGGGGCACAGGTAGCGCTCGAGCAGCCCGCGGTCCTCGAGTCGGGTGACCAGGCGCGTCGTCGCGCTCTGGCTGAGCACGACGGCGTCGGCGACCTGCTTCATCTGCAGGTGCCCTCCATCGCCGTCGTGCTGCCGGCTGAGCACGTCGAGCAGGGAGTACTCGCGCACGCTCAGGTCGTGCCCGGCCTGCAGTGCGCGCTCGATGTGGGCCTCGATCCTCCCGTGCAGCAGGGAGAGTGCGCACCAGCCCTGGGAGAGGGCGGTGAGCGCGGGGTCCGTCGCTGTCATGTGGTTCCTCCGTCCCGGAGCGGCTGAGACCAGGGTAGACCAGGCGTGCAATAGTCTGCGTTTGCATATAGCCCGCGTCTGCAACTATTGTGAACGCACGCAAAGCGCTCCTGCAATCTTCTGGGAAGGTGTACCCCTCCATGCCTCTCGCGCTTCTGGCCCTCGCGATCGGGGCCTTCGGTATCGGAACCACCGAGTTCGTGATCATGGGCTTGCTGCCCGAGGTCGCGAGCGACTACGGGGTCTCCATCCCCACCGCCGGCTTCCTGGTGACCGGATACGCGCTCGGCGTGATGTTCGGCGCCCCGCTGATGACCGTCCTCGGCACCAAGGTCCCGCGCAAGCGGATGCTGATGCTGCTGATGGGCCTGTTCATCGTCGGCAACCTGCTCTCCGCCCTCGCCCCCGCCTTCTCCGTCATGCTGATCGGCCGCGTGGTCGCCTCCCTCGCCCATGGCGCCTTCTTCGGCATCGGCTCGGTCGTCGCGGCCGACCTGGTCGCCCCGCACAAGAAGGCCGGTGCCATCGCGATGATGTTCACCGGTCTGACCGTCGCCAACGTCGTCGGCGTCCCGCTGGGCACGCTCATCGGGCAGTCCGCCGGCTGGCGCGTCACCTTCGCCGTCGTCGCCGCGCTCGGCGTCGTGGGCCTGGCCGGTGTCGCCAAGCTGGTCCCCGACGTGCCCAGGCCCGAGGGCGTGCGGCTCCGGCACGAACTGGCCGCGTTCAAGAACGTCCAGGTCCTGCTGGCGATGGCCATGACCGTCCTCGGCTTCGGCGGCGTCTTCGCGGCCATCACCTACATCGCGCCGATGATGACCCACGTCGCCGGGTTCGCGGACGGCTCCGTCACCTGGCTGCTGGTCCTCTTCGGCCTCGGCATGGTCGGCGGCAACCTCATCGGCGGAAAGTTCGCCGACCGCGCCCTGATGCCGATGCTGTACATCTCCCTGGGCGCCCTGGCCGTCGTACTGGCCCTCTTCACCCTCACCGCACACGACAAGATCGCGTCGGCCGTGACCGTCTTCCTCATCGGCGCCCTGGGCTTCGCCACCGTGCCGCCGCTGCAGAAGCGCGTCCTGGACCACGCGCACGGCGCCCCGACGCTGGCCTCGGCCGTGAACATCGGCGCCTTCAACCTCGGCAACGCGCTCTCCGCCTGGCTCGGCGGCGTGGTCATCGGCGCCGGCTTCGGCTACACCGCCCCGAACTGGGTGGGTGCCGTGCTGGCCGCCGCCGCCCTGCTCCTCGCCGTCCTCTCGGCCGCGCTCGAACGCCGCGAGGGCGCGCCTACCGCGGTCGTCGCGGGCTCCACACCCGCGGAGCAGCGAGCCGCAGCCGTCCACCACTGACCGACCCGGGCCGCTGGGTGCGGGGCCAGGGCCGTCCCCGCACCCCGCGGCTCACCCCGCCCCGGCGCTCACCGAAGCACCGCACCAGGCGCCGCAGCGACCGCCACCGCACTTCCGCGCTGGCACTGCGCCGCCGCACCACCCACCACCGCCCCACCGGGCACCGACCAAGGAGAAACCCCATGAGCACCACCGCTGTCGCCCCGCTGACGATCCAGGACGCCGAGTCCCTCGTCACCGCCGCCCATCGCGCCGCCGAGGCCGCCGGGGTGACCGTCAGCGTCACCGTCCTCGACGCGGGCGGCCACCTGCTCGCCTTCCGGCGCGACGACCGTGCCGCCCTGATCTCCGGCGAGACCAGCACCCGCAAGGCCTACACCGCGCTCCAGCTGAACGCCCCCACCGCCGACCTCGTCGACGCCGTTCAGCCAGGAGGGCTCTTCCACACCCTGCCCACGGCGCTCGACCGGCCCCTGCTGTTCATCGCGGGCGGCGTGCCCGTGCACCGCGAGGGCCGGCTGGTCGGCGCGATCGGAGTGGGCGGTGGCGCACCCGACCAGGACCACGGCTTCGCCTCGGCCGCCGTGAAGGCCCTCGCCTGACGGCGGGCGGTCGGGTCGCCTCGGTCAGCCCGCCGCCACCGTCAGCGGCGCGAACCGCCGGTTCCAGTCCCCGGGCAGTTCGGTGATGCCGTACGTCATCACGGCGTTCGGGGCGACCACCGCCAGGCCGCGCTCCCGCACCCATGCCAGCAGGTCCTCGTGACGTGCGTCGATGTCCGTGCGCAGCGGGCGGTCGGTGCGGGCGGCCAGGGAACCGATCAGCGCCTTGGCCGTCTCGGTGTCCCGGGCGATCAGCGGGCCCACGACGTGCGTGTCCATGTTCGGCCAGGCCGCGGCGTACCCGATGATCCGGCCGTCCTCCTCGGCGACCCGCAGCTGGTCCGCGAAGGCGGGCAGGCGCGTGACGATGGGGGTCCGGTCGGCGCCGAACACCTCCTCGTCGAGCCGGACGATCGTGGTGAGGTCCTCGGCCGTGGCGGCCCGCGTGGCGATCCCGGGCTCGGGCCCGACCGGGGTGAAGCGTCCGCGGACCATCTCCGCCCGGCCGGTGACCTTGAAACCGAGCTCCTCGTAGAGCGGCCGGCCGTACGGGGTCGCGTGCAGGGTCAGCGGGGTGGTGCCCAGCTCGGCGACGACATGGCGCATCAGCCTGCGGCCGACGCCCTGGCGGGCGTGCCGCTCGGCCACCAGCACCATGCCGATGGCGGCCAGGGAGGGCCGGCCGTGCGGGCCGTACTCCGTGACGGTGCAGGCGGCGACGAGGCCGCCGCCGGGATCGTCGATGCCGTACCCCGTCCCGGCGGTGAGGAGGAACCCCCACTTGTGCTCCTCGCGCGGCCACCCCCGGTCCTCGGACAGGTCGGCGCAGGCGGTGAGATCGCGGAGCGTCAGACGGCGGATCGGAGCGGAGGCGGGGGAAGGTGTCGGCACGCAGGTCAGGCTGTCCGACAGCGGCCGTCCGCGTCCACCCGTTTCCGGGGGAACGGGCAAGCTTTTGGCCATGTCGTGGCCTGAGCGGCTCAGCCGAGGTCGGGGGCGTGCAGAGCGCGCACCCCTTCGATGTTGCCGTCCAGATAGTGCCGCAGCGACAGCGGCACCAGGTGGACCGAGGCGATCCCGACCCGGGTGAACGGCACCCGGACGATCTCGTACTCGCCGGCGGGCTCGTCGACCTCCGGGCCGTGCCGCAGGGCCGGGTCCATGGACCCCAGATGGCAGACGAAGAAGTGCTGCACCTTCACGCCGGTCGTGCCGGCGTCCTCGCCGATGTGCTCCACCGTGTCCACGAAGCAGGGGACGACATCGGTGATCTTGGCGCCGAGTTCCTCGTACACCTCGCGGTGCAGGGCGTCCACCACGGTGGCGTCCTCGGGCTCGACCCCGCCTCCGGGCGTGACCCAGTAGGGATCGACGCCGGGCTTGGTGCGCTTGATCAGGATCAAGTGCTCGCGGTCCAGGAGAACGGCGCGAGCGGTGCGCTTGACCACGGGTCGGACGGTCATGGGAGAAATGTGGCCCGGTTGGTTCCACGTGAAACATTGCCGCGCACCCACGGCCGTCGAGCCCGCCGGCTCAGTTCCAGTCGGCCGCCGCACGCAGCAGCCACTCATGGGCCCGGGCGATGTGCGGCATCGCCAACGTGCCGGTCCGCACCACCAGGAAGTACGTCCGCAGCGGCGGTACCGCCGGGTCGTGCAGGGCGACCACCTCGCCGCGCTCCAGCGCCGGTGCGCACAGATAGCGGGGCAGTACGGCGAGACCCGCCCCGGCGACCGTGCAGGCGAGAACGGCACGCAGGTCGGGAGCGACGATCGTGCCGGGGGCTGCCGGGCGGGCGTCGAAGACGGACGCCCAGTACCGGGCGACGAAGGGCAGCGACTCGTGCACCTCGACCACGGGTACGCGCTCCAGTGCGGGCGCGTCGGTGCTGTGGGGCTTGTCGACGCCCGCTCGCTCCGCCCAGCTCGGCGCGGCGACCAGGACGTGTTCCTCGTCGCAGAGCGGAGTCGCCGTGAGCAGCACGCCCCGGGGACGTGCCGTACCGATGGCCAGATCATGATGTCCGGCGGACAGCCCCTCCAGGGTCTCCTCGGCGTTCCCGAACGAGGCGCGCAGCGCGTAGCCCTGTCCGTCCTCGCCGGTGAGCTCGGTGAGGGCGGGCAGCGCCCGCTCGGCGGTGAACTCGGGCGGCCCGGCTAGATGCAGGGTCCGCAGGGAGGAGTCGTCCTGGACACCCGTCTCGGTGATCTCCACGAGGGCGTCGAGATGAGGTGCGGCCTTGTGCGCGAGTTCGTCGCCGATGGTCGTCGGGGTCACGCCGCGGGCCTGACGCAGGAACAGCGGGCGGCCGAGCTGGCGCTCCAGCGTGCGGATCTGCGAGGTCACGGCGGGCTGTGAGAGGCCGAGCAGGGCTGCCGCGCGCGTGAAGGAACCGGCCCGGTGCACGGTGACGAAGGTGCGCAGCAAGGCCAGATCCACGGACTGCCCCCTCTTTTGAACGTCTCCGGCCCCCGGCGTGGCCAACTATAAATATGTCGATAGGTCGCTGTCGCTACTGTGATTGGACACTGACACAGAGTCAACTAGCCTTGGTCGCGCGGTTCTTCGCGCGCGGAACCGGAGGACGGTCCGAGCCACGAGGGGGGAGGCTCGGACCGTCCGTTGTACAGCCGTCGTACGGCGGGTTCAGTCCGCCGTTTCGTCCAGCGCGCGCAGCAGATCGGCCACCAGGTCCTCGGGGTCCTCCGCGCCGACCGAGAGCCGCACGAAGCCCTCCGGCACCGCGTCGCCGCCCCAGCGCCCGCGCCGCTCGGCCGTGGACCGCACCCCGCCGAAGCTCGTCGCACCCTCCACCAGCCGCAGCGCGTCGAGAAAACGGTCGGCACGCGCGCGTGTGGCCAGCGTGAAGGAGACGACGCACCCGTAGCGCAGCATCTGCTGCGAGGCGATCTTGTGTGAGGGGTCGTCGGGCAGCCCCGGGTACCGCAGGCCGGTGATCTCGGGCCGCGCCCGGAGCGCCTCGGCGACCCTGAGCGCGGTGGCGTTCTGCCGGTCGACCCGCAGCTGGAGGGTGGCGATCGAACGGTGCGCCAGCCAGGCCTCCATGGGGCCGGGGATCGCGCCGACGATCTTGCGCCAGCGCCGTACGGCGGTCATCGCCTCGGCGTCGCGGCCGGCCACGTATCCGAGGAGGACGTCTCCGTGGCCGGTGAGCTGCTTGGTGCCGCTGGCGACGGAGAAGTCGGCACCGAGCTCCAGCGGGCGCTGTCCGAGCGGTGTGGCGAGGGTGTTGTCGACGGCGACCAGGGCGCCGCGCGTGTGGGCCGCCTCGACGAGCCGTCGTACGTCGCACACGTCGAGACCGGGGTTGGACGGCGTCTCGATCCACAGCAGCTTCGCCCCGTCCAGGACGTCGAGCTGGGCGTCCCCGCGGGTCGGCGCGGTACGCACCTCGATGCCGTACGCCTCCAGCTGGGCGCGGACCAGCGGCAGCACCTGGTAGCCGTCGCTGGGCAGGACGACCACGTCCCCGGCGCGCAGCTGCGAGAAGAGCACCGACGAGATCGCGGCCATGCCGGAGGCGAACACGAGCGTCTCGACGCCTTCCCGCCCGGGAGACTCCAGCTCGCCGATGGCCCGTTCCAGATGCGTCCAGGTCGGGTTCTCGTCGCGGCCGTAGGTGTACGGGCCGGTCGGCTCTCCCGGGAGATGGAAGTGGGCGGCGAACACCGGACCGGGCAGGGTCGGCTCGTGCTTGACGGGCTCGGGCAGCCCGGCCCGCACCGCGCGCGTGCCGTCACCGGTGCCGGTGGACGCCCCCGGCCCGTGCCCGCCGGGCCCGTCGTTCGTAGCGGAATCACTCATGCCGCCCGTCCCTCCACTTGCTCGCGTACCGCGGCGAGCAGTCCTCCGCTCGCCGCCTCCACCATCTCAAGGCACTCCTCGAAGCCGTCCGTGCCCCCGTAGTACGGATCCGGAACGTCCAGGTCACCGCCGTCGGCGGCGGGATCGTAGGACCGCAGCAGGTGCACCTTGGCCGCGTCCTCCTCCGTGGGCGCCAGCCGGCGCAGGGCCCGCAGATGGCCGGCGTCGAGGGCGATCACCAGGTCGAGGCGGGAGAACCAGGACTGCTGGAACTGCCGTGCGGTGTGGCCGAGGTCGTACCCGTGCTCCACCAGGACGGCCACAGTGCGCGGATCGGCCCCCTCGCCCTCGTGCCAGCCACCGGTGCCGGCGCTGTCGACCGCCACCCGGCCGTCGAGCCCGGCGTCCGCCACGCGCGCGTGGAAGACGGCCTCGGCCATCGGGGAACGGCAGATGTTGCCCGTGCACACGAAGCAGACGCGATAGGTCATCGCGATCGGTCCCCGTCGGGCAGGAACGCGTTGAGGGCCCAGGAGACGATCGAGATGATCAGTCCGCCCAGGACGGCGGTCCAGAAGCCGTCGACATGGAAACTCACGTCGAGCTTGTCGGCCACCCACGAGGTGAGCAGCAGCATCAGCGCGTTGACCACCAGCGTGAACAGACCGAGGGTCAGGATGAACAGGGGGAAGGTGAGCACCTGCACGATCGGCTTCACCAGCATGTTCACCAGGCCGAAGACCAGCGCCACCACGATCAGCGTGACGGCCTTCTCACCGGTGCTGCCCCCAGTCAGGGTGATCTTGTCGAGCAGCCATACGGCGACCGCGAGGGCCCCGGCGTTGGCGATCGTCTTGACTAGGAAATTCTTCATGTGTCTGATCGTGGCAGACGCGATCGGAAACGAACGGTGAGGCAGGGGCGGACGAGGCGATGAAGGCATTCCGGCTGGACGAACTGGAGGCGGAGCGTGCCGCCAACGACGGTGCCTACCTGCAGTTCCTGCGCGAGCGGAACATGTCGGTCGGCCTGTACGCCCTCGACGCGGGCACGTCCGATCCGCAGAACCCGCACGCGCAGGACGAGGTGTACTTCGTGGTGAGCGGGCGGGCCGCGATCACCGTGGGCATGGAGACCACCCAGGTCGCCCGCGGCAGTGTGGTCTACGTCCCGGCCGGGGTCGCCCACAAGTTCCACCACATCAGTGAGGACCTGCGGGTTCTCGTGGTGTTCTCTCCGCCCGAGAGCTGAGTCCCCACCCCGGGATTCCCTAGGGGAACGGTCAGGGGGAGACAAGGGATGCGTGCGCCCTGCGGGGGCCTTCGCGGCCCTAGCATCGGGTGCAGGACATCAGAGCATTCCCAGCGGGAGACCGGACCCACACAGGGCCCGTTCCCCGAACGGGTGGAAGGTAAGGACGAGGGCCATGCGAGAGATCTTCACGGGACTGCCGTGGTGGGTGAAGTGGATCGCGGTGCCGGTCATCGCCCTGGTCGTGTTCGGCGGGCTGATCGCCAGCGTGGTCGGGTTCGTGATCGGACTGCTGTTCAAGCTGCTGGTCTTCGTCGCGCTCGTCGGCGGACTGATCTACGTCGTGCGCAAGTTCATGTCGAGTTCGTCCTCGCGCAGCGACTGGTGAGAGCCGTGGGACAAGGGTGGCGGTAACGGGAACCACCGATTCCCTCGGGCGAGGGAAGTTTCCGGGACGGGCCGTCGGCGGGCGGTGACCGGCGATTAGAGTCCGGAACTCCACGCGGGGGCGACCTCGCGAACGGCGCACACCCCCACCCGTGTTCCCCGCACGGACGGCCTCCTCGCGTTCCCGGGAGTGACCCTTGGCCACGGCTGACACCGCATTCGCACCGCTGCACGCCCTGCCCGTGCAGCCCTACTCGACGCCACCACCCCCGCCCCCCTCCGCCGACCCGCCCTCGGCCACCCTCATCGGCTCCGTGCAGCGGGCGATGCGCCTCCTGGAGTGCGTCGCGGAACACGAGTACGGAGCCCCCGCCAAGCAGCTGGCCCGGGAGACCCGGCTGGCGCTCCCCACGGCGTACCACCTGCTGCGCACCCTGGTGCACGAGGGCTACCTGCGCCGGGAGAAGGGGCTGTTCTTCCTCGGCGACGCCGCCGAGCGGCTGAGCAGCAGCGGGGCCGCGCAGAAACGTCGCAGCACGGTGGTCGACGCGCTCGCGCAGGTGCGCGACGCGATCGGCGCTCCCGTGTACTACGCCATGTACCGCGACGGCGAGATCGAGGTCATGTGCGTCTCCGACACCCCGGGCAACCCGGCCGTCGAGGAGTGGGCGGACTTCCGCGAGACCGGGCACGCGCACGCCGTCGGGCAGTGCCTGCTGTCGCAACTGGACGAGGACGCCCGCCGGGACCACCTGGACCGCTACCCGGTGCAGTCCCTCACGCCGTACACGGTCCGTGATGGCAATGCCCTGCTGAGACGCCTGGAACGCAGACGGCGGACGACTCCGGTGACCGAACGCCAGGCGTACGCCCTGGGGACGGTGTGCGCCGCGATCCCCATCACCGTCGGCACCACGGTGGCCACGATGGCCGTCTCCCTGCCCCTTCACCAGGCCGACCGGCTGCTGCCGGCCGCGGAGCGGCTGCAGGACGAGGTGGGGCGGCTCCTGGGGTCACTCGCGATCTCTATCAGTATCTGAAAACTCACTCCTTGTGATCTGGTGTGTACGTTGAGCAAGATGCCACCAGTGTTAGAGGTTTGATTCCCGGACAGTCGACGGCGAATGACGGGTGTGCGATGGGCGAGTCCGTACAGGCAGAGGTCATGATGAGCTTTCTCGTGTCCGAGGAGCTCTCGTTCCGCATTCCGGTGGAGCTGCGCTATGCGACCTGTGATCCCTATGCCGTGCGGTTGACCTTCCATCTCCCCGGGGACGCCCCGGTGACCTGGGCCTTCGGCAGGGAGCTACTGGTCGACGGGGTGGGCCGGCCGTGCGGTGACGGGGACGTGCGCATCGCACCGGTCGAGCCGGAGCCGCTGGCCGAGGTGCTGATCCGCCTCCAGGTCGGTGGCGACCAGGCACTGTTCCGTTCCTCGGCGGCGCCCCTGGTGGCGTTCCTCGACCGCACCGACAAGCTGGTGCCCCTGGGTCAGGAGGGCGCGCTCGCGGACTTCGACACCCACCTCGACGAGGCGCTGGACCGCATCCTGGCGGAGGAACAGAGCGCGGGCTGAACCGTTACGGCAGGCGCGGTGCGGGCGTAACGCTTCGCCCCGGGGCGCGTCAGCGCTTGCGGCGACGGCCGCGTCCGCCGCGCGCGGGGGCCGCGTTCCCGCCCGGCGTCGCCCCGGCGGCTTGCGCGGCCGTCCGGTCGGCCGAGACGACGAGAGCGGCGAGGGCCGTGGTGACCGGCACGGACGCCACCAGGCCGATCGAGCCGACCAGCGTGCGCACGATCTCCTCCGCGACCAACTCGCTGTTGGCGACCGTCCCCACCCCGCTCTGCGCGATCGAGAACAGCAGGAGCAGGGGCAGCGCGGCGCCCGCGTAGGCGAGCACGAGCGTGTTGACGACCGAGGCGATGTGGTCGCGGCCGATGCGGATGCCCGCGCGGTACAGCCCGCGCCAGCCCATCGTCGGGTTGGCCTCGTGCAGCTCCCAGACCGCCGACGTCTGGGTGACCGTCACGTCGTCGAGGACGCCGAGCGAACCGATGATGACGCCGGCCAGCAGCAGACCGCTCATGTCGATCGACGGATACAGGCCGTGAATGAGGCCGGTGTTGTCGTCCGTGTTGCCGGTCAGCGCCGCCCAGCCGATGAACAGCGACCCGAGAACGCCGATCAGCAACAGGGAGATCAGCGTGCCGAGCACCGCCACGGACGTGCGCGCGGAGAGGCCATGACACAGATACAGCGCGATCAGCATGATGGCGCTGGACCCGATCACCGCGACGACCAGCGGGTTCGAACCCTGGAGGATCGCGGGGAGGATGAAGAAGTTCAGCAGCAGGAAGCTGATCGCCAGGGAGATCAGCGCCATCAGGCCCCGCAGCCTTCCGACGGCCACCACGGCCAGCGCGAAGATGCCGGCGAGCAGGGCGAGGGGGAGCCGGCGGTTGATGTCGGTCACCGAGTACTGCAGGTCCCGCGGTGCGGAGGGTTCGTAGGCGACCACGACCTGCTGGCCCTCGTGCAACTGCCGCGACTGGTCCGGCTGCACGATCTCCTCGAACGTACGGCCCTTGTCCTTGCCGCTGTCCACGCGGATCGTCGCCCGCTTGCACTCGCCGTTCGCCTGCTGGACGGCGGAGGAGCCCTCGGCGGTGGAGGTGTCGCCGGTGGGGGTGGAGCCCGAGGCGTTGACGGACTGGCAGCTCAGTTCCACCACCTTGGTCACGGTGGCCTGCTGCGTCTGCCGGTCGAAGCCGACGCCGGTGCGCTCGTGCGGCGGCGCGCCGCCCGGCCACAGGACGGCGAGCCCGACCAGGACCGCCGCGGTGAACGGGATCAGGATCGCGGCGATGACCTTCCGCAGATGCCGGGAGACGGGCGCCGCGGGTCCGTGACTGTGCGAGTGCCCGTGACCTCCTCCCGCCCCGGGCCCATGACCGCCGCCCGCACCGGGCCCGTGACCGCCGCCATCGTGGCCGTGTCCGTGGTCGCCGGCTCCACGGTCGGCGCCCTCTTCGGCGTGCGGTCCGCGGCGGGGATCGTGCGGCGGAAAGGGGGGATGCTGCGGTGTGGTCACCGACCGATCATCGCAAGAACAAGGGGGGCCCTCTGTTCACCGCGCCCGAATGGGCGTTAGCGTGGGGGCACCTTTGTACACGCGGGAGCTCGGAGCACCGGGCTGAGAGGGCGCTGACCTCCGTCCCAGCGATGTTTCACGGGAAACGTCACCGAAGTCGAGTGATGTATCCCACGAAGCGTCGGCGGACGGAATCCGCTGCGTCGACCGCCGAACCTGTTACCGGGTAATGCCGGCGTAGGGAGTAGGTCTCATGACCATCAAGGACGCACGCACGCCTGCCTCCACGCAGAACTCCTCCCAGGAGGAGACCGCGGAGGCCGGGAAGTCCATCGGCTGGCACAAGGCGTACGTCGAGGGCTCGCGCCCCGACCTGCTGGTGCCGGTCCGTCAGGTGCACCTCACCAACGGGCAGTCGGTCACGCTGTACGACACCTCCGGCCCGTACACCGATCCGCTGGTCGACACCGACGTCCGCAGGGGACTGGCTCCGCTCCGGGAGAACTGGATCATCGCCCGCGGCGACACGGAGGAGTACGCGGGCCGTCCCGTCCGTCCCGAGGACGACGGCATCAAGCACACCTCGCCGCGCGGCGGACTGCGCAACCTCGACGCCGTCTTCCCCGGACGGCCGCGGCAGCCCCGCCGGGGCCGGGGCGGCACCGCAGTGACGCAGCTCGCGTATGCCCGCCGGGGCGAGATCACGCCGGAGATGGAGTACGTGGCCGTCCGGGAGAACGTCTCGCCGGAGGTCGTCCGCGAGGAGATCGCGGCGGGCCGTGCCGTACTGCCGGCCAACGTCAACCACCCCGAGATCGAGCCGATGATCATCGGCAAGCGGTTCCTGGTGAAGGTCAACGCCAACATCGGCAACTCGGCGGTGACGTCCTCCATCGAGGAGGAGGTCGACAAGATGACCTGGGCGACCCGCTGGGGCGCCGACACGGTCATGGACCTCTCCACCGGCCGCAACATCCACACCACCCGCGAGTGGGTCCTGCGCAACTCCCCCGTCCCCATCGGGACCGTGCCGCTCTACCAGGCCCTGGAGAAGGTCGACGGCCGGGCCGAGGAGCTGACCTGGGAGGTCTACAAGGACACCGTGATCGAACAGGCCGAGCAGGGCGTGGACTACATGACGGTCCACGCGGGCGTGCGCCTGGCGTACGTGCCGCTGACCGCGAACCGCAAGACCGGCATCGTCTCGCGCGGCGGCTCGATCATGGCGGCGTGGTGCCTGGCCCACCACAGGGAGTCGTTCCTGTACGAGAACTTCGAGGAACTCTGCGAGATCCTCGCCGCGTACGACGTCACGTACTCCCTCGGCGACGGCCTGCGGCCGGGATCCATCGCGGACGCCAACGACGAGGCGCAGTTCGCCGAGTTGCGCACGCTCGGGGAACTCAACCGGACCGCCAAGCGTTTGAACGTTCAGACCATGATCGAGGGCCCGGGACATGTCCCGATGCACAAGATCAAGGAGAACATCGACCTTCAGCAGGAGATCTGCGATGAAGCTCCGTTCTATACGCTCGGCCCGCTGACCACGGACGTCGCGCCGGCGTACGACCACATCACCTCCGGCATCGGTGCCGCGATGATCGCCTGGTGGGGCACGGCCATGCTCTGCTACGTCACGCCCAAGGAACACCTGGGCCTGCCCAACCGTGACGACGTCAAGACCGGCGTCATCACCTACAAGATCGCCGCCCATGCCGCCGACCTCGCCAAGGGTCACCCAGGTGCGCAGGAGTGGGACGACGCGCTGTCCGACGCCCGTTTCGAGTTCCGGTGGGAGGACCAGTTCAACCTGGCCCTCGACCCGGACACGGCACGGGAGTTCCACGACGAGACCCTGCCGGCCGAGCCCGCCAAGACGGCCCACTTCTGCTCGATGTGCGGGCCGAAGTTCTGCTCGATGAAGATCAGCCACAGCATCACAGAGCAGTTCGGTGGCACGGCGGCTGCGGGGGCGACGGCGGAGGAGGTCGCGGAGGGGATGCTCCAGAAGTCGAAGGAGTTCGCTGCGAGCGGGAACCGGGTGTACCTGCCCATGGCGGAGTAGCCGTAGCCCTGAGAGAACGGCCTCGCCCTGTACTCAGCGGCGAGGCCGTCCTGCTCCGAGTGGAGCACGATTGCTCGTACCTCACACGTGGACGCAGTCGGTACTCGGCCCATGCGTCGTAGAAGGCATCCGGGTTGCCTGTCAGGCGTTCGCAGGCGCCACTGCTGACGTAGTTGACCTCCTCGTGAAACAGGGGCGCGTCTGCCGTAACGGAAGGGACAAGGTCGCGCACGGGATGATCTACGTCCCTACGCTGCCTGGCATGGGCGGGATTGATGTGGCCAACGGAGTCGTCGGCGCGGTGCTGGGGATGTTGTTCGCGGTGCTGTTCCAACAACCGTTACAGAACGGCTGGTACAAACTGCGCATTCGCTCCACGAGAGTGGTACGCAGCATGAGGCAGCGGGAGGCGTCCAGTCCCGCGTGGAGGACCTTCTCCCTGGGCCCCCTCCATACCTCCGCCTTGGTCGTGGAGGGGGACGGTGAGTCGTCAATACCCGCCGAAGCCATCTATATCCAGGTGCTCGACGAGGAGATCGAGTTGCCATCGGACATGGTCGGATGGCGCGCTGAAATCGAGGTTGAGAGCCAACGTCTGCTTGCGGAGGGCCGAACGCCGTTGTGGAACGGTCCTCGCTACGCAGTCGAATCGTTCGATGTCTCCCGCACCGCCCTCGACGAACAGCCCCAAGTTCATCTGCGGCTGCGCCCGACGGACTACTACACGTTTCTCGCGGCTCAGCAGCTCGACCGTCGACTGGCCGACGGTACGACTCCTCGGTCCCGCTACCTTGCCCCGGAGGATCCGCTGCAGTCACCTGCGTTTCTGCAGTGCAGTTTCGCAATCAACGTCGCGGTGGTGACCGCCGACGACATGTTGGTCGTCAGCCGGCGCAGCGACCGGGTCCGTATGGCGCCAGGTGTCTGGAACTCCTCTGTGAACGAGGGCATGTCACGGCACATCGACTCATCCGGCCGGAGCGCCCCCGACCTGTATGCCGTAGCCCGGCGCGGCATGCGGGAGGAACTCTCCATCGAACCAAACGAGTACTCACTTGAACTGCTTGCCTTTGTGCTGGACATTGACAAACGCCACTGGAGCGCTCACTTCTACGCCAGGCTGAAGGACTTGACGGGCGAAGGCCTGCAGGCACGTATGAGCAGAGGTGTCGCGGACAGATGGGAACATCAGACCATCGACTACGTGCCTTTCCGCCCCACAGCAGTAGTCAAGTACATGCTGCGTGCCGATCGGATTCATCGGTGGGCTCCACTTGCGCCGGCGCTCTTCCATCTCGCGCTGGTTCACGTTTACAGCCGCACAACGGTCGAAAGAGCGGGCGCGCAGGTAATTCGGCGCATGTAGCAGTGCCGGAACGTACGGTCGTGGGCATGATGAACATCGTTGGCGAGCCGCGCAGGCTCGGAGTCGCCGGACCTGAGGCGAGACTCTGCTTCGAGACAGAGCTCCAAGAACTGGGGTCGGCACCGCGGCGCAGGTTGCTGATGCTCGATGGGAAGCCCGCGTTTGAGCTTTCCCCGTGGTGTGGGACGTGTCAGTTCCTGTTCCAGCGGCTTGAGGGCGCCAGCGAAACGCTGTCATTGGCAGGCATGCAAGAACGCCTCGTCGGCCAGGTCTCCGATCTGGACGACGGCACCCTGGTTGCATTCGGCTCCTTGCTGCCGGAAGGCAACTACCTGCCCTTGTTGCTCCGTGTCGAGCCACGGTTGGTGACGCCAGGACAGGAGGGCGACTACTTCAGCAATGAGCAAGTGGCCACCTGGGGGCCCGACCAGTTCTGGGGCCTCCCGGAGCACCCCCGCACGCCGTATTACCGGACGTTCGAGACGGTGATCGATGACACCGCACATCTCTATGAGTTCGCCGTACCGATGGTTCCTCCACTTTGGAACAACCGGGAGCGGGTCGCGGAGTATGCCGAGTGGATGGCGCAGGGGATGGTGCCGACAGCAGTCGCGGTGTCGACGTTGGATCGCTGTCAGCCTGCGATCAGCCTCCAGTCGACCGACGAGTACGAGCACTGGGGGCTGACGCATTTCCTGCTCGACGGCCATCACAAACTGGAGGCGGCAGCCTCGGCCGGACGTGCCGTGCAGCTCCTTTCACTCCTGGCCTTGGACGAGAGCCTGTCCGGCCCCGATGACCACCGCAGGTTGGGAGCCCTGCGCTCGCGGCCCAACCGGAGCCGTGAGGCAGTCCAAGGAGTTCGCCGGCCGATGTCCACGGGGGCGTCGGCCGGCCGTTGAGTCCGTGATCAGGGTTGCTGAGCGTCCTCTAGCCGTTCCACCTGCCGCCTGATCAGCTCGGTGGGGAACGACAGGTCTGCGCCTACGCTCAGCTCGGAGAACGTGGCGATGGTGTTCGCCGTGCGTACCACGATGAACTGCTCGTTGCGGTCCCCCGGCTGATTCGGCTCCATAGGGATAATCTGCCGGAAAGCCAACGCCTCTTCGCCGACCTGCGGCGGTGTCTCCGTCCTCACCGTCGCCTTGAACGGTCCGACGTAGCCCTCGCCCTCGTAGGACCGGCAGGTGGCGAGGGCCTGCTTGAGTTCCGCGAAGCGCTGTTTGGCCTCGTCTCCCTCATAGGAGGCGAGTGTCGAGTTGCCGCCCATGATGTTCTTCTTCCAGTTGAAGGTCTGGAAGACGTGAGCGAACGACCCCTCGCCGTTGGGGACGTCGATGAGTGGCTGGCAGGCGGGTACGGATATGGGCGGGAAGGAGCGTTCGCTGCCTTCCAGCGGGGGTTCCTGTACCGCGAGGGGCTCGTGGGCCTGTGGGACCTCTCCGTCCTTGAAGGCCAGGTCCTTGAGTTGAGTCATCGTCAGAGGTTCCGCTCGGGCCTTGGCCGAAGGGGTGGTGGACGACGCCTCGGCGGCGGCCTTCGGCTCCTGAGCCGGGGCACACCCTGACGCCAGGACCACTCCGACGACCGTTGCCACGGCTCTTGTCCTCAGCCGTGTCGTGTGCGCTTGCATGAGTCCCCCTGGGCAGGTGTGGATCGGAAGCCGACGCTAGTGATGTAGGCAGTCGGTGACCAGGGAGTATCCGATCACGGTTCGGGAATCGAGATCCGGTGTCGGCCGCCGGTGGGCTGGTCTTGACATCCATGAAGATCTCGCAGGACATCCGCCGCGAGCACTGACGTCCCCGCGTGCCGTGCCGTGCCGTGCTGTGCCGCGCCGTGCGGTGGGGAGGGGGCAGACCGTCGGTCCGTCCTCTCCCCGCCGAGGGGTCCGTCTCGGCAGACTGGGGGTATGACAGCCACCTCCCTGAGCAAGGGTGCCAACCTCGCCGTCGACTCCCCCGCGGTGCGGATCGAACTCGTCTGGGCCGCCGGTCCCGGGGTGCCCGAGATCGACGCCTCCGCGCTGCTGCTCACCTCGGCCGGACGGGTGCGGGACGACGGTGACTTCGTCTTCTACAACCAGCCCCGGCACGCGTCCGGCGCGGTGGGGCACCTGGGCAAACGGGGCGGACCCGGCGCGCCCCCGGGTGTCACCACCGACTCGGTCGAGGTGGACCTGGTCTCGGTGGAGCCGGCCGTCGAACGCATCGTGCTGTGCGCCTCGGCGGACGGCGGGACGTTCGGCCGGGTACCGGGGCTGTCGATGCGGTTGCTGGACGCCGCTTCCGGCACCGAGCTGGCCCGGTTCGACATGACCGCCGGGACGGAGACCGCCCTGGTCGGCGGCGAGCTGTACCGGCGGCAGGGGAAGTGGAAGTTCCGCGCGGTCGGGCAGGGGTACGCCGCCGGACTCGCGGGACTCGCCACCGACTTCGGCATCACCGTGGACGACGACGCTCCCCCGACGCCCACGCCCACCCCGACACCCACCCCGACGCCACCCCCTCAGCCCCTGTCCCCACCGCCGACCGCGTCCACCGGGCGCACCCGTCTCACCAAGGGCGAGGAACAACTGCCCGTGGACATGCGCAAGCGGCTGTCCCTGCGCAAGGAGCAGGTCGCCGTCAGTCTGCGCAAGCACGGCGCGGACGGCGTCACCGCGCGCGTCATCCTCGTACTGGACGCCTCCGGTTCCATGTCGTTCCTCTACTCCAAGGGCGTCGTGGCGGACGTCGTGGAGCGGATGGCCGCCGTCGCCGCGCAGCTGGACGACGACGGCGAGATGCAGGCATGGACCTTCGCCTCGAACCCGGCGCGCCTGCCCGACCTGCGCCTGGGCGAGCTGCCCGACTGGCTGCGGCTGCACGTACGTGTGGGGGAGATCAGCCTCTTCCGCCGCGGCCGGAAGAAGGGCCTGGACCCTCAGCAGGTCGACATGCGGGCGGTCGGGATCCAGAACGAGGAGCAGAAGGTGATCGCCCAGGTCCGTGCCTTCGTCCGGGAGAATCCGGCACCGGTTCCGACCCTGGTCCTGTTCTTCTCCGACGGCGGTGTCTACCGCGACGCCGAGATCGAGCGGGAGCTGCGGGAGGCGGTGGAGGAGCCGGTCTTCTGGCAGTTCGTGGGGCTCGGCCGGGCCAAGTACGGCGTGCTGGAGCGGTTCGACACCCTGACGGGCCGCCGCGTCGACAACGTCGGCTTCTTCGCCGTGGACGACATCGCCACCGTGCCGGACCCGGAGCTCTACGACCGCCTGCTGTCCGAGTTTCCGTCCTGGATCACAGCCGCCGGCCGGGCGGGCATCCTCTGACGCGCCGCCCGCCCGGACCGGTGGCTACTCGGGCCGGTGTTCCGGACCCCCGAAGTCCGGGCTGCTGTAGTCCGGGCTGGAGTAGCTCGGACGGTGACCGGTCTCGGGGCCGCCGTCGGGACTGGTGAACCCGGGCCGGCCGTATCCGAGGTGCGGCATGCGGCTGCTCGGGGCCCTCGGTCCCGTGCGGTGCAGTGCCGCCGCCCTGCCCGGGTCACCGAGCGCCTCCTGCAGGAAGGGCAGGATGCCGCGTTCCAGCAGGGCGTCGTGCCAGGCGTCCCTGGCCCGGGCCACTTCCTCGTCGAGTACGCCGTAGGAGCCGGACTCGGCGGACGGCCGGTTGCGCAGTGCGGTGATCAGCAGCCCCACCGCGGCGACGAGGATCGCCACCGCGGTCACGGCGCCGAACATCCATCCCGTGGTGAGCATGGTCTGCGCGAAGGCCTGCCCCGGATCCAGCATCTTCAGGATGTAGCCGACGAGCAGGAAGATCGCCGCGGCGGTGCCGGCCAGGACGGGTGCCAGGACGGCGACGACGGCGACGGCCCCCGCACCGGTCGCCTCGGCCACCTCCCCCATGGTGGCGGCGAGGCCCACCGCGTCCCTGCCCTGCTCCTCGGAGCCGGACTCGCGCGTGGCGGGCGACGTGGCGGACGGCGCCGGGTGGCGCAGTTCCTCGCGGGCCTTCACGTAGTGCTGGTACTCGGTGGTGGCCGCCGCCGTGATGAGGGCGGTCGCGTTGAGTGCCATGGTGCGCAGTTGTTCGGAGTTGAGCCGCTGTCCGACAGCGGCCAGTTCCGGGCGGTGTGGTGCGGAGCGCAGCGCCTCGTCGAGGATCCGCTCGTACTCTTGGCGGTCCTCGTTCGACAGGTGCTGCGGAACGCTGTTCATGTGCATCCCCCGATGCTCCGTAGGGCTTGGGGCTCGCATGCCAACGAGCCGTCGGGCAGAAACGGAGGGGAGCCTGCTACGGATAAGCCGATGGTAGAGCGGTGACGGTGGAGGGTGACAGGGGGTTTCCAGAAATTGGGTGCCGTCCCGTACGGGTCCCGCCGTCGAAACGCTCGTCTGCCGAACGGTCAGACGTCCAGCGGAAGTTGCTGGACCAGCAGCTTTCCGGCCATGGTCACGCCGCCGTCCATCGCGATGGCCAGCCCGTCCGCGTAGACGTGGGGTCCCTCGACCGCCGTACGGGTGTCGTCCTCGCCGTCCTCGGAGCCGACCTCGCCCAGCAGGTAGGGGATGGGGCTGTGTCCGTGAACGATCCGGGTGCCGCCGTACGTATCCAGCAGGGAGCGCACGGCCTCGGCGCCGCCCTCGTCGCGGAAGGAGAAGCGCTTGGTGAGCTTGCGGAACAGGTCCCAGACCTCTTCCGCGTCGTTACGGGTGAGGGTCTCGCGGACGGTGTCGTTGACCTCTTCGATGGAACGGCCGTAGTCGAGGTAGGTGGTGGCGTCCGAGTGGACCAAGAGGTGGTCGTCGACCTCCTCCATGGCGTCGAGGCGGGCCATCCACTGCAGGTGGTGGTCCTGGAGGCGGTCCATGTCGGTCTTCTGGCCGCCGTTCAGCAGCCAGGCCGCCTGGAAGGTGGCGGTGCCGGCGCCGGAGTTGACCGGCGTGTCGCCGAACCGCTTGGCGCCGAGCAGCAGCAGCTCGTGGTTGCCCATCAGCGCTTTGCAGTAGCCGCCGGCCGCGGCGGCCTCGGCGGACAGCCGCATCACCAGGTCGATGACGCCGATGCCGTCCGGGCCGCGGTCGGTGAAGTCGCCGAGGAACCACAGGCGTGAGGTGCCCGCGCACCACTGGCCGTCGGCGTCGACGAGGCCCTTCTCGCGCAGCGCGGCGAGCAGCTCGTCGAGGTAGCCGTGCACGTCGCCCACGACGAACAGCGGACCCTGGCCGGTGACGGACTGCCGCACCTGGATCGGCTCGGGGTCGACGGGCACCTGAACCGTGTCACCCCGACGGATGACGGGCAGATCCCGCTGCGTGGGCGTGTAACCCTCCGGATAGGGCTCCTCGGACCCCTCCTCGGAGGGCGGCGCGGGCTCGCCCGCCTGTGTGCCGGGGCCGGCATACGGAGCGGTCTCGTGGACGTAAGCGGGCACCCGGAAGTCGCGCACCGTCGCGGTCCGCTCCACCTCGGGTCCCTGACCGGCCCCCTGAGTCATTGACCCCTCCACCATCGCGCCGCATCTGCACCGCTTCGGACTGCCTGGTCGCAGCGGCCCGCGGTGTGTGGGCCCATCATAGGAATGCGGATCGCGCTGTGTGATGACCCAGGGGTGGTGAATCAGAACAGGACTCCGGTTCACCGCGGCTTTCGCCCCGATTGGGCCGGTCTTCGCCCGTCCGGGAACGCCGTCCGGCCGTGTGGCGAACGTGCCGGGTGTGGCGTTCGCCGCCTTCCGCGCGCCCCCGTGCGCCGCCCCTCCGCGCCCCGTTTCGGACCGGGGCGCGCCGCCGCACGCGCCGAGCGCGTGGCCCGGCGCGCTCCTAGTGGTTCTCCGGTGATCGCGGCGGGCTGACCGTCGTACGGGGCGGGCGGCGCTGCGACGACGTACGCACGATCAGTTCGGTCGGTATGACCTGCTCGACCGGCTGGTCCGAGTGCAGCCCCTCGATCGCGTCGATCAGCACCTGGATCACGGCCGTACCGATGCGGCGGGGTTTGAGCGAGAGGGTGGTGATGGGCGGCTCGGTGCTGGCGTACACGGTGGACTCGCTGCAGCAGACCAGCAGCAGGTCCTCGGGGACGCGCAGTCCGTAGCGGCGGGCGGCGGCGAGGAGGTCGGTCCCGTTCGGGTCGAACAGGCCGTAGACGGCGTCGGGCCGGTCGGGGCGGGCCAGCAGCCGGTCGGCGGCGACCGCGCCGGCGCACGGGTCGTGGGCGGGGTAGGCCTCGTAGACCGGGTCCTGCCCGACGCGCTCGCACCAGCGCAGGTAGGCGGTGGTCGACAGATGGGTGTACGTGTCCGTCGTGGTGCCGGTGAGCAGGCCGATCCTGCGGGCGCCGGCGTCGGCGAGGTGATCGAGGATGCCGAGGACGGCCGCCTCGTGGTCGTTGTCGACCCACGCCGTGACGGGGAGTGTGCCGGCCGGGCGGCCGTCGGAGACGACCGGTAAGCCCTGGCGGACCAGTTCGCTGACGACCGGGTCGTGGTCCGAGGGGTCGATGACGACCGTCCCGTCGAGTGCGACGTTGGACCACACGTCGTGGCGGGAGGTCGCCGGGAGGATTACGAGGGCGTAGCCGCGGGCGAGCGCGGCGGAGGTGGCGGCGCGCGCCATCTCCGCGAAGTACGCGAACTCGGTGAAGGTGAAAGGTTCATCCCCGTACGTCGTCACGGTCAGGCCGATGAGTCCGGACTTGCCGGTGCGGAGCGTGCGGGCGGCGGCCGAGGGCCGGTAGCCCAGACGGTCGGCGACCTCGCGCACATGGCGCCGGGTGGCATCCGGGAGTCTGCCCTTGCCGTTGAGTGCGTCGGAGACGGTAGTGATGGATACTCCGGCGGCGGCGGCCACGTCCCTGATGCCCGCCCGGCCCGGCCGGCTGCCTCGACGTGAGGTTTCCGCGCGGCTCACCTGGTGCTTCCCTGCTGCTGTCATGGCGAGCCGATAGTAGGGCTCATGGGGTGGGGTAGGGCGGACGCATATGCACGCGTTGACAGTCACGTTTCTGCATGATCATTAACGCAGAACGGCCATGGAAAGCAAGCTAGTTGGGCCCAACCATGCCAGTACCTGGTGTGCCGACGAGTGAGGGCCTGCCATGGGGCGGATGTTGCGAAGAGGTCTCAACTCACCTGCACGGGGGATGCGCGCCACGGCGCAAGCCACCGGCGCGTAGATATATGTGCGGCGCGCCCCCCGATACGTGCGCCTTCGTGCCCTGATGCCCCTGTTGCCAGTGTGACGGAGGAGGTCTGGCCTCACCTATACGCAGCGGCGGCGAATCCTCATAAGGTGAGAAGTATTCGATGCCGGTGGTGGTCACGAGGAGGACTGCGGTGAGCGAGACGAGCCCCAAGCTGCGCGCCGAGCTGGAGGGAATTCCCACCTACAAGCCGGGCAAGCCCGCCGCGGCCGACGGCCCGGTGGCCTACAAGCTGTCCTCCAACGAGAACCCCTATCCGCCGCTGCCGGGGGTGATGGAGTCGGTGACGGCCGCCGCCGCGTCCTTCAACCGGTACCCGGACATGGCCTGTACGTCCCTGATGAGCGAGCTGTCGGATCGCTTCGGCGTGCCCCTCACCCACCTGGCCACCGGCACCGGGTCGGTCGGCGTGGCGCAGCAGCTGATCCAGGCGACCTCGGGCCCGGGCGACGAGGTGATCTACGCCTGGCGCTCCTTCGAGGCGTACCCGATCATCACCCAGGTCAGCGGCGCCACGTCCGTGAAGGTCCCGCTGACCCCGGGCGACGTGCACGACCTGGACGCGATGGCGGAGGCGATCACCGACCGGACCCGGCTGATCTTCGTCTGCAACCCCAACAACCCGACCGGCACGGTGGTGCGGCGGGCCGAGCTGGAGCGCTTCCTCGACCGGGTGCCGAGCGATGTGCTGGTGGTCCTGGACGAGGCCTACCGCGAGTTCATCCGCGACCCCGAGGTGCCGGACGGCGTCGAGATCTACCGCACGCGGCCCAACGTCTGCGTCCTGCGCACCTTCTCCAAGGCGTACGGCCTCGCGGGGCTGCGGGTCGGGTTCGCGATCGCGCACGAGCCGGTGGCGGCGGCGCTGCGCAAGACCGCGGTGCCCTTCGGGGTGAGCCAGATCGCGCAGGAGGCGGCGATCGCCTCGCTGCGGGCCGAGGACGAGCTGATCGGCCGGGTCGGGTCGCTGGTGTGCGAGCGCACGCGCGTGGTCGACGCGCTGCGCGCACAGGGCTGGACGGTGCCGGAGACCCAGGCCAACTTCGTGTGGCTGCGGCTGGGGGAGAGCACGGTCGCGTTCGCGAACGCGTGCGAGCAGGCCGGCGCGGTCGTCCGACCGTTCCCGGGCGAGGGTGTGCGGGTCACGGTCGGAGAGAGCGAGGCGAACGACATCTTCCTGAAGGTGTCGGAAGCGTTCCGCAAGGAGCTGTAGGTCAGAAGGAGCTGTAGTTCAGAAGCAGCTGTAGGTCAGGCGGCGGGCCGGGACACGACCGTCAGGCGTCGACGCGCTCGACGCGTACCGGGTCGCCGTCGCGCACCGTCGCCAGCAGGCGCGGGTCGCCGTCCAGGCGGCCCATGACGTTGCACGGACTCGCGAGGCGGCATTCGTCGCCTCGCGAAATCGGTGTGGGCCCGTAGGGGAGGGCCAGGGCGTCCCCGTCGGTCCAGAAGGCGACCGTGCCCGGCTCGACGACTTCCCGGGCGTCCGTTTCACGTGAAACCGACACACCTGTGTCGAAGTACACCTCCTCGCCCCAGGTATGGGCGGAGGCGGTGAGCGGCAGGGCCTTGAGAAGCGCCTGCGTGGTCGGGGTGTCGTCGAGTGCCGCGGTGAGGTGTCCCGCAGGCCATGAGATCCGAATCTGCATGCGGCGGATTCAACAATATGTTGAAGTCCCTGCCAAGGGGTTGACGTCACAGGGGACCCCCCTTCCGGTGTCGAAAAGCAGTAGGTCATAATTGCTTGTGAATGTGAACGCGTTCACAAGCGTGTCCCGGTTGCACCCGCGTTGGGTGTGACAAACACGTTCAAAACGCCGCTGACCACGGCGATGTGGCGAGGTAAGGAGAGTGACGACGTGGACATGGCTCTGGCGCCGGAGACCCTGGCGCGGTGGCAGTTCGGCATCACGACCGTCTACCACTTCCTGTTCGTCCCGCTGACGATCTCACTGGCCGCCCTGACGGCCGGGCTGCAGACCGCATGGGTCCGCACGGAGAAGGAGAAGTACCTCAGGGCGACCAAGTTCTGGGGCAAGCTCTTCCTGATCAACATCGCCATGGGTGTCGTCACCGGCATCGTGCAGGAGTTCCAGTTCGGCATGAACTGGTCCGACTACTCGCGCTTCGTCGGCGACGTCTTCGGTGCCCCGCTCGCCTTCGAGGCGCTGATCGCCTTCTTCTTCGAGTCCACCTTCATCGGTCTGTGGATCTTCGGCTGGGACAAGCTGCCCAAGAAGATCCACCTGGCCTGCATCTGGATGGTCTCGATCGGCACCCTGCTGTCGGCGTACTTCATCCTCGCGGCCAACTCCTGGATGCAGCACCCCGTCGGCTACCGGATCAACGAGGAGAAGGGCCGCGCCGAACTCACCGACTTCTGGCAGGTCCTCACCCAGAACACCACCCTCAACCAGGTCTTCCACAGCTTCTCGGCGGCCTTCCTCACGGGCGGTGCCTTCATGGTCGGCATCGCCGCCTTCCACCTGATGCGCAAGAAGCACATCCCGGTGATGCGGACCTCGCTGCGGCTCGGCCTGGTCACCCTGGCGGTCGGCGGCATGCTCACCGCGGTCAGCGGCGACACCCTCGGCAAGGTCATGTACGAGCAGCAGCCGATGAAGATGGCCGCCGCCGAGGCCCTGTGGGACGGCGAGAAGCCGGCGCCCTTCTCGGTGTTCGCCTACGGGGACGTCGACAAGGGCCACAACAAGGTCGCCCTGGAGATCCCCGGACTGCTGTCCTTCCTGGCGCACAGCGACTTCGAGTCCTACGTACCCGGCATCAACGACACCAACAAGGCCCTTCAGGAGAAGTACGGCCCCGGTGACTACAAGCCCATCGTCCCCGTCGCCTACTGGGGCTTCCGGTGGATGATCGGCTTCGGCATGGCCTCCTTCTCGCTCGGCCTGCTGGGCCTGTGGCTGACCCGGAAGAGGTTCCTGCTGCCGGCCCCGCTGCGCACCGGGGAGGACGAAGTGCCGCGACTGGTGCTGCTGAAGAAGCCGCTCGGGGCGAGGCTCACCCGCATGTACTGGCTGCTGGCGGTCTGGACGATGGCCTTCCCGCTGATCGCCAACTCCTGGGGCTGGATCTTCACCGAGATGGGCCGCCAGCCCTGGGTGGTCTACGGCGTGATGCAGACCCGGGACGCGGTCTCCCCCGGCGTCTCCACCACCGAGGTCATCATCTCGATGACCGTCTTCACCCTGCTCTACGCCGTCCTGGCCGTCATTGAGGTCAAGCTGCTGGCGAAGTACGTCAAGGCGGGCCCGCCCGAGCTGACCGAGGCCGACCTCAACCCGCCCACGAAGATCGGCGGCGACCTCCGTGACGCCGACAAGCCGATGGCCTTCTCGTACTAGGCCGAGGGAGCTGCACAGTCATGGAACTGCACGACGTCTGGTTCGTTCTGATCGCCGTCCTGTGGACCGGCTACTTCTTCCTGGAGGGCTTCGACTTCGGCGTCGGCGTGCTCACCAAGCTGCTCGCCCGGAACCGGCCCGAGAAGCGGGTGCTGATCAACACCATCGGCCCCGTGTGGGACGGCAACGAGGTGTGGCTGCTCACCGCCGGCGGCGCCACCTTCGCCGCCTTCCCCGAGTGGTACGCCACGCTCTTCTCCGGCTTCTACCTTCCGCTGCTGGTCATCCTGGTCTGCCTGATCGTCCGGGGTGTCGCCTTCGAGTACCGCGTGAAGCGGCCCGAGGAGAACTGGCAGCGCAACTGGGAGACCGCGATCTTCTGGACCTCGCTGATCCCGGCGTTCCTGTGGGGCGTGGCCTTCGGCAACATCGTCCACGGGGTCAAGATCGACCGGGACCTGGAGTACGTCGGCACCGTCTGGGAGCTGCTCAACCCGTACGCGCTGCTGGGCGGTCTGGTCACGCTGACGCTGTTCACCTTCCACGGAACGGTGTTCACCGCGCTCAAGACCGTCGGTGAGATCCGTGAGCGCGCACGGGTCCTGGCGCTGCGGATCGGGCTGGTCACGGCCGTGCTGGCCCTGGTCTTCCTGGTCTGGACGCAGGCCCACAGCGGGAACGGCAAGAGCCTGGTCGCCCTCGTGGTGGCCGTCGCCGCCCTGGTCGCCGCCCTGGTGGCGAACCAGGCCGGGCGTGAGGGCTGGTCGTTCGCGCTCTCCGGCGGCACCATCGTCGCCGCCGTGGCGATGCTCTTCCTGACGCTCTTCCCGAACGTCATGCCGTCCACGCTCAACCCGGACTGGAGCCTCACCGTCACCAACGCGTCCTCGAGCGCCTACACGCTGAAGATCATGACCTGGCTGGCCGTGATCGCCACACCGGTCGTCCTGCTCTACCAGGGCTGGACGTACTGGGTGTTCCGCAAGCGCATCGGCACCCAGCACCTCGCCGACGCCACGCACTGAGTGCCGGGGAGGTCTGTTTCACGTGAAACCCATCGATCCACGTCTTCTGCGGTACGCCCGCGCCACCCGGCTCTTCCTTACGGCTGTCGTCGTCCTGGGAGCCGTCGGGGCGGGACTGCTCGTCGCGCAGGCGATGCTCATCGCCGAGGTGGTGGTGGGCGCCTTCCAGCAGTCCATGACCGCCGCCGAACTCCGTACTCCCCTGCTCCTGCTGGTCGCCGTGGCGTGTGGCCGCGCGCTGGTCGGCTGGCTCACCGAACTGGCCGCGCACCGGGCGAGCGCGGCGGTGAAGTCGGAGCTGCGGGGCCGGCTGCTGGAGCGGGCCACCGCGCTCGGCCCCGGCTGGCTGAGCGGACAGCGGACCGGCTCGCTGGTCGCCCTGGCCACCCGGGGCGTCGACGCCCTCGACGACTACTTCTCGCGCTATCTGCCGCAGTTGGGCCTCGCGGTGGTCGTACCCGTGGCGGTGCTCGCCCGCATCGTCACCGAGGACTGGGTCTCGGCGGCCATCATCGTCGGGACCCTGCCGCTCATCCCGGTCTTCATGGTGCTGATCGGCTGGGCCACCCAGTCCCGGATGGACCGCCAGTGGCGCCTGCTGTCCCGGCTCTCCGGGCACTTCCTGGACGTGGTCGCGGGGCTGCCGACGCTGAAGGTCTTCGGACGGGCCAAGGCGCAGGCCGATTCGATCAAGCGCATCACCGGTGAGTACCGGCAGGCGACCATGCGGACGCTGCGGATCGCCTTCCTGTCGTCCTTCGCGCTGGAACTGCTCGCCACCCTGTCCGTGGCCCTCGTGGCGGTCACCATCGGCATGCGGCTCGTCCACGGGGACATGGCCCTGTACGACGGCCTGGTCGTCCTCGTCCTCGCGCCCGAGGCCTATCTGCCGCTGCGGCAGGTGGGGGCGCAGTACCACGCGGCGGCCGAAGGGCTCGCCGCCGCCGAGGAGATCTTCGAGGTCCTGGAACGGCCCGTACCGGCGTCCGGGAACGACCCGGTTCCGGCCGACGGCGCCCTCGCCTTCGAGGACGTCACGGTCCGCTATCCCGGACGCTCCGTGGACGCCGTCACGGACGTGAGCCTCACCGTCGAGCCCGGGGAGACGGTCGCGCTCGTCGGCCCGAGCGGAGCGGGCAAGTCGACGCTGCTCCACGCCCTCCTCGGCTTCGTGACCCCGAGCGCGGGACGGATCCGGATCGGCGGGACCGACCTCTCCTCGCTCGACCCGGCGCAGTGGCACGCCCAGGTCGCCTGGGTGCCGCAGCACCCGCACCTGTACGCCGGGACCATCGCGGAGAACGTACGCCTGGCCCGGCCCGACGCCGACGACCTCGCCGTATGCCGTGCGTTGCGGGACGCGGGCGCGCTGGAGTTCGTGGACGCGCTGCCCGACGGCACGGGGACCGTCCTCGGCGAGGACGGGACGGGGCTGTCCGCCGGGCAGCGGCAGCGGCTCGCGCTGGCCCGGGCGTTCCTCGCGGACCGGCCGGTGCTGCTGCTGGACGAGCCGACGGCGGCCCTGGACGGGGCCACCGAGGCCGAGGTCGTGGCGGCCGTGCGCAGGCTGGCGGAGGGGCGGACGGTGCTGCTGGTGGTGCACCGTCCGGCGCTGCTGGAGGTGGCCGACCGGGTGGTGCGGCTCGCGGAGCCCGCGCCCGCCGCCGTGTCCGACGGCACCCTTTCCGTACCGGCCGGGCGTGGTGCCGAGGAGACCGCCGTATCCGCTGTTCCCGTCGCTCCGGACGTCCCGGCGCCCGTGGTGGAGGCCCGGGGCGGTGTCCTCGCCAGGGTCCGTGCCATGTCCGCCGCCCGGCGCGGACGGCTCGCCCTCGGGCTGCTGCTGGGCAGCCTGGCGCTGGGCAGTGCCGTGGGCCTGATGGCCACCTCCGGGTACCTCATCTCACGGGCGTCCGAGCAGCCGCCGGTGCTGTACCTGATGGTGGCCGTCACGGCGACGCGCGCCTTCGGGATCGGGCGGGCCGTGTTCCGCTACGCGGAGCGGCTCGTGACGCACGACGCCGTGCTGCGGATGCTGGCCGACACCCGGGTCGCCGTGTACCGGCGGCTGGAGCGGCTGGCGCCCGCGGGGCTGCGCCGCACCCGTCGGGGCGACCTGCTGTCCCGGCTCGTCGCCGACGTCGACGCCCTGCAGGACTACTGGCTGCGGTGGCTGCTGCCCGCCGGTGGCGCGGTCGTCGTCTCCGCCGCCTCGGTCGGGTTCACGGCCTGGCTGCTGCCGGAGGCCGGTGCGGTCCTCGCGGCCGGTCTGCTGGCGGCCGGGGCCGGCGTCCCGCTGGTGACCGGGGCGGTGGCCCGGCGGGCCGAGCGGAGGCTCGCCCCCGCGCGGGGCGTGCTCGCCACCCGGGTGGCCGACCTGCTGACCGGCACCGCCGAGCTGACCGTCGCCGGAGCCCTGCCCGGCCGGGCCGCGGAGGCACGCCGGGCCGACGGCACGCTCACCCGGATCGCCTCCCGCGCCGCCACCGCCACCGCGCTGGGCGACGGACTCACCGCGCTGATCTCCGGCCTGACCGTCGCGGGCGCCGCCCTCGTCGGCGCCCAGGCGGTGGCCGACGGCCGGCTCGCCGGCGTGGCCATGGCCGTCGTCGTCCTCACGCCGCTGGCCGCCTTCGAGGCCGTACTCGGGCTGCCGCTGGCCGTGCAGTACCGGCAGCGGGTGCGCAGGAGCGCCGAGCGCGTGTACGAGGTCCTCGACGCCCCCGAGCCGGTACGGGAGCCGGAGACACCCCGGCAGGCTCCCGCCTCGCCGTTCCCGGTCGTCCTCAGGGGACTGGCCGCACGGCACGCCGGGCAGGACCGGGACGCCCTGGCGGGCCTGGACCTCTCGCTCGCCGAAGGCCGCCGCGTCGCCGTGGTCGGGCCGTCCGGCTCCGGCAAGACCACCCTCGCCCAGACGCTGCTGCGCTTCCTCGACGCGGACGCCGGCTCCTACACGCTGGCCGGGGTGGACGCGTACGCCCTGGCCGGCGACGACGTGCGGCGCCTCGTCGGGCTGTGCGCCCAGGACGCGCACCTCTTCGACAGCTCGGTGCGCGAGAACCTGCTGCTGGCCAGGAAGGACGCCACCGAGGGCGCACTGCGGGACGCGCTGGCCCGGGCCCGGCTGCTGGAGTGGGCGGACAGCCTGCCCGACGGCCTGGACACGCTGGTCGGTGCGCACGGGGCCAGGCTGTCCGGCGGCCAGCGGCAGCGGCTGGCCCTGGCCCGGGCGCTCCTCGCCGACTTCCCGGTCCTGGTGCTCGACGAGCCCGCCGAGCACCTCGACCTGCCGACCGCGGACGCGCTCACCGCCGATCTGCTGGCCGCCACCGAGGGCCGGACGACCCTGCTGATCACGCACCGGCTGGCGGGTCTGCGGGCCGTGGACGAGGTGCTCGTGCTGGACCGGGGCCGGGTCGTGCAGCGGGGGACGTACGCGGAACTGGCGGCCGTGCCGGGTCCGCTGCGGGAGATGGCCGGGCGCGAGGCGGCGGCGGAGCTGCTGGTGCCACAGACACGGCCGTAGGCACGGGCGCGGCGCGGCGCGGCGCGGGCGCGAGCGAGGGCGCGGGCGCGGGCGAGGTCACGGTCACGGTCAAGAAATTCTTCGGTAATCCGACTTTCCTGAACAAAAGGGTCTCATTAGGCTCGGGTCATGCACCCAGCACCGCCCCCCGGCCCCCCGCCGCCCCGCGAGGGTGCCTCCGCCGAGCTCCTGGCACGGGTGCCGAAACTGCTGGACGCGATGCGCTCCGTCGGCAGCGGACTGGAGCTGCACTCCACGCTGAACCGGATCTGCGAGACGGCCGCCGACCTGGCGAACGCCCGGTACGCGGCCATCGGAGTCGTCGACGAGGACGGGGACGGACTCGCCGACTTCGTGCACCACGGCCTCGACGAGGCGACCGTCCGGCGCGTCGGCCACCTTCCCGACGGCCGCAAGGGGCTGCTCGGCGCCCTCATAGTCGACCCTGAGCCGGTCCGGCTCACCGACCTGACCGAGGACCCGCGCGCGTGCGGCTTCCCCGAGAACCACCCTCCGATGCGGAGCTTCCTCGGGGTGCCCATCCGGGTGCAGGAGGAGATCTTCGGCAACCTCTACCTGACCGACAAGCACACGGGCGAGCCGTTCAACGACTACGACCTCGCCATGGTCCGGGTCCTGGCCACCGAGGCCGGCATCGCCATCGGCAACGCGCGACTGTACGAGGCCGCGCAGCAGCGGGAGCGGTGGATCGACGGCTCGGTCGCCGTCACCACCGCGCTGCTGTCCGGCGGTGACACCGACGACGCCCTGCAAACCGTCGCCGAGCAGGCCCGCCGGCTCTCCGGAGCGGCCGCCGGCATCGTGCTGCTGCCCGCCGACGGGGGCGGCCTGGAGATCGTGGCGGTCGCCGCACCGCACCGCACGAACGCCCTCGGCAAGGTCATTCCCCCGGAGAACGGCATCGTCGCCGAACTCCTCGCCGGCCGTCCCGTGTTCGTGGACGACGCCGCCACCGACCCGCGCCTGGACGCCGGACCGGTGCGCGCCTACGGGCCGATCATGCTGCTGCCGCTGTGCCGGGACGGGCGGATCCTCGGCGGCCTCGTCATGCCCCGCGCCCGCGGGGAGCGCCCGTTCACGCGGACGGAGCGCGCGCTCGGCGACCAGTTCGCCGCACAGGCCGCGCTGGCGCTGATGATGGCCGACGCCCAGCGCGACCGGGAACGGCTCGCCGTGTACGAGGACCGGGACCGCATCGCCCGGGACCTGCACGACCTCGTCATCCAGCGGCTGTTCGCGACGGGGATGATGCTGGAGAGCGCCCAGCGCAGGGCGGCGGCGCCCGAGGTGCGCGACGGGGTCGGCGGGGCCGTCGACGAACTCGACGTCACCATCCAGGAGATCCGCTCGGCGATCTTCGCCCTGCAGCAGCCCGCCGATCCACCCGCGGGCCTGCGCACCCGCATGCTCCGCGAGATCACCATGGCCGCCGTACCCCTGGGTTTCACGCCCGCGCACCGCTTCGTCGGCCCGGTCGACACCGCCGTCGGCGAGCTGACCGGCAAGAACCTCATCGCCGCGCTGCGCGAGACCCTGTCCAACGCCTTCCGGCACGCCCACGCCACCCGGATCGAGGTGGCCGTGGACGCGGCGGCGACCCTGCCGGACGGGCGGCCCGGCGTGCGGCTGACCGTCGCGGACGACGGTGTCGGCATCCCCGAGGGCGGCCGGCGCAGCGGCCTGCACAATCTGGAGCGCCGCGCGGAGACGGTCGGCGGCACCAGCCGGCTCGGCCCGGGCATCGGGGCGGACGGCGGCGGCACGACGGTGTGGTGGGAAGCGCCGTACTGAACGTCACCGGGGCACCGTTGCCCCGGTTGCAGCAGTCGCACTGAGCCGTGTGCAGCAACGGTTCCCCCACTCGTACGACGTGAACGAGACCCGGTGGCCCCGCACGGTCCACGATCGCTGACATGCGCTCATCCCGTCGGCACCCGCTGCTCGTTCTGGTGTTGCTGTGCGCGCTCGCCGTGCTCGCGGCCCGCCCCGCCGACGGCACGGACGGGGACGGTGGATCTGGTGCCGACCTCGGCCCCGAAGTGGCACGCCTGTACGAGGACGCGGCCGACGCGACGCAGCGGTACGAGGAGGGGCGGCGCGAGGCGGAGGCACAGCGGTCGAAGGCGCTGGCGTACGAGAAGCGGCTGGACGAGCAGCGGCAGAAGATCGACGGCATGCACGCGGACCTGGGCCGGATCGCCCGCGCCCAGTACCGCGGTGGCGGCGGGCTCTCCCTCACCGCGCGGATGTTCCTCGCAGACGACCCGGACGAGCTGATGCGAGGTCAGCGGGCTTTCACCCGCGCGGACCTGGCGGTCAACAAGGCCATCGGCAAGAGTCTGCGGGCCGAGGCCCTGCTCGCCGCCGACGAGGCGAAGGCGCAGGCGGCCTGGCAGGCACTGGAGAAGCGCAACGCCGATCTGGCGGCGCTGAAGACCAGGATCGAGGGCAAGCTGGAGGCGGCGCGTGCGCGGCTGGAGGGACGGGCGGACGCCTCCGTCGCGGCCGGCTCGTGCCCCGGCGCGGTCCGCCTCCACCAGCAGGACCTGCCCGTCGGCCAGTCCTGGGTGGCGCCGGTCGAGGCGTACGAGCTGTCGGCGTCCTTCGGCAGCGGCGGCTCGCGATGGGCGAACCGGCACACCGGCCAGGACTTCGCGGTGCCGGTCGGGACGCCGGTGGGGTCGGCCGGTACGGGCCGGGTGGTGCAGGTGTCCTGCGGCGGCGCCTTCGGCATCCAGGTCGTCGTCCAGCACGCGGGCGGCTACTACACGCAGTACGCCCATCTCGCCTCGGTCGCCGTCGACCAGGGCGACCGGGTCCGTCCGGGCCAGTGGATCGGGCAGTCGGGCAGTACCGGCAACTCCACCGGACCGCACCTGCACTTCGAGGTGCGGGTGACGCCGGAGATGGGCTCCGCACTGGACCCGGTGCCGTGGCTGTCGCAGCGCGGAGTGCCCCTCTGACCTGACGCGGGACGCGGCCGTCAGTCCAGGTCTGCCAGCAGCCGCTCGATGACGATCGCCACGCCGTCCTCGTTGTTGGCGACCGTCCGCCCCGACGCGGCGGCGATCACGTCCGGGTGCGCGTTGCCCATCGCGTACGACTGTCCCGCCCAGGTCAGCATCTCCACGTCGTTCGGCATGTCGCCGAAGGCGACGACCTCTTCGTGCGAGATGCCGCGTTCGGCACAGCACAGGGCGAGCGTGCTGGCCTTGGACACCTCCGGCCCGCTGATCTCCAGCAGGGCGCTGGGGCTGGAGCGGGTGACGTTGGCGCGGTCGCCGATGGCGAGGCGGGCCACGGTGAGGAAGCCGTCGGGGTCCAGATCGGGGTGGAAGGCCAGGATCTTGAGGACCGGCTCGTCGGCGGCGCGGCCGCCGGGGGCCAGGATCTCCTCGGCGGGCAGGAGGTCGTCGGGCACCTCCATGTGCAGCTTCGGGTACGCGGGCTCCTGGTGGAAGCCGTACGTCTGCTCGACCGCGTACACCGTGCCGGGCGCGGCCTCGCGCAGCAGACGTACGGCGTCCAGCGCGTTCTCCCGGGCCAGCTCCCGCACCTTCACGAAGCGGTGGGCGCCGGGGCCGCCGTGCAGGTCGACCACGGCGGCGCCGTTGCCGCAGATGGCGAGCCCGTGACCGTGGACGTGGGCGCTGACGACGTCCATCCAGCGGGCGGGGCGGCCGGTGACGAAGAAGACCTCGATGCCCGCCTTCTCCGCGGCGGCCAGTGCGGCGACCGTGCGCGGGGAGACCGACTTGTCGTCGCGCAGCAGTGTGCCGTCGAGGTCGGTGGCGATGAGCCGCGGGCGGGTGGCGGCGGCCGGGGGCTCGGGCTGTCGGGTCGCTGAGGTCACCGGGTCATTGTCACGCATATGCGTGCACGCCCGTGCGGCGGTCCGCGCATCTGTGAGCTACGGCTCTCAGTCCTTCAGCTGTGCCGGTGCCTCCATGGCGATCCGCTCGAAGATCTTCTCGTCGGCGGTGAAGTCCGAGTCGGCGATCGGCCAGTGGACGACCAGCTCGGTGAAGCCCAGATCGCGGTGGCGGCCGGCGAAGTCCACGAACGCGTCGACGGACTCCAGCGGGCGGCTGCGGTCCGGGGTGAAGCCGGTGAGCAGGACCCGGTCCAGTTCGCCCACGTCGCGGCCGATCGCGGCGCAGGCGTCGGCCAGCCTGTCGCTCTGCTGCCGCAGGGCCCGGTCGGACTGCTCGGGGGTGCCGTTCTCGTAGAGTTTCGGGTCGCCGGTGGTCACCCACGCCTGTCCGTACTGCGCCGCGAGCCGCAGCCCGCGCGGACCGGTCGCGGCCACCGCGAACGGCAGCCGGGGCCGCTGTACACAGCCGGGGATGTTGCGCGCCTCGTGGGCCGAGTAGAAGTCGCCCTCGTACGAGACGGCGTCCTCCGTCAGCAGCCGGTCGAGCAGGGGCAGGAACTCGCCGAACCGGTCGGCCCGCTCACGCGGCGTCCACGGCTCCTGGCCGAGCGCGGTGGCGTCGAAGCCGGTGCCGCCCGCTCCTATGCCCAGCGTGATCCGACCGCCGGAGATGTCGTCGAGGGAGATCAGTTCCTTGGCGAGCGTCACCGGGTGCCGGAAGTTCGGGGAGGTGACCAGGGTCCCCAGCCGCAGCCGCTCGGTGACCGCCGCGGCGGCGGTGAGCGTCGGCACGGCGCCGAACCACGGGCCGTCGCGGAAGCTCCGCCAGGACAGGTGGTCGTAGGTGTACGCGGTGTGGAAACCGAGCTGCTCGGCACGCGTCCAGGACGAACGTCCGCCTTCGTGCCAGCGGCGGTACGGAAGGATCACGGTGCTCAGACGCAGACTCATGCCCCCGAGCCTAAGCGGCCGACCCTGTTTCACGTGAAACATCACCCGCTGTCACCTCACGCGACGCGGGGTCAGTGGCCGGAGGGGAAGCGCAGGTACTGCGGGGGCACGGTCCGTGTCAGCCAGACGCCGTTCGCGCTGACGTGGAAGACGTGGCCGTCGCGGTGCATGGCGGCGGTGTCCACCGAGAGTACGACCGGCCGGCCGCGGCGGGAGCCGACCCGGGTGGCGGTCTCGCGGTCCGGCGAGAGGTGCACGTCGTGCCGGTTCATCGGCCGCAGGCCCTCGGCCCGGATCGCGTCCAGGTGGCGGGCCACGGTCCCGTGGTAGAGGTACGGCGGCGGGGTCGCCGCGGGCAGTCCTAGGTCCACGTCGACGCTGTGGCCCTGGCTGGCGCGGATCCGGGTGCCCTCGACGGCGAAGCGCTGCTTGTCGTTCGTGGCCACCACGTGGTCGAGCTCTTCGCGGGTGAAGCGGAAGCCGTGCGCGGCCGCCGCCGCGATCAGCGTGTCGATCTCGGTCCAGCCGGCCTCGTCGAGGGTGAGCCCGATGCGCTCCGGCTGGTGGCGCAGATGCTTCGACAGGTACTTCGACACCTTCACGGTGCGTCGGTCGTCGATGTGTTCGCCTCTGCGTCCGGGTCTGTGTTCGTGTTGCATGGAACCAGCCTGCCGAGAGAGACACGCTTCACGCGATCGATTTTGCCTCCGAGGTTTGTTCCACAATCAAGTCGGGTTATCCACAGGCTGGTTGGGCGTTCCTGTGGAAACTAGAGCGGTGGCTTCACCCGTGCGAGGCGCCTCAACACCCGTGGGGCGAATCGGGACATGAGATGTGCTCCGCGCGCCTCCGGCGTCACGGGGACGACGGCCCTGTTGTGCACGACGGCTTCCAGGACCACGTCGGCCACCTTCTCCGGCGGGTAGTTGCGCATCCCGTACAACCGCGCACTGCGCTGCTGACGCCGCCTCTCCTCGTCGGCGTCCACACCCGCGAAGCGCGCCGTCGAGGTGATGTTGGTGTTGACGAGGCCGGGGCAGATCGCCGTGACCCCGATCCCCTGCCCGGCCAGCTCGGCCCGCAGGCACTCGCTCAGCATCAGCACGGCCGCCTTGGACGTGCTGTACGCGGGCAGGGCCCGGGAGGGCTGGAAGGCGGCCGCCGACGCGGTGTTGACGATGTGGCCGCCCTGCCCGCGCTCGGCCATCTGCCGGCCGAACAGACGGCAGCCGTGGATCACGCCCCACAGGTTGACGTCGAGGACCTTCCGCCAGTCCTCCGCGGTGGTGTCGAAGAAGGAGCCCGACAGTCCGATCCCGGCGTTGTTCACGAGCACGTCCAGCACGCCGTACTCGGCGGCGACCTTGGCCGCCAGCTTCTCCATCGCCTGTTCGTCGGAGACGTCGACGGTCTCGGCCCAGGCGTCCGGCGCGCCGATCAGCCGGGACAGCTCCGCGGTGCGGGCGGCGGCCTCGGCGTCCCGGTCGACGGCCACCACGCGCGCTCCGGCCTCGGCGAACGCGAACGCCGTCGCCCGACCGATGCCGTTGCCCGCCCCGGTGACCAGCACCAGCTGCCCGCCGAAGCGGTCGGCGTGCCTGCCCTTCGGCGCCGTCTCGGGCCGTCCGTCCTCGGTGGAAGTGACGAACTCCGTGATCCAGTCCGCCAGCCGGTCCGGCCGGGTGCGCGGCACCCAGTGCTTGGCGGGCAGCGTGCGCCGGGTCAGCCGGGGCGCCCACTCCTCCAGCCCGTCGTAGAGCCGCTCCGACAGGAACGCGTCGCCGAGGGGCGTGATGAGCTGCACGGGCGCGTGCGCGTAGGCGTCGTCGCGGGGGTGCCGCAGCCGGGGCCGGACGTTGTCCCGGTAGAGCCACGCCCCGTGCGCCGCGTCCGTCGGCAGGGACGCGGTCGGGTAGTCGCCACCGGGCACCTGCTCGACGCGCTCCAGGATGCGCGGCCAGCGCTTGCCGAGGGGGCCGCGCCAGGCCAGTTCGGGCAGCACGGGCGTGTGCAGCAGGTAGACGTACCAGGACTTGGCGCCCTGGCCGAGGAGCTGCCCGATCCGGCGCGGGGTGGGGCGCCTGAGGCGTTTGTTGATCCAGTGCCCGAAGTGGTCGAGGGACGGCCCGGACATCGAGGTGAAGGAGGCGATGCGCCCCTCGGTGCGTCCGACCGTGACGAACTCCCAGGACTGCACCGAGCCCCAGTCGTGGCCCACCAGGTGCACGGGCCGGTCCGGGCTGACCGCGTCCGCCACCGCCAGGAAGTCGTCCGTCAGCTTCTCCAGGGTGAACCCGCCGCGCAGCGGGCTCGGCGCCGAGGACCGGCCGTGGCCCCGGACGTCGTAGAGCACCACGTGGAAGCGGTCGGCGAGGCGGCCTGCGACCTCGGACCAGACCTCCTTGCTGTCCGGATAGCCGTGCACCAGGACGACCGTGGGCTGCCGCGGATCGCCCAGCTCGGCCACGCACAGCTCGACCCCGCCCGTGCGCACCCAGCGCTCCCGCGCTCCGTCCAGCACCGTCATTTCGCCTCCGCCCAGCGCCGCACGTGCGGCAGATCGTCGTCCAGCCAGAAGGCGCTCTCCTCGGGATCCGTGGAGTCGGTGACGACCAGGATCTCCTCGAACTTCGCGCCGGTACCCCGGAAACCGAGGTGGGGTTCGACCGCCCACAGCCCCGGGCGGGGCGGGTGGTCGGAGAAGCGGTAGGGCGACCACAGCGGGGACCAGCCCTCGCGGTGGCCGTGCAGCGCGTCGCTCGCCAGCCCTTTGAGCGACTGCGTGCCGAAGCCGAACAGGCGTGGCGACAGACGCCGTTCCCGCACCCGGTCCACCTTGTGGGCGATGACACCGAAGGGATAGGCGCGGTGCCGGTTGGCATAGCCCTGACGGACCATGAGCCGGTCCACGTCCTCGTAGATCTCCCGCAGCGAACGGCGTTCGCGCACCTCGCGCAGGATCAGCTCGCGGTGTGCCGCCAGGTCGGCCGCCAGCCGGTGCTGGACCGGGTTGGGGCCGAGCGCTCCGGAGTAGCCGATGTCGGCGGTGAAGCCCCGGTACACCGGGGCCATGTCCAGGATGAAGGGCATCCCCGGCTCCAGCCGGCGGCCGGTGGGGAAGAACTGGAGCGGAACGCGGAAGTCCGTGAACGCCGTTCGGTCGCCGAACCAGGCGAAGGGCAGGTGGAACCAGTCCCGCACGCCCCGCTCCCGCAGCCACTCGCGCTGCATCCGGGCCGCCTCGCGCTCGGTCACCCCCGGCGTCAGCCGGGCCGCCACCGCCTCGGCGCACTCGTAGGCGAGACGCTGCACCTCCCGGAATCCCCGCAGCTCCGCACGGAGTTCCGTCGCCACTGCCGTCGCCATGCCACCCCGTTCCAGCCGTCCGGACGCGGTCCGCGCCGACGGTGCTACTCGCTCGTAACGTGACGCCGCCGAATCTCCCAGTTGTTAGACCCAACGTCAATAGGGTGGCGGGCGCGGGCCCCCGGAGCCCCGCTCCGTGGCTCTCAAGTACGGCATCCCCTACGGGCCCGTACTACTCGAGTCTGACTCCAAGACGGCTCTGCGGTCTGACGACCTCAGTGGCGCGCGTCACTACTGTCATGGATGTGACTGTGATCGCGACCGAAAGCCTGAGCAAGCGGTTCCCCCGGGTGACCGCGCTCGACCGGCTCTCCGTGGATGTCGGACCCGGTGTGACCGGACTCGTCGGTGCCAACGGCGCCGGCAAGTCCACTCTGATCAAGATCCTTCTGGGTCTGTCTCCCGCCACCGAGGGCCGGGCCGAAGTGCTCGGACTCGATGTCGCCACCAAGGGCGCCACCATCCGCGAGCGGGTCGGCTACATGCCGGAACACGACTGCCTGCCGCCCGACGTCTCGGCCACCGAGTTCGTCGTCCACATGGCGCGCATGTCCGGGCTGCCGCCCACCGCCGCGCGCGAGCGTACGGCCGACACCCTGCGCCACGTCGGCCTGTACGAGGAGCGCTACCGGCCCATAGGCGGCTACTCGACCGGCATGAAGCAGCGCGTGAAGCTCGCGCAGGCCCTGGTGCACGACCCCCAGCTGGTCTTCCTCGACGAGCCGACCAACGGCCTCGACCCGGTCGGCCGCGACGAGATGCTCGGCCTCATCCGCCGCATCCACACCGACTTCGGCATCTCCGTCCTGGTCACCTCACACCTGCTGGGCGAGTTGGAACGCACCTGCGACCACGTCGTCGTCGTGGACGGCGGCAAGCTGCTGCGCTCCAGCTCCACCACGGACTTCACGCAGAACACGACGACCCTCGCCATCGAGGTCACCGACACCGACGAACACCCCGACGGCACCCGCGCGGTGCGCGACGCGCTCGACGCGCGCGGAGTGACCGTCCAGGACGGCAGCGGCCTGCCCGGCGCCGGCCACGTCCTGCTGCTCACCGCCTCCGGCGAGGAGACCTACGACCTGGTCCGGGACGTCATCGCCGACCTCGGCCTCGGCCTGGTCCGGATGGAACAGCGCCGGCACCACATCTCGGAGGTCTTCAAGGACAGCGACGAAGCACGGAAGGAGGCGGTCGGCCATGGCAGCTGAACAGCCCACAGCCACGGTCCCGGGTGACCAGACCCGCATCCACAACATCGGCTACCGCAACTACGACGGCCCCCGCCTCGGCCGCGCCTACGCCCGCCGCTCGCTGTACTCGCAGTCCCTGCGCGGCGCCTACGGCCTCGGCCGCTCGGCCAAGTCCAAGGTGCTGCCGATGCTGCTGTTCGTGGTGATGTGCCTGCCCGCGGCCATCATGGTCGCCGTCGCCGTCGCGACCAAGGCGAACGACCTGCCCGTGGACTACACGCGCTACGCGATCGTCCTCCAGGCCGTCATCAGCCTGTACGTCGCCTCGCAGGCCCCCCAGTCCGTCTCGCGCGACCTGCGCTTCAAGACCGTGCCGCTGTACTTCTCCCGGCCGATCGAGACCTCCGACTACGTCCGCGCGAAGTACGCGGCGCTGTCCTCGGCCCTGTTCATCCTCACCGCCGCACCCCTGCTGGTGCTCTATGTCGGCGCGCTGCTCGCCAAACTCGACTTCGCGGACCAGACCAAGGGGTTCGCACAGGGACTCGTCTCCGTGGCACTGCTCTCGCTGCTCTTCGCCGGACTCGGCCTGGTCGTCGCCTCGGTCACCCCGCGCCGCGGCTTCGGCATCGCCGCCGTCATCGCCGTCCTGACCATCACCTACGGCGCGGTCTCCACGCTCCAGGCGATCGCTGACGTCCAGGGCAGCTCCGGGGCCGTCTCTTGGATCGGCCTGTTCTCGCCCATCACCCTCATCGACGGGGTGCAGTCCGCCTTCCTGGGCGCCACCTCGGCCTTCCCGGGCGGGGTCGGCCCGAGCAACGGCGAGGGCCTGGTCTTCGTCCTCGTCACCCTGGGCCTGATCGCCGGCACCTACGGCCTGCTGATGCGCCGCTACAAGAAGGTGGGACTGTGAGCACCCTCAGCATCGACCACGTCTCCCGCTGGTTCGGCAATGTGGTCGCCGTCAACGACATCACCATGACGATCGGCCCCGGCGTCACCGGCCTCCTCGGCCCCAACGGCGCGGGAAAGTCCACCCTCATCAACATGATGGGCGGCTTCCTCGCCCCCTCCACCGGCAGCGTCACCCTCGACGGCCGGCCGGTCTGGCGCAACGAGGCCATCTACAAGCACATCGGCATCGTCCCCGAGCGGGAGGCGATGTACGACTTCCTCACCGGCCGCGAGTTCGTCCTGGCCAACGCCGAACTGCACGGCCTGGGCGCCAAGGCCGCCCAGGAGGCCCTCTCCACCGTGGAGATGGAGTACGCGCAGGACCGCAAGATCGCCACGTACTCCAAGGGCATGCGGCAGCGCGTGAAGATGGCCTCCGCCCTCGTCCACCAGCCGTCCCTGCTCCTGCTCGACGAGCCGTTCAACGGCATGGACCCGCGCCAGCGCATGCAGCTGATGAACCTGCTGCGGCGCATGGGCGACGAGGGCCGCACCGTGCTGTTCTCCTCGCACATCCTCGAAGAGGTCGAACAGCTCGCCTGGCACATCGAGGTGATCGTCGCCGGACGCCACGCGGCCAGTGGCGACTTCCGCAAGATCCGCCGCCTGATGACCGACCGGCCGCACCGCTACCTGGTGCGCTCCAGCGACGACCGTGCTCTCGCGGCCGCGCTGATCGCCGACCCGTCGACGTCCGGCATCGAGGTCGACCTCGCCGAGGGCGCGCTGCGCGTCCAGGCCGTCGACTTCGGACGGTTCACGGCCCTGCTGCCCAAGGTCGCCCGCGACCACGGCATCCGGCTGTTCACGGTCTCGCCGTCCGACGAGTCCCTCGAGTCCGTCTTCTCGTACCTCGTCGCGGCGTAGGAGGCCGAAGAATGTACGACCCCACAGTCGCCCGGCTCACCTACCGAGCCCTGCTCGGCCGCCGCCGGGCCCTCATCCTCGGCGCGCTGCCCCTGCTGCTGCTCGTCATCGCCGTCGCGGTGCGCGCGCTCGCCGGAGCCGACGACCAGACCGCGGCGGACGTGCTGGGCGGGTTCGCCCTGGCCACCATGGTGCCGATCATCGGCGTCATCGCCGGCACCGGTGCGATCGGTCCGGAGATCGACGACGGCTCGGTGGTGTACCTGCTGTCCAAGCCGATCAAACGGCCGACGATCATCTTCACCAAGCTGATCGTCGCCATAGCGGTGACGATGGTCTTCTCCGCCGTACCCACGTTCCTCGCCGGCCTGATCCTGAACGGCAACGGCCAGCAGATCGCCGTCGCCTACACGATCGCCGCGCTGGTCGCCTCCATCGCCTACGCCGCCCTGTTCCTGCTGCTGGGCACGGTGTCCCGGCACGCGGTGGTCTTCGGGCTCGTCTACGCCCTCGTCTGGGAGGCCCTGTTCGGCTCCCTGGTGCCGGGCGCCCGCACGCTGAGCGTCCAGCAGTGGTCCCTGGCGGTGGCCCAGAAGGTCGCCGACGGAAACCTGGTGACCTCGGACGTCGGCCTGCCGACAGCCACGGCGCTGCTGGTGGGCGTGACCGTCCTCGCCACCTGGTACGCGGGCCAGAAGCTGAGGTCGCTGACGCTCGCCGGGGAGGAGTGAGCGGGCCCCGGGCCGACCGGGACTTGACCCGGCGTGGCTCGACCTGACGGGGCCTTCACCCCGGCCCGGGCACACTGGGCCGGGACGAGTACGGGAAACAGACGGGCGTCGCGGGGCTGGGAGGACCGGGATGGCGGGCCAGACACCTCAGCAGGACGGCCACGGACGGCCGCGGGACGGCGGCGAGGAAGCCACCAGGAGCGGCGCGGAGCACAGCGCCGGAGACGACGCCTGGGACGGCCTCGTCCTGGACGAGGAGTTCGTGCGCGAGGCCGGCACCTTCGAGCCCTCGGCCCGCTCCCGGATGCTCGCCGCCCGCTGGCGCCGCGAGAAGCCGGAGCCGCAGCCGTGGCGCTCCGACGAGCCGCCCGCGGGCTGGTTCTTCAGCAAGGGCAGACGCCGTAGGTGGCGCCGGAGCTGACGCGGCGTATGTCCGCCTCTATTCGGTGGCGCCCGGCTTGCCGCGGCGGCATTGTGGTGGATGCATGAGGCCGGACGGCGCCGGCGCATCGGGCGGCCGCTTCGAGCACGCGGGTCGCCTCGCGTGGGCCGACCGACGGGGACGTCGGCGCCGTCCGGCTCGTGGGCTCCGTGCCGGGCGGGTCAGCCCGACAGGCGCTCCAGGACCACCGCGATGCCGTCCTCGTCGTTCGAGGACGTCACCTCGTCGGCCACCGCCTTCAGCTCCTCGTGGGCGTTGGCCATCGCCACGCCGCGGGCGGCCCAGCCGAACATCGGGACGTCGTTGGGCATGTCGCCGAAGGCGATCGTGTCCGCCGCCTTCAGGCCGAGCCGACGGGCCGCCAGCGACAGCCCGGTCGCCTTGGACAGGCCGAGGGGGAGCAGTTCGACGATGCCCGCGCCCGCCATGGTGACCGTGACGAAGCCGCCCGCGGTGCGCCGGGCCGCCTCGGCCAGCTCGTCGTCCGACAGGGTCGGATGCTGGATGTAGATCTTGTTCAGCGGCGCCGACCACAGGTCCGAGGCGTCGGTGAAGGGCACCGCCGGCAGATCACCGCCGACCTCGTACCCCGGGCCGACCAGGACGTCGCCGTCCAAGCCGTCGCGGCTCGCCGCCAGGTACAGCGGACCGGTCTCCGCCTCGATCTTGGCCAGCGCCACCCCGGCCAGCTGGCGGTCCAGCGTGACCGAGGTCAGCAGCCGGTGCTCCCCGGCGTGGTAGACCTGCGCGCCCTGGCCGCAGACGGCCAGACCGTCGTAGCCGAGGTCGTCGAGGATGTGCCGGGTCCACGGGACCGCGCGGCCGGTCACCACGATGTGGGCGGCGCCCGCCGAGGTGGCCGCGACCAGCGCGTCCCGGGTGCGCGACGAGATCGTGTCGTCGCCGCGCAGCAGCGTGCCGTCGAGATCGGTCGCGATCAGCCGGTACGGAAAAGTCCCGGCGGCACCGGCACCGGCGGCCGTGGCGGAGGCGGTGTCGCTCACTTGGCCACCGGCTCCAGGACCTCCCGGCCACCCAGGTACGGGCGGAGCACCTCGGGCACGCGCACCGAGCCGTCGGCCTGCTGGTGGTTCTCCAGGATCGCCACGATCGTGCGCGGGACGGCGCACAGCGTGCCGTTGAGCGTGGCGAGCGGGCGCACCTTCCTGTCCTCGCGGACCCGGATCGACAGCCGACGGGACTGGAACTCGGTGCAGTCCGAGGTCGAAGTCAGCTCGCGGTACTTGCCCTGGGTCGGGATCCACGCCTCGCAGTCGTACTTGCGCGCCGCCGAGGAGCCCAGGTCGGCCGAGGCGACGTCGATGACGCGGAACGGCAGCTCCAGCGACGTCAGCCACTGCTTCTCCCACTCCAGCAGGCGCTGGTGCTCGGCCTGCGAGTCCTCGGGGAGGACGTAGGAGAACATCTCGACCTTGTCGAACTGGTGCACGCGGAAGATGCCCCGGGTGTCCTTGCCGTGCGAGCCCGCCTCGCGGCGGAAGCAGGGCGAGAAGCCGGCGTAGCGCAGCGGCAGGCGGTCGGCGTCGAGGATCTCGTCCATGTGGTACGCGGCGAGGGGGACCTCGGAGGTGCCGACCAGGTACAGGTCGTCCTTGTCGAGGTGGTAGACGTCCTGGGCGGCCTGGCCGAGGAAGCCGGTGCCGGCCATCGACTGGGGGCGGACCAGCGCCGGGGTCAGCATCGGGGTGAAGCCCGCGGCCGTGGCCTGGGCGATCGCCGCGTTGACCAGGGCGAGCTCCAGGAGCGCGCCGACGCCGGTCAGGAAGTAGAAGCGCGAGCCGGAGACCTTGGCGCCGCGTTCGACGTCGATGGCGCCGAGCAGCTGGCCCAGCTCCAGGTGGTCGCGGGGCTCGAAGCCCTCGGCGGCGAAGTCACGGTGCGTGCCGTGGGTCTCCAGCGTGACGAAGTCCTCCTCGCCGCCGACGGGGACGTCGGGGTGGACGAGGTTGCCGAGCCGCTGGAGCAGCTCCTGGGTCTCGGCGTCGGCCGCGTCGCGTTCGGCGTCGGCGGTCTTGACGTCGGTCTTCAGCTGTTCGGCGCGCTTCAGCAGCTCCGCCTTCTCGTCCCCGGAGGCCTTGCCGATGAGCTTGCCGAGGCCCTTCTGCTCGGCGCGCAGCTCGTCGAAGCGCACGCCGGACGACCTGCGTCGCTCGTCGGCGGACAGGAGGGAGTCGACGAGCGCGACGTCCTCTCCACGGGCGCGCTGAGAGGCGCGCACACGGTCGGGGTCCTCACGGAGCAGGCGAAGGTCAATCACGCGGTCAAGGCTACCGGTGTGCGGTGACGGGTCTCGACCCACTATTGCCGAACGCGCGTCTCACGTTCCGTGCGACCGGTCAATGAAAAGCTGCGGCATCCCTGGAACGAGGCACCTCGGGGACGACGGGTTGACCGGATTTCCTTGTGGGGAACGGGACTTGAGGCGTGACTGTCCACAGGAATCCACAGTCGGGAAAAGTTATCCACAGGCTGTGCGAAAGATCTGTGGACTCACGGAAGTGATCATTCCCAATTCCTGGAGGCGGCCCGTCCAAACCCTCCAGGCCCGCACTTTCGAGTGGAAACGGGACACCCGGTGTCACTCCGGAGGATGGGGTGCAAGAAACAGGTGGACGAAGGGTGGCTTGGGCCTCTGTGGACGAAGTGGGGGGCTGTAGGGGGATATGTCGACTGAATGCCGTTACGTTGTCGACTTGTCCCCAGGTCGAGAAGCAGACCTGTGGATAACTCCTGTGGACAACGAAAATCAGCAGGTAGGACCGGTCGTACGGGACGTAGGCACCGGCCGTCAGAACCGACCGTCAGAACCGGCCGTCCTGGCAGCGCGCCACCCAGTCCGCGGCCGCGACGAACGCCTCGTCCGAGGTGCCCGGCCGCAGCGCGTCCACGTCCGCGACCCCGACCTCCGCCCGCGGGTACGAGCCCAGGTAGCGCACCTGGAGGCAGGCCCGCTTCAGCCCCATCAGCGCGTCGGCCACCCGCCGGTCGGAGATGTGCCCCTCCGCGTCGATGCAGAAGCAGTAGTTGCCGATGCCCGCGCCGGTGGGCCGGGACTGGAGCAGCATCAGGTTGATGCCCCGGGTGGCGAACTCGCCCAGCAGATCACGCAGGCCACCGGGGTGGTCGTCCCGCTGCCAGAGCACCACGGACGTCTTGTCCGCGCCGGTCGGGGCCGCGGGCCGGGCCGGACGGCCCACCAGCACGAAGCGCGTCTGCGCGTTCTCCGCGTCGTGGATGTCGGCCTCCAGCACCTCAAGACCGTAGCGGGCCGCGGCGAACTCGCCGGCGAAGGCGGCGTCGAACCGCCCCTCCTGGACCAGGCGGGCGCCGTCCGCGTTCGAGGCGGCGGACTCCCAGGCGACGTCCGGGAGGTGCGCCTTGAGCCAGTTGCGGACTTGGGGCTGGGCGGCCGGGTGGGCGGTGACCGTCTTGACGTCCGACAGCTTGGTGCCGGGGCGGACCAGCAGCGCGAAGGTGATGGACAGCAGCACCTCGCGGTAGATCATCAGCGGCTGGCCGGCGACCAGCTCGTCGAGGGTGGTGGTGATGCCGCCCTCGACGGAGTTCTCGATCGGCACGAACGCGGCCTCGGCCTCGCCGGTGCGCACCGCGTCGAGCGCGGACTGGACCGAGACGTACGGGACCAGTTCCCGGGTCGCCGTCTCCGGAAGTGTGCGCAGGGCGACTTCGGTGAAGGTGCCTTCAGGGCCGAGATACGCGTAACTGGCTGGCATGACCTCACCCTAATGGGCCCGGGGAGACACGGCTCACGTGTCTCACGACGGCCCCTCGCGCGGGTGAGACCCGGCTTCCGCACTCCCCGGCCGGGGTCATCCCTCCAGCAGCCGCTGGCCCACGTACTCACCCTCCGCGGCCCCGCCCGGCACCGCGAACAGGCCGCTCGCCTCGTGCCGGATGAACTGCGACAGGGCGTCGCCCCGGTCCAGCTTGCGCTGCACGGGCACGAAGCCGCGCAGTGGGTCGGCCTGCCAGCAGACGAAGAGCAGGCCCGCGTCCGGGACACCGTCGGCGTCGAAGCCGTCGTGGTACGAGAAGGGGCGGCGGACCATGGCCGCGCCGCCGTTCTGGTCGGGCCGGGTGATGCGGGCGTGGGCGTTGATCGGAACGACGAGGTTCCCCGCCTTGTCCGTCTTCTCCAGGTCCATCTCGGTCGTCTCGCCGCCCCCGGACAGCGGCGCCCCGTCCGACTTGCGGCGGCCGATCACGTCCTCCTGGCCCTTGAGCGAGAGCTTCTCCCAGTCGTCGAGGAGCATGCGGATCCGGCGTACGACGGCGTAGGAGCCGTTCGCCATCCAGGCCCGCTCGTTCTTCCCCGGCTCTTCGGGGACGAAGATCCGCCGGTCGAAGTCGGGCTCGGACGGCTTCGGATTGCGGGTGCCGTCGACCTGCCCCATGAGGTTGCGGGCGGTCATGGGGCGGGCGGTGGCTCCCGGAGACCGGTTGAAGCCGTTCATCTGCCAGCGGACGCGGGCGGCGGCCCCGGCGTCCCGCTGGAGCGCGCGCAGGGCGTGGAAGGCCACCAGGGAGTCGTCCGCCCCGATCTGCACCCACAGGTCGCCGTTGGTGCGGTTCTTGTCGAGGTGGTCGGAGGAGAAGTCGGGGAGCGGGTCGAGGGCGACCGGGCGCTGCCCGTCCAGGCCGGTCCGGCCGAAGAAGCTGTGCCCGAAGCCGAAGGTGACGGTCAGCGAGGACGGCCCCGAGTCCCGGGCCACGTCCGTGTCACGGGTTCCGGCCGGCTCGCCCGCCATCAGCCGGCGTGCCGTGTCGGACCAGCGGCGCAGCAGCGCGGCGGCCTCCTTGCGGCCGGCGCCGGCCGCCAGGTCGAAGGCGACGAGATGACCGCACGCCTGCATGGGGTCGGTGATGCCGGGCTGATGTTTCCCGTGAAACATCGCCCGCCCGCTGCCCAGCGAGGTGAGCGGGGCGGCCGCCGTGGAGGGGGCGGCGGCGTAGCCGGTGGCGCCGCCGGCCGCGCCGAGTACGAGCCCCGTGGCACCGGCGGTGCCGAGCAGCCGCCGACGCGAGATGCCCTCGCGGGCGGCGGTCTCGGCGTTCGTAGCTTCCGGTGTGGACTGGTCAGACATGGTGCGGTTCAGCCGATCTGCGCGTTCTTGGAGACGGTCACCTGGTCGATGTCGGAGGTCCGCACGGTCACCGAGACTTCCCAGTCGCCGCCGATCGGGATCTGCACTCCGCTCGCCGACCAGTGGCCGGTGGTGATGTGGTCCGGGGCGACGGCCAGCGGCCCGATGTCCTTGGCCTCCTGGGTCAGGGCGACCTTCACCTCGGGTATGTCGAAGGCGGTCCCGTCCGGGCGCTCGACGTAGAGGTGCAGGTCGTTGGCGCCGACCCGGGCGGGGTCGAGCTCGACCCGTACGACGCCCTTGCCGTTCTGGGAGCCGGTGTCGAAGGGCATGTCCAGCGTCACCGCGCCGGTGGACGGTGCGGGGGTGGTGGCGGAGGAGGCGCCGGTGGCCTTGGCCTCCTGCTCCGTCCGGCCCGGCTCGGTCTGGGTCAGCACGGTGGTGACGGCCAGCAGGACGACGGCGACGCCCGCCTCGGCGAGCACGGAGCGGCGCAGTCCGAAACGGTTCGGGTCGGCGTCCCGCTGCCGCTTCTGCCGGGCGGCGTCCACGGCCGCGCGCTGCCGGGCGAGCTGAGCGGCACGCTGGGAGCCGCCGGAGCCGTTCGCGGCGCTGGAGCCCTTCCCGGACCCCGAGCCCTTCCCGGACCCCGAGCCCTTCCCGGCCCCGGCGTTCTTCGCGGCCCCGGAGCCCTTCCCAGCTCCGGCCCCATTGGCGCCCGCCTTGGCACCCGTACCGGCCCCCTTGGCACCCGTACCGGCCCCCTTGGCACCCCCGGACCCCTTCGAGCCACCGGCCGCCTTGTCGGAGGCCGCCGCCTTCTCGGAACCCTTCGCCTTCTCGTTCCCGCGGCCGGACGACGCGCCCACCCGCTCCTTCTCCGCCTGCTCGCCCTTCTGACCCTTCTGACCCTTCTCGCGCTTCTCCCCCTGCTCCCGCTGCCGGACCACGCCCGGTGCCGCGGCCCCCGCCAGCTGCGCGGTCCACCGGCGCGAGAGGTAGGCGATGCCGACCAGCACCGCGACGAGCCCGATCTTGAGGAGGAGCAGCTGTCCGTACCGCGTGTCGGTGAAGGCCGACCAGGAGCCCAGCTGGCGCCAGGACTGGTACGTACCGGTCACCACCAGCGCGACCACGCTGCCGAAGGCGACGCGCGAGAACCGGTGTACGGCGACGGCCGGGACCGGTGTGTCCGCGGGGCCGCGGTACAGCGCGACGAGCAGGGCGGTGAGTCCGCCGAGCCAGGTGGCCACGGCGATCAGGTGGACGATGTCGGCCGGCATGGCGAGGCCCGCCTGGAGGCCCACGGAGGCGTGCTCGGACATCGCCCAGGTCGCCGCGAGGCCCGCCGCGACGACGGCTCCGCCCACCGCGAGCCCGAAGGTGAGGTCCCGCTTCTCCTCGTCCTCCCGCTTGTCGTAGGCGCCGAAGAGCACGGCGACGAACAGCGCGGCGGCCGCGAGCAGCAGCAGCCGGGAGACCAGCGCGGCGCCGGTCTTGGTCTGCAGCACCTCGCCGAGCAGGTTCAGGTCGACGATGTCACCGGCCTTCCCGGAACCGGTGTAGGAGCCGCGCAGCAGCAGGAGCATGAGGGTGGCGGCGGTCAGTGCGAGCCACCCGGAGACGACGACCCGCTGTACGACGCGGACCCCGGAGCCGCGCGGCCAGCAGGCCAGCACGAAGGCGGCGCCGCCCACCAGCACGGCGAACCCGGCGTACGACACGTACCGGCCGAAGCCGTAGAGGGCGCCGACGAACCCGCCGCCCGCCTCCTGGCCGGAGACGGAGACCGAGGTGTCGGACGGGGCTCCGACGGAGAAGGTGTAGGCGCCGGCGACGGGGTGGCTGTCGGCGGAGACCACCTGGTAGGTCACCGTGTAGGTGCCGTCGGGCAACCCGGTGTGCAGCTTCACGGAGTACGTCGTGCCGCCCGTGCCGGACGGGCTGCCGTCGTCGACGCGCTTGCCCTTGGGGTCCAGGACGCGCAGCGAGTCGTCGTCCACGGAGACCGACTCGGAGAAGGTGAGCGACACCTGGGCCGGAGCCCGGTCGACCACCGCCCCCTGCTGGGGGTCGCTGCCGGTCAGGGCGGCGTGCGCGGAGGCCGGTCCGGCGCCGGCGAGCAGCGCGCAGGCCGCGGCCAGGAGCAGCAGCACCAGGGTCCGGAAGCGCGGGGCGATGGTCTGCGTCAAGGTGGTCCCTCCCTCGGTGTCCGGTCAGTTTCCGGTGTGTGCGGAGTGTGAGTCGGTGGGCTGGTAGGTGGCCGCCTTCACGGGCACCTTGACCGTGACGGGGTCGGACTGGGCGAAGTGCAGTTCGACGGTGACCGACTGGCCCTGCTTCGGCTGCTGCTTCAGCTTCTCGAACATCAGGTGGTTTCCGCCGCTCTTGAACACGAGTTGACCGTGTGCGGGGATCTTGAGGCGGTCCACCTCCTTCATCGTCCCGTCGACGGTCTCGTGCACGGTGACGTCGCCCGCCCCGCTGGTGACCGAGGTCAGTTCGTCGTCCGAGTCGCCCTCGTTGGTGATGGTGAGGAACCCGGCCGCCATCGAGGCGGAGACCGGCTGCGGTATGTAGGCGGCGCCGACCGAGAGTTCGGCCCCGGAGGCGCCGGAGGCCGCGGAGCCGGAGTCCGAGCCGCCGCAGCCCGCGAGGGCCAGCGTGCCGATCACCGCGAGGGCGGCGAGGGCGGGGCGGGTGCCGCGGCCGCTCACGGGTTCTGCCCCTTCACGAGCTTGGGGAGGTCCTTGGTGTAGTCGTCGACCGTGGCGTCCTCGCCGTAGAGGACGTAGCCCGCGTCGGACTTCGGGGAGAAGGCGACGACCTGGGTGCCGTGGGTCGAGACGATCTTGCCGTTCTTGTCCTTGGTCGGCGGGTCGATCGAGATGCCGAGGGTGCGGGCGCCGGCCTGGATGGTGTCGAAGTCGCCGGTCAGGCCGACGATCTGCGGGTCGATGCCCTTGAGCCACTTGCCCAGCGCGGCCGGGGTGTCCCGTTCCGGGTCGGTGCTGACGAACACGATCCGGAGCTTGTCCTGCTCGGCCTGCGACAGCTGCTTCTTGGCCACGGCGATGTTGTTCATGGTCAGCGGGCAGACGTCGGGGCAGTGCGTGTAGCCGAAGTAGACCAGCGTGGGCCGTCCGGCGGTCTGCTCGCGGAAGTCGTACTTCTTGCCCTGGGTGTCGGTGAGGACGAGGTCGGGCTTCTCGAAGGGCTTGTCGAGGACGGTGGCGGCCTGCTGGGCGGTGTCCTCGGAGACCACGGTGACCGGCTTGTCGCTGTCGGCGCCGCTGCCGCAGGCGGACAGGGTCAGGGAGGCGGCGGCGAGCAGGGCCGCCGCGGCGAACGTCTTCTTGCGCATAGAAAAATGTCCCAGATGTGAGGTGCACCGGTGCGCGCCGGGGTCCGTCGGACCGACGGAACGGCGCGCACCGGACATGAGGATGCGCCGACGGGGTGGCGTCGACGCACCGGCGCGGGCGTCGTTACGCCGACGCGCCGGAGTCGCGCCGGCGGCCCGCCAGCACGCCGTAGCCGACGCCCGCCGCGCCGACGACGATGCCGACGATGCCGAGGACCCGGGCGGTGGTGTCGCTGCCGTCACCGGAGCCGTCGTCGGCGGAGGCCTCGGTGGCGGTGTCCTTGGCGGCCGACTCGGCGTCGTTCCCGGCCTTGTCGTCCGACGAGTCCGCCGCGCCGTGGGCGTCGTCCTCGGCGGCGGCCAGCTCCAGCACGGGCGCCGGGTTCTCGGGCTCCTCCTGGCCCTCCTGCGGCACCTCGATCCAGCGCACGACCTCCTTGTTGGAGTACGTCTGGATGGCCTTGAACACCATCTGGTCGGCGTCCTCGGGCAGCGTGCCGAGGGAGACCGGGAACTTCTGGAAGTAGCCGGGCTCGACGCCCTTGCCCTCGGCGGTCCAGGTCACCTTGGAGACGGCCTCGGTGAGCTGCTTGCCGTGCGACTCGATCGGCTTGTCCAGCTTGGACTTGGTGACCTCGGCCTTCCAGCCGGGGACCGGCTGCGGCATCACGGAGGCGAGCGGCTGGTCCATGGGGAAGTTGACCTCCAGCTTGGTGGTGGAGGCGTTGTCGCGTTCGTTGGGGACCTTGAAGTCGACGACCGCGTAGCCGCCCTTGGCGGCCGTGCCCTCCGGCTGCACGCTGACGTGCGCGAAGGCGGGGGCGGACAGGGCGAGGACGGCGATGCCGGAGACGGCGCCGACGGCGGCGACACGGGAAGCCTTCATAGTCTTCATGGACGGAGCACTCCGCTTCGAGTGGGCACCGGTACCGCACCGGTGCGGGTGAGGAGAGGGATGCGCGCACGCGCGCGTGCCGCACGACGACGGCCCCTCCGTACTCCTCGGTGGAAGCGGGGTGGTGGTCGTGTCGTGTCAGGCGGCGAGGGCGAACACGTCGCTCGGCGGGCCGCGCCTGATCACCGTGTGCTGGAGTGCGGTGGTACGGGGCCGCGGCGGCGCCAGCAGGGCGGGCCGCGGCGGGCGCGGGCCCGTACCGGGGGCGCCGGCGAGCCCGGCGTGCAGGGCGCGCACCAGGGAGAGCGCCGCGCGCAGGGCGCGTACGAGCGCTCCCTCGGCCATCGAGTGCGCCGAGTGCGCCGACAGTTCGACGAGCCGGGCCAGTGCCAGGTCCCCGCGGCGCAGCAGCCAGCCGGCGGCCAGGGCCGCGAGGACGTGGCCGAGCAGCATCGGCAGGGACGGCAGCAGCGAGGCGGAGTCGCCGGCGCCGGCCAGCGCGTCGGCGGGATGGTGCGTGGCGCCGGTGGCGGCGTCCGGCGCGACCCGGGCGTCGTCGAGGATCCGCTGGGCCTGGGCCGGGCTGATCGCCGCCGCCGTGGTCCCGCAGACCAGCCGTGCCGCCTGCTGGACCAGAGAGGCGTCGGACAGCCCGCCCGTCGCGCCGGCGGCCCCGGCGGCCGTACCGGATGCCGTGACCGCGGTGGTGCCGTGCTGGCCCAGTCCGAACAGGACGTGCAGCGCGGTCTGTCCGACGGTGAGCAGCGCCACGATGCCGGGCAGCGAGCGCAGCCGGCCGGCGAGGGGCGCGGCGACCACGACCGCCCCGAGGAATCCGGCGCCCAGCGACCACAGCGGAACGGTGGCGCAGGAGGCGAGGGTGTGCCCCGCCGCGGCCAGCACGACGCAGACCGCGGCGAACACCGCGGCCCGCAGGATCCGGAGATCGTTCCCGGAGCGCGCCGTTGGCGGGTGGGGGGCAGTCATGGCGGGCTCATCATCGCACTGACGCCCCCCGCCCCGTACGGCAGGTCCACAAGATGCCGTACGACCCGAAGTGAACCGGAAGATCACTCTCTGGGGCGCGCGGTGCCACATACACCGGCGCACGACGGGGACACATCCGCCAGATGAGGGGTGTCACGGCCCGCGCGTGCTTACACCGGGGTGTGAGGGGCAATACGTAACGGTATGTCGAGCCGCGGCCGGGAGGCTGGAGCATGAGCATCTGGTGGTCACTCCATTTGCGGCGCGAGGCTGCGAGCGTGCCCCTGGCCCGCCGCCTGCTGATCGGCACCATGGAGAGCGCGGGCGTCGACCCGGACATCTCCTTCGATCTCTCCGTAGCCCTGAGCGAGGCCTGCGCCAACGCCGTCGAGCACGGCGGGGACGACGGCGCGGGCGGCCTCACGGATGCCTACCGCGTCACGGCCTACCTGGACGGCGAGCGCTGCCACATCGAGGTCTCCGACACCGGCCCCGGGTTCCCCGCCGCCGCGCCGGGCCGGCCGGGGAGTGTGGGCCGCCCGGTCTCCGCGGACGCCGAGAGCGGGCGCGGCCTGTGTCTCATCCGGGAACTGGCGGACCACGTCCAGATCGGCAACGAGCCGGGGCGGAACGGCGCAGTGGTGAGCTTCGACAAGATCCTCAAGTGGCGGGAGGACGCGCCGCTGGTGGCGGTCTGACCCGACGGCAAGACCAGGCGTACGACGACGGCCGGGCACCGCGAAGGTGCCCGGCCCGCGGTGGGGGGGGGTTATAAAAAAAACCCGGACCACGAG
>NZ_JBHJVQ010000009.1:0-122513 GCF_042263835.1 Streptomyces sp. NPDC056128 | reverse complement strand
TACCGGCGGTGGGGTGATTTTCAAAAAAAACAACCGGGGGGGGGTGGCCGCGCGGGGGGGGGCGGTCTCCCCCCCCGCAACCCCCGGGCGACCCCCCCCGCCCGGCCCCCGCGAAGGTGCCCGGCCGTCGTTGGTGCGTCAGCCCTTCAGCGCCGCCATCCACTCCTCGACCTCGTCCGACCGGCGCGGCAGCCCGGCGGACAGGTTCCGGTTGCCGTCCGCGGTGACGAGGATGTCGTCCTCGATGCGGACGCCGATGCCCCGGTACTCCTCGGGCACGGTCAGATCGTCGGCCTGGAAGTACAGTCCCGGCTCGACGGTGAGCACCATGCCGGGCTCCAGGGTGCCGTCGACGTAGGACTCCACCCGCGCGGCGGCGCAGTCGTGGACGTCCATGCCGAGCATGTGACCGGTGCCGTGCAGCGTCCAGCGGCGCTGCAGGCCCAGCTCCAGCACCCGCTCGACCGGGCCCTCGACCAGGCCCCACTCGACCAGCCGCTCGGCCAGCACGCGCTGGGAGGCGTCGTGGAAGTCGCGGTACTTGCCGCCCGGCTTGACGGCCGCGATGCCGGCCTCCTGGGCGTCGTACACCGCGTCGTAGATTTTCTTCTGCAGCTCGCTGTAGTGGCCGTTGATCGGCAGCGTGCGCGTGACGTCCGCCGTGTAGTACGTGTGCGTCTCCACGCCCGCGTCGAGCAGCAGCAGGTCGCCGGAGCGGACCGGGCCGTCGTTGCGGACCCAGTGCAGGGTGCAGGCGTGCGGGCCGGCGGCGCAGATGGAGCCGTAGCCGACGTCGTTGCCCTCCACGCGCGCGCGGAGGAAGAAGGTGCCCTCGATGTAGCGCTCGCTGGTCGCCTCCGCCTTGTCGAGGACCTTCACGACGTCCTCGAAGCCGCGCACGGTGGAGTCGACGGCCTTCTGCAGCTCGCCGATCTCGAACTCGTCCTTGACGAGGCGGGCCTCGGAGAGGAAGACGCGCAGTTCCTCGTCGCGCTCGGCGGTGACCTTGTCGGTGAGGGCGGCCTCGATGCCGGCGTCGTGGCCGCGCACGACGCGTACGGGGCCGGTGGCCTCGCGCAGGCTGTCCGGCAGCTCGCGGACGTCGGAGGCGGGGATGCCGTACAGCTTCCCGGCCTCGGTGAGGGAGTGGCGGCGGCCGACCCACAGCTCGCCCTGGCCGCTGAGCCAGAACTCGCCGTTCTCACGGTCGGAGCGGGGCAGGAGGTAGATCGTCGCGGTGTGGCCGTCGCCCCTGGGCTCCAGGACCAGGACGCCGTCCTCCGTCTGGTTCCCGGTCAGGTACGCGTACTCGACCGAGGCGCGGAAGGCGTACTCCGTGTCGTTCGACCGGGTCTTCAGGTTGCCCGCGGGGATCACCAGGCGCTCACCCGGGAAGCGGGCGGACAGCGCGGCGCGGCGGGTGGCGGTCTCGGCTGCCTGGGCGATGGGCTCCAGGTCGTACAGCTCCGTGTCGGCCCAGCCGGACTTCATGTTCTCGGCCAGCTCGTCGGACACGCCCGGGTACAGGCCGTTCTTGCGCTGCTTGACCGGCTCGTCGCCGTCCGCGTCAGCGGCGTCCTCAAGCACGGCTTCCGGGGTCTCCGGGGTCTCCGGGTTCTCCTGGGTGAGCTCCTCCGCCACGGTCATCCTCCTCGATACGGCACTGGACCACCCCCATCGTACGGTCGTACGGAAGGGGGCCCAGGGGCGAAGGGCCTGTTACCGGGGAGTGGCTACCGTCCGTTATCCATGGCCTCCGAGGCGTCAGTGTCCGTTATTCGAACCGGACGGCCAGCAGGACGACGTCCTCCTCGGAGTCCGCGTCGGCCTTCCCGTCCGGCAGCACGGTGCGCAGGACGTGGTCGGCGACCGCGTCCGGATCGTGGCGCGCGGCCCTCGGTACACCGGCGGCGGCCGCGTGCAGCCGGGCGAAGGCGCGGTCGGCCCGGTCCCCCGTACGGTGCAGCAGCCCGTCCGTGTACAGCAGAACCGTCTCTCCCGCTTCGGCCTGCAGCTCCACGCTGGGCGCCTCCCAGCAGGCGAGCATGCCGAGCGGCGCCGAGACGGAGGTCTCCACGAACTCCGTGCGCCGCTCCCCGATCAGCAGCGGCGGGCTGTGCCCGGCACCGGCCAGGGTGATCCGGCGCAGCGCGGGCTCGCAGTAGCCGAACAGCGCGGTGGCCGAACGGGCGGGCTCGGTCAGGCGCAGCAGCAGCTCCAGGTCGGACAGGACCGCGACCGGGTCCTCGCCCTCCATCACGGCGTACGCCCGCAGCGAGGCGCGCAGCCGCCCCATCGCGGCGACCGCGCTGGGCCCGGCCCCGGTGACGGAGCCGACGGAGAGACCGAGCGCGGCGTCCGGCAGCGGCAGCGCGTCGTACCAGTCGCCGCCGCCGAGCGGGCCGGTGCGGTGCCGGGCGGCGAGCTGGACGCCGGGCACCCGCGGCAGGCGGGAGGGCAGCAGCTCCTCGGCCATCGTCGCCATGCACGCGCGCGTGCGCTCGACTTCCAGGAGGCGGGTCAGGTGGTGCGCGGCGTACCGGACGTAGAGGCCGGCCAGGTGGCGCTGGTGCTCGTCCGGTTCGGCGGGTTCGTCGTAGAGCCACGCGGCGGCGCCGAGACGTCCGGTGCCCTCGGCGGAGAGCGGGAGCGCGTAGCTGGCGGCGTAGCCGAGGCGGGCGGCGACCTCGCGGTGGCGCGGGTCGAGGCCCTTCTCGGCCAGCAGGTCGGGCTCGGCGACCCCGTCCTCGCCGACCGGCAGCCCGTCCAGGATCCGCCCGTAGGACAGGGAGGTCCGGGGCACGGTCTCGATGTGGCCGAGGTCGGCGCGGGCCAGCCCGAGGCCGATGGTGGTGTCCGGGCCGAGTCCGTCGGCCGGTTCCAGGATGACGAGACCGCGCCGGGCGCCCACCAGGGCGGCTCCGGCGCGCAGCAACTCCTGGAGGCCGTCGGAGAGGGTGTCCGTACGGATCAGGCGCTCGGTCAGTTCGTGCAGGGTCGTGAGGTCCGAGACCCAGCCGGCCAGCCGGTCCTGGAGGAGGGTCCCGGGGGCAGAGTTCTTGCCCGGGGCGTCGGCGGCGGCAGCGGCGTCCGTGGTGTTCGGCGGGGCGGCCGGGGCAGCGTCGGGGGCGGCGGACGCGACAGTGTGTGCGGGGGACGGGACCGCTGAATCGATTCCGGCCACTTTCGGAGGGTGCGGGGCGTTCATGGTGTCCGGCTTTCCGACCGGCGCTTACTGCTCAAAAGCATCGCAAACCCCCATGTCATTCTGCGCCGCTAGCAGTGTCTCCACATGTACACGCACTCGTAAGGGGATGTCCAGCATTGTCCTGCCGGGATTCCTGGTGTCCGTGGGGTGCGAGCGGCCTCCTTCCGGAACTCTTGCGGAAAAACTAGATTGGCTTGAAACTGCCCCAGAGGACGGCTTGTTGCGGTCGACTGGGGGTGCTTCACGGAGCGTCACAGCGGTCGTGATGGGTACGTACTCGGAGAAGGCCGGGGGTGGTTGGGGGCCACCCGGAACCTGGCGACGGACCCGGGCGTCCTATCCACCGACGACCGTGCCCCATCCTCCCGTGGCGGAGGCGGAGAGAAATACGCGGAACGGCAAACGCCAGACTTCGCCACCCCCGCGCCACGCCCATGCTTTTGCCAGACGCAGTGTGGACGGAACCGTCACGGACGCAGTCAGTGCTCGACCCACAGGGGTTTCCCCTGCCCTTGGGCAGAGGTGTTCCCCGGCAGGGTGCCGCTCGGGGGAGCGCGCCCTGGTGTGGGGGTCGTCCCGCGGCACGGATGTGATGCGCCACCAAGCTACGCACAGCGAATGCTCGACACATGGTGTGAGTGACCACGGTGTTGCCAGGCGTGCAACGGAAAGGAACGAGCGCTCATGCGCGAGATCCTCGGAAGGCGACGCAGGCTCCTGTCCCGGCACGACGACGGGCGGCCTGAGCTGATCGGCGCGGCCCTGACCTACGCGACGCAATGGCAGTGGCCCGTACTCCCGGGCGTGGCGGCGGACCCGCAGGCGCGGTCCCGCTGCGGCTGCCCCGATCCCGAGTGCACGGTGCCGGGCGCGCATCCCTTCGACCCCGGTCTCCTCGCGGCCACCACCGACGCGCGCATGGTGCGCTGGTGGTGGAGCAACCGGCCCTCCGCGCCGATCGTCCTGGCCACCGGCGGCGGCGCCCCGTGCGCGGTCTCGCTGCCCGCCCTGCCGGCCGCCCACGCCTTGGCCGCGCTCGACCGCGCCGGCCTGCGGATCGGCCCGGTCGTCGCCTCGCCCACCCGCTGGTCACTGCTGGTGCGCCCCTACTCCATGGAGCAGCTGGGCGAGCTGCTCTACGCCAAGGACTTCGTCCCCGGATCCCTGCGGTTCCACGGCGAGGGCGGCTACCTCGCGCTGCCGCCGTCCGAGACCGGCGGTGGCGCCGTCCGCTGGGAGCGGGCACCGCTGCCCGGCTCCGCCTCGCCCTGGGTGCCCGACGTGGAGGCCGTGGTGGACGCGGCCGTCGACGCCCTCACTCGTACGGGTGTGAGCGCGCCCGAGTTGTAGGGGTGTCCGGCGCGCGCGGAGGGTGTGCCCGGCCTTCGTCGTTATCGTCCGGACCATGCCGCTTCATGCAGGGGAGCACCGTGCCGCCGCGCCGCGCCGCGCCGGCCTGCACCGCGCCGGGCCGCGCCGTGGGGGGCCGGACCGCCGGCGCGTCCGTCTGTACGGCCTCGTCGGCGTCGTGGTCTGCGCGGTGGTGCTGCCGTTCGCCGTGGCGTCCGCGGGGCCGCCGCCCGACCCCGGGCCGGAGACTCCCGCGGCCGTCCGCCTCCTCTCGCAGGGCGATGACTCCAAGGCCTCCGACGGCGCCGGTGGCGCCCCCGCGCCGAGTGGGGCCGCCTCTCCCCGCTCGCCGCTGCCGCCCGGTCCGGCCACGGCCGTGCGCTGCGGGCCCGAACTCACCTCGCCCGAAGGCGTCGAGGCGCAGACCTGCGTCCTGGCCCAGGGGCCGGAGACCTGGGCCCGGACCTACTACCGCAACGCCACCGGTGACCGGCTGGAGGCCGTGCTGAGCCTCATGGGGCCCGACGGGCGCAGCCTGCGGATGCGGTGCGCCGTGAGCGCCGAGGACGCGCCGGGCACCTGCGAGACACCCCGGGAACGCGCGCGGGGCGGATTGGCCGGATACACCGCGGTCGCGGAGTTCGCGAGCCGGGCCGGGTACGGGCCACTGCTGCTGCGCACCGGCAGCAACAGGGATACCGGGCGCGGTCCGGAGAGCGAGGGCGGCGCGGGCGCCGGGAGTAGCGGAAGCAACGGCTTCGTCGGGAACCCCGACCGCGGTGGAAGCAACTCACCTGCGGGAACGGCGAGTTGACGGCCGGTCGCGGTGCGTGCGCGACTCGCGACATGGAAAGACCCGGTTGCTGGCGACGGGGGATGCACCAGCAACCGGGCTACTCGAACGGTAACAAGAGATCGGCAGTTAGCAAATTCGATCTCCTGTTTTCCGGTCACCGACTGGCTTGTCCGCGCCGTGAGTTGTGACCGGAGTCACCCACTCCACGGCGGGCGCTCCGGCTGACCGGTCGGTCAGCCGGGCCGGCCCGTGCCGCCGCGCGTCAGCTGAGGGTCACCTGCCGGTTGGTCAGGCCGCCGCGCGCCCGGCGCTCGTCGTGCGTGAGCGGAGCGTCCGCGGCCAGTGCCTCGGCGAGCCGCTCACCGAACTCGGCGGCGGGCTTCTCGACGTCCTGCGCGGTGACCTCGCTCGGCAGGTCCCACACCGGCACGGTGAGCCCGTGGGCGCGGAAGGAGCCGACGAGGCGGGTGCCCTCGCCGAGCGACGACCGGCTCGCCGCGTGCAGCCGCGCGAGAGCGTCCAGAAGCCGCTCCTCCTCGTGCGGCATGACCCAGCGCAGGTGGTTCTTGTCCGACGTCTCGCACCAGTACGCGGCGTCCACGCTCTGCAGCCGGACGGTCGGGATGGCCGCGGCGTTGGCCCGCTCCAGGGAGGCGGTCACCTCCGGCGTGGCGTTGTCCGGGTCCGGCACCCAGAATTCGAAGCCCGTGTGCACCTCCGGCTCGAACGCCCCCTCGGGGGCGAGCAGGTCCTGCAGCCGGGGACCCTCGGCCGGCGCGCGGCGGCCCTGCACCGGGGTGCCCGGCGCGGCCTCCAGCGCCTGCTGGAGGGTGTCGGCGAGGTCGCGGCTGATGTCGCCCGACGCCGTGTCGTTCTGCAGGCCGAGCAGGACCGAGCCGTCGTCGCGGCGCAGGGCCGGCCAGGCCATCGGGAGCACCGTGGCCAGGGTGACGGAGGGGACGCCCTCGGGCAGGCCGTCCCGCAGGGTCAGCTCCACCGTGGCCGCCGGGACCAGCTCCCGCAGGGCCACCCAGTCGCACTCGCCGGGCAGCCCCTCGAAGGGGCGGTGCACCAGCGCGGTCGTGGCCTGCGCGGCCGCTCGGCCGTGGCACGCCTTGTAGCGGCGGCCGCTGCCGCAGGGGCAGGGTTCGCGGGCACCGACGACCGGGATCTCTCCGGCGGTGGCCTGCGGGCGCTTGGCCTTCGTCTGGGGTCGCTTCTTGGCCATCGTGGGTGTCTCCCGGTGGGCGGCTCATCTCGTACGGCGCGAGCCTAGCCGTTCGCGCGGTGACCGACGGGACCCTGTGGACAACGGGGCGTCTGTGGACAGGGGGTGGGGTGGGCCTCGGTGAGCCTGTGACGGACGGCTGCGCGAAGCCCGGGACCCCTGCGAGGCCCGACGACGGGAGTCGGCCCGGCCCGCCTCCACGCCTCCGCGCCTCGCAGGGGCGAATGGCGCCGTGCCGAAGTCGGCGGGGTCAGCCCGCCTCTTCGACGGCGTCCGCGAAGTCCAGGCCGGGGATCTCCGACACCGCCGGTGCCGCGATCCGGGTGGCGAAGTCGTCGCGCCGATGTCCGGCGTCCGGGTCGTGCACGTCGTCGTGGACGACGACCCAGACCGTGACCTCGCCGCGCGCGTCGTCCCGTACGCCCCAGTCGTCGGCGAGCGCGGTGATGATGTTCAGCCCGCGGCCGCCGTGCGCGGTGACGGAGGGGGTCGCCGGCGTCGGACGGGTCGGGCCGCCGCCGTCCGTGACCTCCACGACCAGCCGGCCGCGCGGGTCCACCTGCCACGCGGCGCGCACGTCGCCGTCGCCGGCGAGGGCGTCGCCCAGCGGGCGGCCGTGCTTGCACGCATTGCTCAAGAGTTCGGAAAGGACCAGTACGGCGTCGTCGATGACCGGTTCCGCCACACCGCCGTTGCGCAACTGCTCGCGCATCCGGTGCCTTGCTCTCCCCACGCCCGCAGGGCCATGGGGAACGGCCATGCTCGACGACGTGGGCACTTCCTGTGCCACCACCAACGCCACCCCCGAGACCTCCTTCGCCCCACGCCACGGTGTGGATGCCCTTCTGGCCTGAACCGGAAACCGGCCCGTCCCCGCCCAGTGACGCATTCGACACGGTCGAACACGCACCGAACGCGCCGGAGCACTCCCTGTAATCACATGGCTGGATTTCGTCGGTGTGGCCGAGACCGGAGAATGCGGCAGACGGGCCGCCGGGTCAAGGCCTGCGGACGAATCAGCGCCCGATCGGCGCTCGATCAGCGTCCGAGGTGGTCCAGTACCGCGCGCGGCCGGTTGGTGATGATGGCGTCGACGCCCAGGTCGGCGCAGAGATCCACGTCGTCGGTGTCGTTCACGGTCCAGACGTGCACCTGGTGGCCGGCGTGCTTCAGGCGCTCGATGTAGGCGGGGTGGTTGCGCACGATCCTGATCGAGGGGCCCGCGATCCGGACACCCGCGGGCAGCCGCCCGTCGCGCAGCCTGGGTGAGACGAACTGCATCAGATAGACCGTCGGGAGCGTCGGCGAGGCGGCCCGTACCCGGTGCAGCGAACGGGCCGAGAAGCTCATCACGCGCACCGGGGAATCCGCCGCCGAGGCCGGGGCATCGAGTCCGAACCGCTTCAGGAGCAGCAGGAGCCGCTCCTCCACCTGACCCGCCCACCGCGTGGGGTGCTTGGTCTCGATCGCCAGCTCCACCCGCCGTCCGGCGTCGGCCACCAGCTGGAGCAGCCGCTCCAGGGTCAGGACGGAGGTCTCCTCCCGGTCCTCGGGCCGGTGCTCCCAGTCCGGCTGCTCGTCGCGCGTGCGCCAGAACTCGCGGGTCCGGCGGGCCCCGAAGTCCAGCTCGGCCAGATCGGCGAGCTCCAGCGCGGACACCGCGCCCCGGCCGTTCGACGTACGGTTGACGCGCCAGTCGTGAACACAGACGAGATGACCGTCCGCCGTCAGGCGCACATCGCACTCGAGGGCGTCCGCCCCGTGCTCGATCGCCTTCCGGTAGGCGGTCAGGGTGTGCTCGGGGGCCTCCTCGGAGGCTCCACGGTGGGCGACGACCTGAATCCGGTGCTGTCGTGCGTGGGTCACCGCGTCATGGTGCCACCGCGGGCGGGTAGACGTGCCATCGGGTCGCATCGGCAACGCGCCCGTTTAGTCTTGAATATCCCATGTAAGGGACGGTCCAGGACGCACAGCAACCGCTTATGGTGCTCTGACGGCCCGTGGGAAAAGCTGATGGCATACAAAAAGGCCAGCACATCCGCATCGCGCCGGACCGTGGACCACCGCGTGAGCGTGGCTGCGCGCGACCAGGGTGACCGACACACTGCCGTGGAACTAGGAGAGAAGCTGTGAGCACCGAGAACGAGGGCACCGCGGTACCCCCCGCCCCGTCCGCACCCCCCGTGCCGGTGGACGCTCCCGCTGCCTCCGCCCAGCCCCCTGCCCCGCAGCAGGCTTCTACCCCCACGCCCCAGGACCCGGCCGCCGCTCCGCCCGCCCAGGCACCGGCCGCGGCGGCGCCCCAGGGCCACACGCCGCCCGACGCCTCCTGGCCCCCGCCCCCGCCGCCGCCCGGCACCCCGTCGTACGGCGGAGGCGGCGGTGACGGTGGTCACGCCGGCCACGGCGGCCACGGCGGTCACGGCTTCGGCGAAGGCTCGGGCGACGGTACGGGCGGCGGCGGCTGGGGAGCCTCGTACCAGCCGCCCCCCGCGCCCAAGCCGGGCCGCGGCCGAGGTGGCGTGCTCGCCGGAATCCTGGTCGCGGCGCTGGTCGCGGGCGGTCTGGGCGGCGGCCTCGGCTACACCCTGGCCAAGAACAACGACGACAGCGGCTCCACGACGGTCTCCGCCTCCGACACCGGCGGTTCCGTCAAGCGCGAGGCGGGCACGGTGGCCGGCGTGGCCAACAAGGCGCTGCCCAGCACGGTCACCATCCAGGCCGAGGGAAGCAACGGCGAGGGCGGCACCGGCACCGGCTTCGTCTTCGACAAGCAGGGCCACATCGTCACCAACAACCACGTGGTGGCGGAGGCGGTCGACGGCGGCAAGCTCAGCGCGACCTTCCCCGACGGCAAGAAGTACGACGCGGAGGTCGTCGGCAACGCGCAGGGTTACGACGTCGCGGTCATCAAGCTGGAGAACGCCCCGTCCGACCTGAACCCGCTCCCCCTCGGCGACTCCGACAAGGTGGCTGTGGGCGACTCGACGATCGCCATCGGCGCCCCCTTCGGCCTGTCCAACACGGTCACCACGGGCATCATCAGCGCCAAGAACCGCCCCGTGGCCTCCAGCGACGGCGGCGCGGACAGCAAGGCGTCCTACATGAGCGCCCTCCAGACCGACGCGTCGATCAACCCGGGCAACTCCGGCGGCCCGCTGCTGGACGCCCAGGGCAACGTCATCGGGATCAACTCCGCGATCCAGTCCACGAGCAACGGCGGCTTCGGCACCGGCCAGGCCGGCTCCATCGGCCTGGGCTTCGCGATCCCGGTCAACCAGGCGAAGTTCGTCGCCCAGCAGCTGATCAAGACCGGCAAGCCGGTCTACGCGAAGATCGGCGCCTCGGTCTCCCTGGAGGAGACGGCGAACGGCGCGAAGCTCACCGAGCAGGGCGTGGGCGGCTCGGACCCCGTCGAGGCGGGCGGCCCGGCGGCCGACGCGGGCCTCAAGCCCGGCGACGTCATCACCAAGCTCGACGACCGGGTCATCGACAGCGGCCCGACCCTGATCGGCGAGATCTGGACCCACAAGCCCGGCGACGAGGTCACGGTCACCTACGAGCGCGGCGGCAAGCAGCACACCACCGAACTCACCCTCGGCTCCAAGCTGGGCGACGACTGACCCACACCCCCGGACCGACCCGCTACCCTGGTCCCGCGCCACGATCACGACCGGCGCGGGGTGGGTTGCCCGAGCGGCCTAAGGGAACGGTCTTGAAAACCGTCGTGGCAGCGATGCCACCGTGGGTTCAAATCCCACACCCACCGCATTGGATTACGGCCCCTGACCAGGTATGACGGTCGGGGGCCGTCGTCATGCGCGCTACCCGCCGAGCACCGCCGTTCCCCGCGCTTCCCGGCCGATCGGGCGCAGCTGGGGCATGTCATGAGGGCCTGCCACCTTGTTGCATACCGGTGGATCGGAATCTCCTAGACGATCTCGCGCTTCCACCCGGCAAGATGGACGGCTCGCCCGAGGGGCGCAGCCGTCCTCACCCACTCGTGAATCGGCCGCTGCGCGGCTTCCGCGGCTGCGGTCAGAGCTGATTGCTGATCCGTCGACCCAGCCCTGCCAAGAACTCTTGGAGGCTGGCAGCAGCAAGGTCGAACTGATCGAACCACGAGGCAGTGGTGGACCTCCAGATCCGCCCGGAGCCGGCCAGCGCGAACAGATGGCCTCCGCCGTCGCTGGCGAACACCAGGGCAGGCTCTTCATCGTCGATATGGACGGCTCCGTACTCGCGGAAGTGGCTTGCGACCATTGAGGCCGGGTGGACGAAGTAGCCGCTGTCCACATCGGGCAGGGAGACCTCGGCGATCACCCAGTACATTGTCGTCAAGTCCGATGGAATCGACGTCAGTTGCACGAGCTCGTCCGTCGCCCTGTGGCTCTCATCCGTTGCCCGCTCGACCCCATTCCTGTCGGGTGGAAAGCCGTGGCGCGCCTGAAACGACTGCACCATCTCCGTGAGTGCTGCCTCCGTCTGCTCGTACCAGCGGCGGACCCACTCGGCCTGAAGCCGTTCATCAGCCACGATCGACCTCTTCGCACCCTCGGGCTCGCCCTCCGCGAGTCCGGAAGAACATACAGACATACAGCGGCGTTCACGCAGATGCGGCGGCCCCTGAGCGGTCTTGGACACAGCCAGGCTTTGTGGTCAGGGGGCCGTCTTCATGCGTGTTCCTCACGGCCGCACCTCATGATCCCGGGCCAGAGTGATCCAGTCGAGGTCCCGTAACGCCCAGGTCGTGTCGTGGGGGTTGGGGATGTGCGGGGTGGGCTGGAACCAGAGGACGGTGAGGGTGGAGTGGTAGAGGAGGGGGTCGTTGGAGGGGTTCAGGGGTGGGGAGGAGAGGCGGGCCACGCAGGCGACTCGGGGGAGGATTTCGACGGGGCCTTGGGGGCCCGCGTAGTGGTCGGGGTATTCGCGGGGTGGGGGGATCAGGTGGACCGGTGTGGTGGGGGACATGCGCTCGGCGGTGTGGAGGAGGGTCTTGATGCGCAGGTCGTTGACGGGGCGGCACGGGTAGGCGTCCAGCAGGGTGCCGTAGGTCGGGGTGAGGTGCAGTTCGGCCAGGTCGACCGTGCGGCCGGAGGACAGGACGACCCGGGTCAGTGACATGGTCGGCACTCTGGGGCGGTTGTGCATGGGGGTCTTTCGGTTCTGTGCCGAGTGGGTCAGGGGCGGTGGCCGGTCATGCGGGCCGCCGAGGCGATGGTCGTGCGGGCCTCGCGTTCCGTCAGGCCGGTGGCCTGTGCGGCTTCCAGGAGGGGGCCGAGGAGGGCCGGGCCGATGCCGTTCTCGTAGGCGCGGCAGGCCGCCCAGAAGAGGCGGGTGTTGCGCTGGCCCTCGTGCGCGGCGAGGACGAAGTGGATGAGGCCCCGGCCGTCGGGTGCGTCGGGGGTGCCGGGAGTGCCGGGAGTGGGGCGGTGGGGGCTCGGTGGGGGGAGTAGGAGGCGGAGGAGGGCGGGTGGGCAGGGGGCGGGGGCGAGGTGGGACGTGCCGGGGGCGGTGGTGTAGACGCCGTGGCGGGTGCGGGAGCCGGGGCCGACCAGGTAGCCGCCGGCGCCTCGGATGTCGATGCCCGGAGCGAGGCGGCCGGCGGAGTTGGGGACCACCGAGTCGGGCGGGCCGGTGAGCCAGAGGTGGCGGCCGCCGCTGGGGGTCAGGACGACGACCGTGGGCGGGATCGTGAACAGGTGGCGCAGGGCCAGTTCGCGCAGGGCGGCCGAGGAGTCCGTCTCCGACTTCGTGTCCAGGTCGACGCCGACGAGGTGGTGCGGGGGCAGGCCGCAGGCGATGCCGTAGCCCGTGGCCCAGGGGGCGGCGGCGAAGAGTTCGCGGATGCGGGCCGGGTCGGTGGAGGCGTCGTAGACACCGTGGCCGAAGCGGCCGCACTCGCCGTGGCAGGAGAGCGGTTCCGCCGGTGGGCCGGCGCGGTGCGGGGAGCGCAGGGCCGGGAGCTTCGTCCGGGACAGGGGGATGACCGCCAGTCCGCGTTCCGCGGCGGACAGGGCGTGTGCGAGGGCCAGCGTCGTGGCCTGCCGGTCGGTGGTGGCCATGGATCCATGTTCGTACGTATGTTCGAGAAAGGGAAGGGCGGGGGAGTGTGACGCGCCGGGGAGGGGGCGGAGTTCTCGGGTGTGACGGAACGCTTCAGCTGTTGTGGGGCTTGGGGTGGGAGTGTCCGTGCTGCCCCGAGGTGGGCGGTGAAGACGGTCAAAGGGGTTTATCGACTTGTCCTCACGCTTGAGGGCGAATCAGGGCTTCCGGGGTGGTTCGCCGGGGATTCGGTGGGCAACTCTGATCACGCGACGTCGTGCACAGCGTCGAGGTGGTCGGCCAACTGCCTTGGCAATAGCCAAAGTTCAGAGTGCTTCACGCAGCTTCACGCAGGCTCACGCAGGTTCAGTTCTGGAGGAACAAACATGGCAAGCATCCGTACCGCCCGTGTCGTCGCCGCCGTCGCCGCCCTTCCGCTCGCAGCCGCGCTCCTCGGTGGTGTGGCGGCGGCGGACAACGGTGCCTTCGCGGACGACGGATCGAGCGCGACCGCCGCCAGCGCCAACGCCGGCATCCTCGGCAGCGGGGTCGGCGGCAACAACAACGGCAACTCGTCCACGACGCAGCAGCAGGCCGTCGGCTCGGGGGCCTCGAACCAGAGCAACACCGCGCAGGTCGACGGCTCCGCGTTCACGGCGATCCAGCAGGGCAACGAGAACGTGGCCGTCACCTTCTCCCCGCTGTGGTGGTGAGCTGAGGGGCCGGCGCGGGAGCGCTGCCGCGCCGGCCCCCTCGCTCGCGGGTGTGCTTCATGGGGTCGCAGTGCGTGTGGGCGGCGGTGCTTCGGTGCCGCCGCCCAGGCGTTTCCCGTCGTCACCGGCCCGGGGTGGGGCCGGGCGGCGTCAGGGGTACGGGGCCGCCCGAGGGGAAGCCCCCAAGGGGGAACCCGCAGTACCCCTCCTCCTCTCGTCCACCTACAGGAGGTGCACCTGGCACCACCCCTACAACCTGAGGCGGACTCTGCTTCGGGACCTGCGGCCGATCCGCCGGACACCCCCTCGCTCATAGCGTTGAGCCATGACCACACCCGTCTGCACCAGCGCTTCCGAAGCCGCCACAGCCAAGGCGCCAGCAAGGGCGCAGACCTTCCCGTACCCGTCGTTCTCGTCGTACGTGAAGGCACGCCAGCCGGTGCTGCTGCGTACCGCCCGGTCGCTCACCGCGAACCCGAGCGACGCGGAGGACCTGCTGCAGACCGCGCTCACCAAGACGTACGTCGCCTGGGAGCGTATCGAGGACCATCGCGCCCTGGACGGCTACGTGCGCCGGGCCCTGCTGAACACCCGGACGTCGCAGTGGCGCAAGCGCAAGGTCGACGAGTTCGCCTGCGACGAGCTGCCCGAGCCGGAGCCCGTGCCGGCCGGTGACGATCCGGCGGAGCGGCAGGCGCTGCACGACGCGATGTGGCGGGCGATCATGAAGCTGCCCGCCCGGCAGCGTGCGATGGTCGTCCTCAGGTACTACGAGGACCTCAGCGAGGCCCAGACGGCCGAAGTGCTCGGAGTTTCCGTGGGCACCGTGAAGTCGGCGGTGTCCCGAGCGCTCGGCAAGCTCCGCGAAGACCCTGAGCTGGGGATTGTTCGGAAATGAGACCCAACGGGGCCTTTGGGGGGTGACCCCTCCGGGTGTCCCTCGGGGAACCCGTACTGATCGATCACCCGGGAGTAGTGACATACCGCGCGGTATGTGCGCAGAATCAGCGCAACCCTTACCGCCGCGTAGGCAATGTCGCCCCGGGAGGACACCGTGCTGAGCACGATGCAGGACGTACCGCTGCTGATCTCGAGGATCCTGACCCACGGGTCGACGATCCACGGCAGCTCCCAGGTGACCACCTGGACCGGTGAGGACGAGCCGCACCGCCGCTCCTTCGCCGAGATCGGCGCCCGCGCCGCCCAGCTCGCGCACGCCCTGCGCGAGGACCTCGCGGTCGGCGACGACGAACGGGTCGCGACGCTCGCCTGGAACAACGCCGAGCATGTCGAGGCCTACTTCGCGATCCCCTCCATGGGCGCGGTCCTCCACACCCTCAATCTCCGCCTCCCGCCCGAGCAGCTGGCCTGGATCGTGAACCACGCCGCGGATCGCGTCGTGATCGCCAACGGTTCGCTGCTGCCGCTGCTCGCTCCGCTGCTGCCGCACCTGAAGACGGTCGAACACGTCGTCGTCACCGGCCCCGGAGACCGCTCCCTGCTGGAGGGGGCGTCGGCCCAGGTGCACGAGTACGAGGACCTGATCGCGGGGAAGCCGACCACGTACGACTGGCCCGAGCTGGACGAGCGGGCGGCCGCCGCCATGTGCTACACCTCCGGCACCACCGGCGACCCCAAGGGCGTGGTCTACAGCCACCGCTCCATCTACCTGCACTCCATGCAGGTCAACATGGCCCAGTCGATGGGCCTGACCGACCAGGACACCTCGCTGGTCGTGGTCCCGCAGTTCCACGTCAACGCCTGGGGACTGCCGCACGCCACCTTCATGACCGGCGTGAACATGCTGATGCCGGACCGCTTCCTGCAGCCCGCCCCGCTCGCCGCGATGATCGAGGGCGAGCGGCCGACGCACGCCGCCGCCGTCCCCACCATCTGGCAGGGGCTGCTCGCGGAGCTGACCGCCAAGCCCCGCGACGTCTCCTCCCTCACGCAGGTCACCATCGGCGGCTCCGCCTGTCCCCCGTCGCTGATGGAGGCGTTCGACTCGCTCGGCATGCGGGTCTGCCACGCCTGGGGCATGACGGAGACCTCACCGCTCGGCACCATCGCCCGGCCGCCGGCCCAGGCGATCGGCACGCCGGAGGAGTTCGCGTACCGCCTCACCCAGGGCCGTTTCCCGGCCGGCGTCGAGGCGCGCCTCACCGGTCCCGGCGGCGAGCGCCTGCCCTGGGACGGCGAGTCCGCCGGTGAACTGGAGGTGCGCGGCAACTGGATCGCCGGCGCGTACTACAACGGGCCGGGCGCCGAACCGCTGCGTCCCGACGACAAGTTCAGCGAGGACGGCTGGCTGAAGACGGGTGACGTCGGCACCATCTCCCCCGACGGCTTCCTGACCCTGACCGACCGGGCCAAGGACGTCATCAAGTCCGGCGGCGAGTGGATCTCCTCCGTCGAGCTGGAGAACGCCCTGATGTCCCACCCGGACGTCGCCGAGGCCGCCGTGGTCGCCGTCCCGGACGACAAGTGGGGCGAGCGTCCGCTGGCCACCGTCGTCCTCAAGGAGGGCGCGAGCGTCGGCTTCGAGGACCTGCGCGCCTTCCTCGCCGAGGACGGCAAGATCGCCAAGTGGCAGCTGCCGGAGCGGTGGACGGTCATCGAGACGGTGCCGAAGACGAGCGTGGGCAAGTTCGACAAGAAGGTGCTGCGCAGGCAGTACGCGGAGGGTGGGCTGGACGTCACGCGGCTCTGACCGCGGGTCGGCGGGCGGGCGAGCCGGCGGGCGGGCTGAGGACGGCGGGGTCATTCCCGGTCCCCGGCCCCGGTCCCCGGCCTTGGTCCACGGCTCCGGTCTCCGGCCGTACGGCCGACGGTCCATGGGGCGGACGCTCCCCTGCCGGGCGGTGCTCACCGCCCGGCATCGCCCTCGCCACCCCGCCCTGCCAGACGGCCACCGGCCACGGCCATCGGCCACCGGCCACGGCCACCGGCCCGGCCACGGCCACCGGCCACCGGCCGGTCGCCAGATGGGAGGGTGGCGCGGGTCCGCTGGTCGGCCCCAGGCCGTCGCCGACACGGCACCCAAGCCGGGCGCAGCCCCCGCCGCCGCCCGCCCTCGAACCCGGGCACCGCCCAGCCCCCGCCGCCGCCCGCCCTCGGATCCGGGCACCGCCCAGCCCCCGCCGCCGCCCGCCCTCGGATCCGGGCACCGCCCAGCCCCCGCCGCGGCCCGCCCTCGGATCCGGGCACCGCCCAGCCCCCGCCGCGGCCCGCCCTCGGATCCGGGCACCGCCCAGCCCCCCACCCTCACCTCCCCCGCACAACCGTCCCCATCCACCCCACCACCAGCCCCACCCCCGCCACCGCGCAGACGCCGCCCCAGCCCCACTGGTCGAAGGCCGGGCCCGCCAGGGCCGAGGACAGGGCGCCGCCCGCGAAGCCGGAGACGACGTACGCCGTGTTGGCGGTGGCCGGGGCGGAGGTGGTGGTCAGGGCGATGGTCTGGTTGGCGACGTGGGAGGCGACCAGCGCGGCGTGCACCAGGACCGCCGCCGCGCACAGCGCCGCCATCACCTGCCCGCCCAGCCAGAACAGCGGCACGGACACGGCGGCGAGCAGATACGCGGACCGTACGACCTTCGCGGCGCCGAACCGGTCGACCAGGCCGCCCGCGAGCGGCGCGACCACGCTCGCCGCCAGCCCGAACAGGCCGAACAGCCCGGCCGCGGCGGTCGTCATGCCGTAGCCGTCGTCCCCCGCCAGGAGCAGCGCCAGCGAGGTCCACAGGGCGCTCCACGCGCCGTACATCCCCGCCTGGCGCACGCACGCGCGCCACAGGTCGGGCGAGTGGCGCAGTACGCCGGGCAGCGCGGCCAGGCCCGCGAACAGCGAGCCCTGTCGCCGTCGCCGCTCGGCCGGGAGTATGTACGCGGTCGCCAGGCCCAGGACCGCGGTCAGGACGGCGGCGCCCACGAACACCGCACGCCAGCCGAAGGCCTGTCCGGCCAGTCCGCCGAGCACGCGGGCCGCCACCACGCCGGTGAACAGGCCCGCGATGACGGCCGCGACATGACGGGCCCGGCGGTCGGCGGGGGCGCGTTCGGCGACCAGCGGGACCAGGAGCTGCGGTACGACGGTCGCGGCCGAGGCGACCAGCACGGCGGCCGCCAGCGCGCCGGTCCCGGCGGAGGCGGCGCCGGCCAGCAGGGCGGCGGTGGCGACCAGCGCGAGGACGGCGACCAGGCGGCGCCGGTTCACGCTGTCCCCGAGCGGGGCGAAGAAGAGCAGGCCGGCCGCGTACCCGAGCTGGGCGACGGAGGCGAGCCACGCCACCCCCGACGGCGTCGAGCCCATGTCGTGGGCGATGAGGGGGAGCAGGGGCGCCGCCAGGTAGATGTTGGCGGCCGTCACGGCGGTGCAGAGGGCGATCAGGGGGAGGAAGAGCCGGGACGCGGCACCGGCCGGCCCGCCCTCGGCGGACGGCCGCGCGAGCTCGGTCGGAGGCTTGGTCTCGGCGGACGCGGCAGCGGCAGCGGTTGACGACGATGACGGCATGAGCGGAGCGACTCCTTAGAGCGCACACTAACAACCAACTGGTTGGTTGGACTGACCCGGCCGAGTCTGCGCCCGCCCCCGGCGCCCTGTCAACCAAATAGTTGGTTACGTGGCCCCACCCGCATACCCTGTCCCCCATGGGAGCAAGGGACCCCGAGGCCACCAAGGCCCGGATCTTCGCGGCGGCGGTCGCCGAGTTCGCCCGGCACGGCATCGCCGGCGCGCGCATCGACCGCATCGCGGCCGAGGCCAAGGCGAACAAGCAGCTGATCTACGCCTACTACGGCAACAAGAACGAGCTGTTCGCGTCCGTCCTCGAGAAGAAGATGCTCGACCTGGCGATCTCGGTCCCCGTCGACCCCGACGACGTCGAGGGCTGGATCGACCGCCTGCTCGACTACCACACCGCCCACCCCGAACTGCTGCGTCTCCTCTTCTGGGAGGGCATGGAGTACGGCACGGCCGAGCTGCCCCACGAGGCCGAACGCCAGGCCCACTACGCCCGCAAGGTCGCCGCCGTACGGGACGGCCAGGAACGCGGCGTGGTCACCGACGCCATCCCGGCGCCCGACCTCCTCTTCCTGCTGGTCGCGATGGCCAACTGGGCGATCGTCGTGCCCCAGATGAAGCGCATCCTGGTCGGCGGCGCGGACACCGACGCCGACCGCCTGCGCGCGTCGATCAAGGAGGCGGCGCGCCGGATCGTCGACCGGTAGTGCCCGGGCACCGCGGCGTCAGTTGGTCCCGATCCGCGAGAGCAGCTCGACGATCCGGCCCTGCACCTCGCCGCTCGTGGAACGCTCCGCCAGGAACAGCACCGTCTCGCCCGACGCCAGCCGCGGCAGGTCGGCCTGGTCGACGGCGGCGGTGTAGACGACGAGCGGGGTGCGGTTGAGCTGCCCGTTCGCGCGCAGCCAGCCGACGATCCCGGCGGAGCCCTCCTGGCGCCGCTGCACCTGCATCAGGTCCATCACGACCAGGTTGGGCCGGAACTGCCCCGCCAGCGTCACCGCGTCGGCGTCGCTCGCCGCCCGCGCCACCTGCATCCCGCGCCGCTCCAGCGTCGAGGTCAGCGCCAGCGCAATCTCCGCGTGCTCCTCGATCAGCAGCACGCGCGGCGGGTGCTGCTCGGTGTCCCGGGGCGCGAGCGCCTTCAGCAGTACGGCCGGATCGGCGCCGTAGGCGGCGTCCCGCGAGGCCTGTCCGAGGCCGGCCGTGACCAGCACCGGAACCTCGGCGGCCACCGCAGCCTGCCGCAGCGACTGGAGTGCCGTGCGGGTGATCGGCCCGGTCAGCGGGTCCACGAACAGCGCGGCGGGGAACGCCGCGATCTGCGCGTCGACCTCCTCGCGCGAGTGCACGATCACCGGCCGGTAGCCGCGGTCGCTGAGCGCCTGCTGCGTGGAGACGTCCGGCGCGGGCCACACCAGCAGCCGGCGCGGGTTGTCCAGCGGCTCGGGCGGCAGCTCGTCGTCCATCGGCTGCGGACGCGGCGGGTCCGCCACCTCCACGGCCCCGCCGGGCCCGTCCAGCGGCTCGGGCCCCTCGGCGGCGTCCTTGTCCGGCGCTCCTATGGCGTACGACCGTCCGGCGCCCTCGGTGACCGGCGCGAGCCGCTGCTGTCCGCCGCCCAGCGAGGTCTGTTCCTGTCCTTGCGCCGGCTGCTGCGGCTGGGGCTGCTGCTTCGGCTGCGTGGCGGCGGTCGGCTGCTCGGTCGCCGGGTGCGGGCGCGCCGACTGGTCCGCGCGCGGGTCGGGCGGCGTACCCAGCTTGCGGCGCCGCCCCGGCTGCTGCGGCGCGGGAGCGGCCGACGGCTGCTGCACCTGGACCGCCTGCCGGTTGAACGGCACGCCCTGGCCCAGCGTCCGGACGCTGATCGACCGTCCTTGGGTCGAGTTCGGGTCGACGGGAGCGGACGTCTCGGCGGGCAGGGGCTGCGCCGCGCGGGGTGCGGGCGCGTTCTCGGGCGGCAGCGGCGTGCCCTGGCTCGGCGTGGAGCTGGGGACGCCCTGCGGGGGCGTCGGGGTGGTGCCGTCGGGCGGTACCGGGGCGCCCTCGGGCTGGGGCGCGGCGGTGGCGGGCCAGGGCTGCGGGGCGTCGGGTGCGGCCGGGGCGTCGGGTACGCCCTGACCCGCGGTGTGCTGCGGCGGCACCGGGGAGTCCGGCACGGGCGGCGGGGCCTGCGCCGGGCCACCCTGCGCCGGCACCTGCGCCGCTTCGTCGGCGGGACGGGCGGCCCCGGCCCGGCGGCGGCGCCCGGTGGGTGCGTCGGCCGGGTGCGGCTGGGGCGGCGTGTGGTCCTCGGCCTGGTCGTGCGGTACGGCGTCGTGGCGGCCCTCGTCGAGCAGGGCGTCACCGGGGGCGGCCGGGCCGGGCACCTGTGTCTGTGTCTGCGTCTGTGTCCGCGGCTTGGCGTGTGCCTGTGCCTGCGCATGGGGAGCCTGGGCGTGTTCCGTGACCTGGCCCTGCGCCTGGACCTGGCCGACGTGACCGGCCGCCGGAGCGCCCTGCGCCGGTGCCTGCCCCGTCGTCGCATCGCCGCCGCTGTCGGCCGCCCGGTCCGCGTCGGCGGGCGGCAGGGCGAACACCTGACGCGGCGCCGCCTCCTGCGCGGCGGCCCGCTCGTTCGCGGAGGCCAGGGCACGCCGCCGGCGGCCGGTCGGCCGGTCGGCGTCCGCCGGGTCGGACTCGCCGGCCTGCGCGGGCAGCGCCGGGGGCAGCGCCTGCTGCTCACCGCCGTCCTGCCGGGTACGCCCTCCCGCGGGCGCGGGCACGCCCTGCGGCGGTACGGTCCCGCCCAGACCGGTGTTGGAGGCCGCGGCCCCGCCACGGTGTTCGCCGGCCATGACGACGGCGCCCTCGGACACCCCGGCCTGCGCTCCCGGCGGCAACTCGGCGACGTCAGTACCCGCGGCCTCGGCGGGCCGCCCGCGTCGACGCCCGGTACCGCCGGACCCGGACCCGTCACCCGACGCCGCCTGCGCGGGCACCGGAAGGGGCGCCGAGGACTGGGCGCCCGGCGCCTGGCCGGCGTACCCCTGTGGGACCTGCTCCTGCGCGACCTGCTCCGGCCCGACCTGCTCCTGCGTCTGGGCCGCGCGTCGCCTGCGTCGCCCGGTCGGTGCGGTGCCCTCACCCTCGGGCCCGCCCGGCTCCTCGCCGCCGCCGACCTCGCTCTCCAGGAACGCGTCGACGGAGGACGCCGCACGCCGAGCGCGCCGACGTCCGCCCCCGGCGGCCGGCTCACGCACGGCGAGCGCGTTGTCCGCACCAGTGGCAGCGCCGCCCCCGCCGCCCTGCGCCGGAACCTGTGCCGCCGCTGCCGCCGGATCGGGACCCGGAGCCTGGGCCGTCACGGCCCCCGCCCCACCCCCGATCGGCACCTCCAGCACGTACGCGCTGCCGCTCATGCCCGGCATCTCGTGAGTCTGGAGCACGCCGCCGTGCGCCCGCACGATCCCGCGCACGATCGGCTCGTGCACCGGGTCTCCCCCGGCGTACGGCCCGCGCACCTCGATGCGGACGACGGAGCCGCGCTGCGCCGCCGCGACCACGACGGTGTTGTCCAGGTAGCCGCCCGTCGCCGACACGGGCGAGTTGCCGGTGGCGTCGACACCCGCGACGTCCGCGACGAGGTGGGCCAGCGCGGTGGCCAGCAGCCGGACGTCGACCTCGGCCTCGATGGGCGGCGCGTGCACGGCGAACTGCACCCGCCCGGGACCGATCAGCTCCACGGCCCCGTCGACACCGGCGGCGACGACGGCGTCGAGCATCACCTTCGTACGGGCGACCTGCTCGCTGCCGACGTCGAGGCGCTGGTAGCCGAGGACGTTGTCGATGAGCGTGGTGATGCGGGAGTAGCCGGCCGACAGGTGGTGCAGCACCTGGTTGGCCTCGGGCCACAGCTGCCCGGCGTCGTCCGAGGCCAGCGCGGCCAGTTCCTGGCGCAGTTCGTCCAGCGGCCCGCGCAGGGAGCCGCCGAGGAGGGTGAGCAACTGCTCGTGCCGGGCGGCGATCGCCTCGTACCGGTCCTTCTCCCGCTCGCCGAGCGCGGCGTAGCGGTCGGCGTCGGCGGCGATCTCCTCCGCGTGCTTCTCGCGCAGCTCCTCCAGCTCGGCCTCGTGCTGCCGGCGCAGCGCGGTCAGCTCGGAGGCGTGCTCCTCGGCGAGCCGGTCCAGTTCCCCGGCGTGCCGCTGCTCCGCCTCCTCGTGCTCCTTGACCAGCGTGTCGTGGGGGCGGCGGTCGGTGAAGGTCATCACGGCGCCGACGAGCTGGTCGCCGTCCCGCACGGGCGCCGTCGTCAGGTCGACGGACACCTGGTCGCCGTTCTTGGAGAACAGCACCTGCCCGCGCACCCGGTGCTTGCGCCCGGAGCGCAGGGTGTCGGCGAGCGGGGACTCGTCGTACGGGAAGGGCGAGCCGTCGACCCGCGAGTGCAGGACGAGGGTGTGCAGCTCACGGCCGCCGAGTTCACCGGCCCGGTAGCCCAGTATCTGGGCGGCGGCCGGGTTGACGAGGACGATCCGCCCGTCGGTGTCGGTGCCGACGACGCCCTCGGCCGCGGCCCGCAGGATCATCTCGGTCTGGCGCTGCGAACGGGCCAGCTCGGCCTCGGTGTCGACGGTGCCGGAGAGGTCGCGGACGACGAGCATCAGCAGTTCGTCGCCGGTGTAGCCGTAGGTGTCGTAGGCCTGCTGGCCGGTCTCCAGGTTGGCGCTGGTGACCTCGACGGGGAACTCGGCGCCGTCGGTGCGCCGGGCGACCATCCGGGTCGGCTTGGTCCGCGCCCTCGGGTCGACGTGGTCGGGCCGCCGCATGGAACCGGGGATGAGCCGCGAGTCGAACTGCGGGAGCAGGTCCAGCAGTCCGCGGCCCACCAGCGCGGTGCCCGGAGTCTCGAATGCCTCCAGCGCGATGGTGTTCGCGTTGACCACGGTGCCGTTGGCGTTGACCAGTACCAACGCGTCGGGCAGCGCGTCCAGTATGGCTGCGAGGCGAGCAGTGCCTCGGGATGGCCTGCTGCTCACGAGACGCTTCCCTCCTGTTACCGCACTTGCCGACCGCCTGGGCCATCTTGCCAACCGGCCCCCAGGGTGTCACGCGAGGGAGTCTAAGGGTTGGGCCCCGGCGGGCGGCGTGGGATGCGACGGAGGTCGCACGAGGAAGTGACGTAGAACGTGTGAGCGGTGACCGCCGGGCGGGCGCGCGCGGGGACCCCGCCCCTTGCGACCTTACGACCGTCCCGGCGCCCCCACCTCGGGCAGCAGCGGCACCATGCGGTCCCAGCGGGAGATCTCGCAGCCGTCGCGCCGGTCGTACGTCACGTCGACGGGGCGTCCGGCCCAGATGCCGGTGACGTGCGCGGTGGCCGGGCCGCCGTACTGCATGGTGCAGACGCTGCCCTCCGCGACCGGGGCGAAGGTGTCCTGGCCCCAGCGGGTGTCGCGCTCGGCCACGGCACAGGCGCTCTCCGGGTCGGGGTGGCTGCCGCCGGCCGGGTGGCAGTACAGCTGGAACGTCCCGTCGGCGGCCGGACCGGCGTCCCGCACGGTGACGGTGAGGTGATCACCGGCCGGGACACCGGCGTCGGCACCGGCACCGGTGTCGGCGGCCGCGGCCGGGTGGGCGGCGGAGAGGGAGGCGAGGGTCGCGACGGACAGGGCGGCGGCGCCGAGGAGGCGGGCGGCGGGGAGACGGGTGACCTGGAACATGACCTGCCCAACGCGCGGACGCGCCGGACGTTGCGCGGCGGCCCGCCGACCGGGCCGTAAGGGCTTTGCCCTGCGGCCCGCCCGCCTAGTACCGTAGGGGTCGATTGGTGACAGCGCGCTCAACTGTGTCATCATCGGCACGCGCCACTCGCGCTCGCCCGCGAGATGGTGATGTTGTCTGGAGGCGTCGCCTAGTCCGGTCTATGGCGCCGCACTGCTAATGCGGTTTGGGTCTTAAAGCCCATCGAGGGTTCAAATCCCTCCGCCTCCGCACCGATCACCGAAGCCCCGGCCCACCCGGCCGGGGCTTCGCTGTCGTCCGGGGTCGCGCACCCCGCCCTGAAGGCCGTTTCCGCAGCTCACAACGGGTGCGGCCAATGGATTTCACATGGCGGCGGCAGTCATGTAATGTTCTTCCTGTCGCCGCGAGCGGGCCGGAAGGGCCGGGAGCGGCGGTAAAACTGAAGAAGACAAGCACTCGTAGCTTAACGGATAGAGCATCTGACTACGGATCAGAAGGTTGCAGGTTCGAATCCTGCCGAGTGCACACAGGTCAAAGGCCCCGCGGGAAATCTCGCGGGGCCTTTGACATCAAGGACTGACATCTGAGTAGTCGTACTCATGCGTCAGCCTCCCAGAGGCGAGCATGGTGGCGAGTATGAACCTGCCCGTTGCCCCGTCGGCCTTCGACGCCACCACCGGCCCCGGACAGCGGCGCCGTGCGGACCGAGGCGCCGATATCGGATCCGGGTGCGGTCTTGTTTTCGTGGAACTGATCATTCTCTTTGTGATCTTCGGACTCTGGTTCCTGTCCGGGTTCAACCTCGACCCGGCGAAGAGCGTCACGACCGACTCGTTGTGGAACTACCTGGCTGCTGCCGGCGGAGTCGGTGTCCTCGCCGTTGTGGCAGCCGCGATTGCCGCGCGGGCCGGGGCCGTCGTGACGGTTATCACACAGGCCGTCATGGCCGCCCTGATCTGCATCGTTGTCTTCGGTGGCGTTGAGGTGCAGGCCCACCAAGATCAGCGATGCCGTGACGTACCGTCAGCGGCGGGCTGCAAGGATCTTGACTGAGGGTTGGTCTGGGCAGGTGATCGGTGGACGGTTCAGCTCAGGGCCTTACCGACTTCGTAGATCGTTGGCCTGTCTTCGGGAGCGGGGCTGAGCATGGCGTCGATCAAGTCACCCAGTTCGCCACCCACCTTCACAGGCCGCCGTTTGCCGCTCGCCACGGCCCTTCTCTGCTCAGGGCGTGGTGCGTCGTCCGGGTACTCGACGGCCCGCCAGCCCGTGGCGGAGATGAGCAGGGATGCACCCAAGGCATAGATGTCGGCTTGCTGTGTGGGCTCAGCCTCTCCGGTGGCGAGCACGCTGCGCGCGATTTCCGGTGCCTCGTAGTGGACGAGGCAGCCGCGGAACGGGAAGTCATACCGCTCGGGGACGCGTCCGCCGTGCGCAAGTGCCAGGTCGATCAGGTGCGTCCGTTCCGGGCCGATGATGAAGTGCGCGGGCTGGACGTCGCCGTGAGCCCAGCCCTTGGCGTGCAGTTCAGCCAGTGCTTCCACGCAGCCCAGGGCCACGCTGGTATGCGGCTTGACGCGCGAATCCGGCGCACGACAGGGCTCCCACAGCTGGAAGAGGTCTGGCCCCTCGCGCCACGGCTGGAAGTTCCAGGTACCGCCCTCCCACTCGCCGTACGCGAAGTCATCGAACCCGAGGTGGTGCAGCACGGAGCCTTCACGCGCCGGTGCGAGCGCCGTCCACGGCTGGGCAGGCCAGTCAGCCGTTGTCTCAATGGGATAGCCGACTTTCACGGCGTAGTGGCCCCGATCGCTCTCGACCTCCCAGACCATGGAGCCCCGGCGATTGAGGACGAGGCGCTGAGTGGTGGGCAAGAGCGCATCGAGCACGACGATCGGCAGTTCAGGGGATGCCCCGGGCAACGTCTGTTCTCCTTCCGGACGGCGCGACCGACCCGCATCGAGGCCGGTCGCGCTGCTGGGTTCCTGTCGCTACGCCTGACCGTACGGACGCCCGCAGTCCGAGTCGCACTGTGCGAGGTTCGTGCCGTCCACGGTCCACAGGTCGTCGAAGACCAAGAACCCGGCCGCCTTCATCGCGCGTGCGGAGGCGGCGACCTTCTCCGGGGCTCGCGCCCCTCCACCCGGCTTCGGATTGTGGTGGAGGAAGCGGCCGGCGAACCGCTCGCACAGCTCGGCGTACTCCTTCGTGTGCAGGATGAGCGCGTGCAAGCCGAGGTCCACGTCGTCCGAGGGGACCATGGGCACAGTGGTGGTCGCTGCGGTGACCACGAAGGCCACCGCCTGGTCGGCGATCCGCTCGGCGCGCTCGCGCGGTTGACCGTCGTGGACCACCACGAAGTGGGCGAGGCTGCCGAACAGTTCCTCGCGAGCCACCGCGCGACCGGTCTTCTGATCGTTGGCTGTTGCCGTCATGCGAGTACTCCTTGAGTGCCGCTGTGCTCTGGCATAGAGGCTCGAATCGGTCGCCGAGGCACGGCCTATGGCGACCGGGGGATGGAGGGCCGGCCCCGAACGGGGAAGGGGGAAGCCAGGAAGGTGGCACTCCGTTCGGGGCGGCCGGTCTACTGGCTGGTACCGAGGGCCATGCCGACCACCAAGCCGCATGAGCCGCTGATCACGACGATGAGCAGAACCCCTGCGTACCGGCCGATGGCGCGCATCACAGCCCGTCCCGGCTGTTGGCGTTCCTGATGGCCAGGCGGGCGCTCAGTTCTTCCCGCGCGGTCGGGACCACCACATTGTCCGGCAGGGCATCCCACTCCAGGCCGCCGCCAACGGGCCGTATCTGCACTCGGGCACCGACCGCACCCATGACGACGCCGATACGTCCACTAGCAGTGTCTTTCGCCAGTTCACCGAGGCCTGGTCTGGTCTGCTGGTTGCTCGCCATGCGGACGAGCATCATGCCGCTCATCAGGACGTCGGAACCTCCGACAAACCCCACTTCGGGACGTCCCGCGTCGGGTAGAACGTCCCTAGTGCCGTCCCTGGGTGTTAGGAGAGATTGGGATGTCGAACGAGAGGTTACGTGCTGCCATGGCGGCCGGTGGCTGGACGTACGCGGCCCTTGCGGACAAGGCCGAGGTCGATCCCAAGTCCGTTGAACGATGGGTCAATCTGGGGCGTACGCCGCGCCGTGGCACGGCCATGCTGGCTGCGGAAACACTGGGAGAAGACGTGCACGCTCTATGGCCCGCGCTCCGGCAGGCACGCCCTGCCCGCGCTGTCAGTCCGGAACTTGTGGCTCTCTACGACCAGCGGGCGGACATCCCCGTGTCCACCTTCGTGGACATGCTCACCCAGGCCCGTGAACACATCGACGTGTTGGTCTACGCCGCCGTGTTCCTGCACGAGGCGTACCCGCTGCTCAATGACCTGCTGCGAGAGCGCGCTGCCGACGGGTGTGCAGTCCGTATCGCGATCGGCGACCCCGAAAGCACGAATGTCCAACAGCGCGGTAAGGAGGAGAGGTTCGGCCACGGCATCGAATCGCGTTGTCGACTCGCCCTCATGCACTATCGCCCCCTTGCCGGGGTACCTGGCATCGAGGTGCGGACCCATGCCACCACGCTCTACAACTCGATCTATCGTGCGGACGACCAGGCACTGGTCAATGCCCATGTCTGGGGCGTGAACGCTTACGGCGCTCCCGTGTGGCATCTTCGGCGCAGCGGCAAGGGCGGCATGTTCGACACCTACACCAGCAGCTTCGACGCTGTGTGGGAAACCGCGACGCCGGTACGAGAAGGGTGACCATGGCGCGGACCGAGTACTACGACGACCCGGCGGCACCGGAGCCGAACAGTTTGGTCGTCGCCGCGTCCGCCGTGGTCACCGACGACGAAGGGCGCGTACTCCTTCAGCGCCGCCGGGACAACGATCTTTGGGCGCTACCTGGAGGCGGCATGGAGATGACCGATTCCCTCCCGGGAACGGCCGTTCGCGAGATGAAGGAAGAAACCGGTCTGGACATCGAGATCACCGGGCTTGTGGGCACCTACACCGATCCTCGCCACGTCATCGCCTACTCGGACGGTGAGGTTCGCAGACAGTTCAACGTCTGCTTCACCGCCCGTGTGGTCGGGGGCCGGCTCGCGATCTCGGACGAGTCCACGGAGCTGCGGTTCGTCGGAACGGAGGAGGTCGCCCAACTGCCGATACATCACACCCAGCGGCTTCGGATCCGTCACTTCTTGGAACACCGTGAGCGGCCGTATCTCGGCTGAGTCTTCGTGGCCGACGGCAGCTCTGATGGCAGCGCCGTTCCGGTTTGGACGAGTTCACAACAGGCCGGAGGCCCTGTGGCGGCCTTCGCAGAAGCGTGCTGAGTCCGTCGTTGTCCCCCCACTGGGATGATTGCCGCACATGACTGTGTCTAGGGTGTGCCCATGTTGCGAGGACGCGTCTTCATATCCACCCGGATATCCATCCGGCCGAGCCTCGACGGAGGCACCCGGTGAACAAGCCGCTGAGGGCCGTGGCGATCTTCTGCGGGCTGCTGGTGCTCGGTCTGCTGATCCGGGCGAACTGGCTGCAGTACGTCCGTGCCCCGGAGCTCGCCTCCGACGACAAGAACCGACGGGTCCAGATCGAGCAGTTCGCCACCCCGCGCGGCGACATCGTCGTCGGCGGCCGGGCCATCACCGGCTCCGCCGAGGTGAAGGGCACCGACCTCAAGTTCAAGCGCACCTACACCGACGGGCCGATGTACGCGCCGGTGACGGGATACGCGTCGCAGGCCCAGGGCATGACGCTGCTGGAGAAGACCTACGACGGCATCCTCACCGGCAAGGACGACCGGCTGGCCTTCCAGCGGTTCGCCGACGTCGTCAGTGGTGAGGGGCGGCGGGCCGGCTCGGTGGTCACCACCATCGACCCGAAGGCGCAGAAGGCCGCCTGGGACGGGCTGACCGACCTGAAGGGCGCCCGGGGCGCCGTGGTCGCGCTGGACCCGCAGACGGGGAAGGTGCTGGCGCTGGTCTCGGCGCCCTCCTACGATCCGTCGAAGTTCGCGGGCAGCACCTTCAAGGAGTCCGACCGCTTCGTGGCGCTGGACAAGCAGAAGAACAAGCCGCTGGCCAACCGCGCGCTGCGCGAGACCTACCCGCCGGGCTCGACCTTCAAGATCCTCACCGCGGCCGCCGCCCTGGAGCACGGGGCCGTCACGGACGTCGACGCCCGCACGGACGCCGCCTCCCCCTACCAGCTGCCGCAGGCCAGCAACAAGATCGGCAGTGAGGCCGGCGACGCGGTCTGCAACAAGGCCTCGATGAAGACCGCCATGCAGTACTCCTGCAACAACGTCTTCCTGGACGCCGCCTCCAAGCTGGGGCAGGACAAGATGCGTGAGACGGCCGAGAAGTTCGGTTTCAACGAGGACGTCTACTCCGAGGACTTCGGCGACCTGCTCGCCTCCAAGAGCCTCTACCCGGAGGACCTCGACGCGCCGGGCACCGCGCTCACCGGCATGGGACAGGGCAGCCTGACCAGTACGCCGATGCAGATGGCCATGGTCACCGCCGGGCTGGCCAACGACGGCAAGGTCATGCAGCCCTACGTCGTCGACGAGGTCAAGGGACCGGATCTCGGCACGCTGGAGAAGACCGAGCCCAAGGTGATGAGCGAGGCCGTCTCCGCCGAGACCGCGCAGAAGGTCCAGGAGATGATGGAGTTCACCGCCAAGGAGGGCAGCGCGCGCCGCGCCCAGATCGAAGGGGTCACGGTCGGCGGCAAGACCGGTACCGCGCAGCGCGGTGTCGACGTGAACGACGAGGTGCCCTACGGCTGGTTCGTCTCCTACGGAAAGAAGGACGACGGGTCCTCCGTCGCGGTGGCCGTCTTCATCGACCCGACCGACATGGACATCTCCCGTGAGGACATCTCCGGTGGCGGTCTCGGCGCGCCGATCGCCAAGAGCGTCATGAAGGCGGTCCTGAAGCAGTGACGCCGGGGGCGGTGGTGGTGGCGGTGGTTCAGGGTCCCGCGGCGTCGTACGCCTCGCGGGCCCGCTCGACCGCCGCCATCCGCCGCTCCGTCCACAGCGCCAGGTCCCTGACCTGCTCGGCGGCCTCGCGGCCGAGGCCGGTCAGGGAGTAGTCGACGCGGGGCGGGATCACCGGCTTGGCGTCCCGGTGGACCAGGCCGTCGCGCTCCAGGGTGCGCAGGGTCTGCGCCAGCATCTTCTCGCTGACGCTGCCGATCTCGCGGCGCAGCTCGCTGAAGCGGTAGGGGCGCTCGAGCAGCGCGATCAGGGCCAGCGTGCCCCAGCGGCTGGTGACGTGCTCCATGACCAGGCGCTCTGGGCACAGCGGGTCGATGTCTGCCATGTCCATACGGTACTTCCGCCGTTGTCAGTGGTGGCCTCTAGTCTCGACGGTGATGGCACAGGCATGGAAGTGCGCGGGGCTGCGCTGGACGGGCGAGGGTCCCGTGCTGACGTGGGTCGGGGGGCGGAGCAGTGCCCTGGCCCGGGGGAGACGGGTGGCCTTCGCGGTCGCCGAGGGGGGTGTGCGGACATGCGTGGGAGCACGGGGGAACGCGTGCCCGGTGCGCGCCGGTGTGCCGGGGCGGAGCACGGGGGCGCGGTGCGAGGAGTGCGCGCGGCTGGACCGGGCGCACTCCGTGGCCGCGGACACCATCGCGGACGACCCGCGCCCGTACCGCGTCTATCTGGCCTGGTTCGGGCCCGGACTGGTCAAGGTGGGGATCACCGCGCAGGCGCGGGGCGCGGCCCGGCTGCTGGAGCAGGGTGCCGTCTGCTTCAGCTGGCTCGGCTGCGGGCCCCTGATGGCCGCGCGGCGGACCGAGGAGCTGCTGCGGGCCGCGCTGGGCGTCCCGGACCGGATTCCGTACGCCCACAAGCGGGCGGTGCGCTCCTCGCTGCCCGGGACGGGGGCGGAGCGGTCGGCCGAGATCGCGGAGCTGCACGCGCGGGCGGTGGCGCTCGGCGGCTGGCCGGAGTCGCTGACGCCGGAGCCGTTCCGGGGTGTGGACCACGCGGGCGTCTTCGGGATCGAGGGCCCGGACCGGTGCCCGGCCGCCGTGGGAGAGGTGGCCGAGCTGGTGGCGGGCGGGGCGATCGGGGGCGCGCTGGTGGCGGCCGCCGGGCCGGATCTGCATCTGTCGACGGAGCGCGGGGTCGTCGTCCTCGACACCCGGCTGATGACGGGGTGGGAGCTGGTGTCCGCCGGCGGGGAGCCCTGTGCCGTGCCGGTGCGCGAGTTCAGGGCAGCGGCCGGGGTGCAGGACGAGCTGTTCTGAGCTGTTCTGCGACCCCCTCCCTTGTCCGGGAGGCGGGCCGGGCGCGATCGTGGCCCCATGAGTGATCACGAGGCCGGGCAGGTCCGGCGGTTCTGGGAGGGGCTCAGGCTGCCCGGGCTGGTCGACGTGCACACGCACTTCATGCCCGAGCGCGTACTGGCCAAGGTCTGGGCCTACTTCGACGCCCTCGGTCCGCTGACCGGCGGGTTCGAGTGGCCGATCACGTACCGGCAGGAGGAGGACGAACGCGCGGCGCTGCTGCGGGAGTTCGGCGTGCGCGCCTTCACCGCCATGCTGTACCCGCACAAGGCCGGGATGGCCGAGTGGCTGAACGGCTGGGCGGTGGACTTCGCCCGCCGCACACCCGACTGCCTGCACACCTCCACCCTCTTCCCCGAGCCGGGCGTCGAGACGTACGTCCGCCGGGCCGTCGAGTCGGGGGCGCGGGTCTTCAAGGCGCACGTCCAGGTGGGGGCGTACGACCCGGCCGACGAGCTGCTCGACGCGGCCTGGGGCGTGCTCGCGGAGGCGGGGGTCCCGGTCGTCATCCACTGCGGGTCCGGACCCGCGCCCGGCAAGCACACCGGGCCCGAGCCGATCGCCCGGGTGCTGGCCCGGCACCCCCGGCTGCGGCTGATCGTCGCGCACCTCGGGATGCCCGAGTACGAGGACTTCCTGGACCTCGCCGAGCGGTACGGCGAGGTACGGCTGGACACGACCATGGCCTTCACCGACTTCAGCGAACGCCTCGCGCCCTTTCCACGCCGGGCGCTGCCCAGGCTGGCGGACCTCGGCGACCGGGTCCTGCTCGGGTCGGACTTCCCCAACATCCCGTACCCCTACCTGCACCAGCTGCACGCCCTGGAGCGGCTGGACCTGGGGGACGCGTGGCTGCGGGGGGTGTGCCACGACAACGCGGCCCGGCTGTTCGGACTGGCGGAGGGCTGAGACTGCGGAGACCGGGGTTTCTCAGAGAAATCACAGCTTGGGGAAAGGACGTTCTCAGAGCACCCCGACATCGTGTCCGGTATGACCACGACCTCGCCCCAGGGGCGCACCGAACTGCTGAGGCCGGACGGGAGCCCCGTCCGGGTGCTTGTGGTGGACGACGAGCAGTCCATCACCGAGCTGCTCTCCATGGCCCTGCGCTACGAGGGCTGGCAGATCCGCAGCGCCGGTGACGGCCACGGCGCCGTCCAGACCGCGCGGGACTTCCGGCCCGACGCCGTCGTGCTGGACATGATGCTGCCCGACATGGACGGCCTGAGCGTGCTGGGGCGGCTGCGCCGCGACCTGCCGGACGTGCCGGTGCTGTTCCTGACCGCCAAGGACGCGGTCGAGGACCGTATCGCCGGGCTGACCGCCGGCGGGGACGACTACGTCACCAAGCCGTTCAGCCTGGAGGAGGTCGTCGCCCGGCTGCGCGGCCTGATCCGGCGCTCGGGCGCCGCCGACCGGCGTTCCGAGTCCGTCCTCGTCGTCGGCGACCTCACGCTGGACGAGGACAGCCACGAGGTCACCCGGGGCGGCGACGGCATCCACCTCACCGCCACCGAGTTCGAGCTGCTGCGGTTCCTGATGCGCAACCCGCGGCGCGTGCTGAGCAAGGCGCAGATCCTGGACCGCGTGTGGTCGTACGACTTCGGCGGCCAGGCCAACGTCGTCGAGCTGTACATCTCGTACCTGCGGCGGAAGATCGACGCCGGACGCGAGCCGATGATCCACACCCGGCGCGGAGCCGGTTACCTGATCAAGCCCGCCGCTTCATGAGCCGACGGCGACGACCGCGGCCGCGGACCCTGCGGACCCGGCTCGTTGTCGCGTCGGTGGCGCTGATCGCCGTGGTCTGCGCGGTGATCGGGACCGTGACGACGGTGGCGCTGCGCTCCCATCTGTATGAGCAGCTGGACAAGCAGGTGGACGAGGTCGCGATGCGGGTGTCCGGGTTCGGGCCGCCCGGCGACCGCCAGCCGGGCGGCGGGGGCCCGCAGCGGATGGACCTCGACGAGTTCGTCACCCGCGGACCGCAGCCTCGCGGCACGATCGTCGCCGAGGTGCGGGACGGCGCCGTGGTCGACGCCAAGTACGGCAAGAGGGACGACGACAGCACCAACTTCAGCGGCACCAGCCCGGTCGCCCTCACCGAGGCGGAGCGCGCCGCGCTGGCGTCCGTTCCCCGGGACGGCGACCAGCACACCGTCGAGATCGGCGACCTCGGCGACTACCGCGTGGAGTACAAGGACGGCTACTACGCCGCCGTTCCGACCTCCGAGGTCACCAGCACCGTCAACACCCTGATCCTCGTAGAGGCCAGCGTCACCGCCGCCGGTCTCATCGCCGCCTCCCTCGCCGGGACCGTCATCGTCGGTGTCGCCACCCGCCCCCTGCGCCGGGTCGCCGCCACCGCCGGCCGGGTCTCCGAACTCCCCCTGCACGCGGGCGAGGTGAACCTCGACGAACGCGTCCCGGAGTCCGAGTGCGACCCGCACACCGAGGTCGGCCGGGTCGGGTCCGCCCTTAACCGGATGCTCGACCACGTGCACGGGGCGCTGCACGCACGGCAGGAGAGCGAGACGCGGGTACGGCAGTTCGTCGCGGACGCCAGCCACGAGCTGCGCACCCCGCTGTCCTCCATCCGCGGGTACGCCGAACTCACCCGCAGGGGACGCGAACAGGTCGGCCCCGACACCCGGCACGCGCTCGGCCGCATCGAGTCCGAGGCCGGGCGGATGACCCTCCTGGTCGAGGATCTGCTGCTGCTCGCCCGCCTGGACGCCGGGCGGCCGTTGCGGTTCGAGCGGACCGACCTCGTGCCGCTGGTCGTGGACTCCGTCAGCGACGCCCGCGCGGCCGGGCTCGACCACAACTGGCGGCTCGACCTGCCCGAGGAACCGGCACCCGTCGCGGCGGACGCCGCCCGCCTCCAGCAGGTGCTGGTCAACCTGCTGGGCAACGCCCGCAACCACACCCCGCCCGGCACCACCGTCACCGCGCGCGTGCGGGCGGGCGACGGCCGGCTGTGCGTGGACGTCGAGGACAACGGGCCGGGGATCCCGGCGGAGTTGCTGCCGCACGTCTTCGAACGGTTCGCGCGCGGCGACTCCGCGCGCTCCCGCGCCACCGGCTCGACGGGGCTCGGGCTCGCCATCGTGCACGCCGTGACGACCGCGCACGGCGGCGGTGTGACGGTCACGAGCGTGCCGGGGCGGACGGTCTTCACCGTGCGTCTGCCCGCGCCGCCTGACCCGGCCGGCGACCGGGCGCACTCACAGGCACGGCACAGCCTCACCACACGGGTGCGACAGGGGAGTTGAGAAGAGTCGGTCCCATGCGAACCGACTCTTCTCCCGGCTCCCTGCCGGCGCGGGAGCATCTCCCGGCCACAGGAGCCGGTACGCCTGTCCTGGACGTAGTGGTCCCCGTCTACAACGAGGAGAAGGACCTGCGGCCGTGCGTCCTGCGGCTGCACGAGCACCTCACCCGGACGTTCCCCTACGCCTTCCGCATCACCGTCGCGGACAACGCCTCCACCGACGCCACCGAGCACGTCGCGGCCCGGCTGGCGGCGGACCTCGTGGAGGTCAGGTCCGTCCGGCTGGAGCAGAAGGGCCGGGGCCGGGCCCTGCGAACCGTCTGGTCCGCCTCGGACGCCCCGGTCCTCGCCTACATGGACGTGGACCTCTCCACCGACCTCAACGCGCTGCTGCCGCTGGTCGCGCCGCTGATCTCCGGGCACTCCGACCTCGCGATCGGCTCGCGGCTCGCCCGCAGCTCGCGGGTGGTGCGCGGCGCCAAGCGGGAGTTCGTCTCCCGCACCTACAACCTCATCCTGCGCGGCTCCCTCCAGGCCCGCTTCTCCGACGCCCAGTGCGGCTTCAAGGCGATCCGCCGGGACGTCGCCCAGGTGCTGCTGCCGCTGGTGGAGGACACCGGCTGGTTCTTCGACACCGAGATGCTGGTGCTCGCCGAGCGTGCCGGATGCCGGATCCACGAGGTCCCGGTCGACTGGGTCGACGACCCCGACTCCACCGTGCACATCGTCCGGACCGCGACCGACGACCTCAAGGGCGTGTGGCGGGTCGGCCGGGCGCTGGCCACCGGCTCGCTGCCGCTGGACCGGCTGGCCCGGCCCTTCGGCGACGATCCGCGCGACCGTGAACTGACGGGCGTACCGCAGGGGCTGGCCCGGCAGCTCGTCGGGTTCTGCGTCGTGGGCGTCCTGTCCACCCTCTTCTACCTGCTCCTCTACAGCGGCTTCCGCCTCATCGCCGGCTCCCAGGTCGCCAACGCGCTCGCCCTGCTGGTCTCGGCGGTCGCCAACACCGCCGCCAACCGGCGGCTGACCTTCGGGGTGCGGGGCCGGGGCGGTGCCGTGCGGCACCAGGCGCAGGGGCTGGTCGTGTTCGCCATCGGCCTCGCGCTGACCAGCGGCTCGCTCGCCGCCCTGAACGCGGCGACGGCCGACCCGGACCACTCCACCGAGCTGGCGGTGCTGATAGCGGCCAACCTCGCGGCCACCGTCCTGCGCTTCCTGCTCTTCCGCGCCTGGGTGTTCCCGGACGCGGAGGAGTCCCGGTTCCCGGAACCCTTCCCCGACTGGAGCGACGCCGCCGTTGGCCCGCATCCGGTGCCGTCCGCCGACACTGCCCCGAGGAACGGACGATGACGACGTACTACGACCGGACACGGACGACGCCGACGGACCAGGACGGGACCACGGACGCCCTGGAGGCGCCTCCCAGAAGCGGCCAGGACCCCCGCTGGGTCCGCCCGGCCTTCCTCGGCCTGCTGCTGGCCACCGCGCTGCTCTACCTCTACAACCTGAGCGCCTCCGGCTACGCCAACTCCTTCTACTCGGCGGCCGTGCAGGCGGGCAGCGAGTCCTGGAAGGCGTTCTTCTTCGGCTCGCTCGACGCGGGCAACGCCATCACCGTCGACAAGCCCCCGGCCGCCCTGTGGCCGATGGCGCTGGCGGTGCGGCTCTTCGGGCTCTCCTCGTGGTCGATCCTCGTCCCCGAGGTGCTGATGGGCGTCGCGACGGTCGCCGTCGTGTACGCGGCCGTGCGCCGCCGGTTCGGCCCCGCGGCCGGCCTGATCGCCGGTGCGGTGCTGGCGCTCACGCCCGTCGCCGCGCTGATGTTCCGCTTCAACAACCCGGACGCGCTGCTGGCGTTGCTGATGTCCGTCGCCTGCTACCTCGTCGTACGGGCGCTGGAGGACGGCCGGACCAAGTGGCTGGTGTGGGCGGGGGTCGCGATCGGCTTCGCGTTCCTGGCGAAGACCCTCCAGGCCTTCCTGATCCTGCCCCCGCTCGCCCTCGTCTACGGCGTCTGCGCGCCGGTGCGGCCGCGCAGGCGGCTCGGGCAGCTCGCGCTGGCGACCCTCGCCATCGTCGTCTCCGGCGGCTGGTGGGTCGCGGTCGTGGAGCTGTGGCCCGCGTCGTCCCGCCCGTATGTCGGCGGCTCGCAGAACAACAGCTTTCTGGAGCTGACCTTCGGCTACAACGGCCTCGGCCGGCTCAACGGCGAGGAGACCGGCAGCGTCGGCGGCGGCGGTGGCCCCGGTGGCGCGGGCGGCGGGATGTGGGGCGAGACCGGCTGGGACCGGATGTTCAACTCCGAGATCGGCGGCCAGATCTCCTGGCTGCTGCCGGCCGCCCTGATCCTGCTCGTCGCGGGCCTGGTCGCCACGCGCCGCGCGGGCCGCACGGACACCGCACGCGGGTCCTTCCTGGTCTGGGGCGGTTCGCTCCTGATGACCACGGCCGTCTTCAGCTACATGGCCGGCATCTTCCACCAGTACTACACGGTGGCCCTCGCGCCCTACCTGGCGGCCGTGGTCGGCATGGGCGCCGCGGCGCTGTGGGAGCGGCGGGAGCGGATCTGGGCCTCGCTCGCCCTCGCGGCGGCCGTCACGGCGACCGCGGCGTGGGGATACGTGCTGCTCAACCGCACGCCGGACTACCTGCCGTGGCTGAAGTGGCTGGTCCTGGCCGGCGGTCTGGTGGCCGCGCTCGGACTGGTCTTCGCCGGGCGGCTGGGGCGCCGGATCGTCCTCGCGGTGGCCGGGCTGGGCCTCGTGGCGTCGCTGGCGGCGCCGACGGCGTACACGCTGAGCACCGTGCGGGAGGGGCACAGCGGCTCCATCGTCACGGCCGGTCCGTCCGGCGCGAGCATGATGGGCGGCCCGGGCGGTGGCGGCGGGGGCGGCCGGGGCGGCGGCGGTTTCCCCGGCGGCGGGAACGCACCCGGGCAGGGGCAGGGCCAAGGCCAGGGACAGGGCCAGGGCGGACCCGGGGGCGGCGGCTTCCCCGGCGGCGGGGGCGGCACCGCTCCCGGCCAGAACCAGCAGGGCGACGGCACCACGGGCAACGGCACCCCCGGCACCGGCACGGCCCCCAACGGCCAGGCAGGCGAAGGCGGCCGCACGGGCGCCGGCGGGATGGGCGGCGGCGCGGGCGGCCTGCTCAACGGCGCCCAGGTCGACTCCGAGGCCAAGAAGCTCCTGGAGACCGACGCCGGGGACTACACCTGGGCGGCCGCCGCGATCGGCTCCCAGAACGCCGCGAGCTACCAGCTCAGCACCGGCGACCCGGTGATGGCGATCGGCGGCTTCAACGGCACGGACCCGTCACCGACCCTGGCCCAGTTCAAGAAGTACGTGGCCGACGGCAGGATCCACTACTTCATCGGCGGCGGTGGCATGGGCGGTGGCATGGGCGGCGACTCCGGCACCGCGTCGCAGATCACCTCCTGGGTCGAGGCCAACTTCAAGGAGGTCACGGCCGGCTCGGCCACCTTCTACGACCTCACCCAGCCGAAGACGGACTGAGACCCTCGTGTTGTACAGCGTATGGGAAGTCCTCTACGCTGTACAACATGACGACGTCCTCCCAGGAACAGAAGGCCGCCCCCACGGTCCAGGGCCACCCGCAGCGCTGGCTGATCCTCGGTGTCATCAGCCTCGCCCAGCTCACGGTGGTCCTGGACAACACCGTGCTCAACGTGGCCATCCCCTCGCTCACCGACGAACTGGGCGCGGCCACCTCCGACATCCAGTGGATGATCAACGCCTACTCGCTGGTCCAGTCCGGCCTGCTGCTCACCGCGGGCAGCGCCGCCGACCGCTACGGCCGCAAGAAGATGCTCGCGACCGGCCTCGCCCTGTTCGGCCTGGGCTCGCTGGCCGCGGGGCTCGCGGAGACCACCGGTCAGCTGATCGCGGCACGGGCCGGGATGGGCGTCGGCGGCGCCTTGCTGCTGACCACCACGCTCGCCGTGGTCATGCAGATCTTCGCACCCGCCGAGCACGCGAAGGCCATCGGCATCTGGAGCGCGGTCAGCGCGCTCGGCTTCGCCTGCGGTCCGCTGATCGGCGGGTTCGTCCTTGACCACTTCTGGTGGGGCGCGATCTTCCTGATCAACCTGCCGGTCGTGGCCCTCGGTCTGGTCGCGGTCGTGACCCTGGTCCCCGAGTCGAAGGACCGGCGGGGCGACCGCCCCGATCTGCTCGGCGCCGTCCTCTCCACGATCGGGATGGCCGCGCTCGTCTACGCGATCATCTCCGGCCCCGAGCACGGCTGGACGTCGGGCAGGGTCCTGGCCACGGCCGCCGTCGCGGTGGGGGTGCTCGCCCTCTTCGCGTACTGGGAGAGCCGGATCCCGTATCCGATGCTCGACCTCCAGTTCTTCCGCGACCTGCGGTTCACGGGCGCGGTGGCCGGTCTTGTGCTGATCACCTTCGGGATGGGCGGCGCGCTGTTCCTGCTGACCCAGCACCTCCAGTTCGTGCTCGGGTACGGCCCGTTGGAGGCGGGGCTGCGGACGGCGCCGCTGGCCCTGACGGTGGTGTTGCTCAACTTCTCCGGGGTGGCGGCGAAGTGGCTGGCCCGGCTGGGCACGCCGGTGGCGGTGCTGCTGAGCATGGTGCTGATGTCGGCGGGCCTGGTGTCCATCGCCACGCTGGCCGGGCAGGGCTACGCCGGCACGCTGCTGGGGCTGCTGCTGATCGGCGTGGGGTGCGCGCTCGGCAACCCAGCCATGGCGCACGCCCTGATGAGCGCGATTCCGCCGGCCAAGGCCGGGGTCGGGGCGGGGGTGAACGGTACGTTGGCGGAGTTCGGCAACGGGCTGGGGGTGGCCGTGCTGGGGGCGGTCCTGAACTCGCGGTTCGCGGCGCTGGTGCCCGTCGCGGCGACGTCCTTGCCGGGCGCTCTGGCCGCGGCGGAGGGAGAGGCGGAGCGGGAGCGGGTGATCGACGCGTTCTCCTCCGGCCTTGAGAGCAGTCAGTTGGTGGGGGCGGTGGCCGTGCTGCTCGGTGGGGTGGTGGCGGCGGTGTTGCTGCGGCGGGCGGAGAAGGTGGCCGCCTGAGGGGCGGGGTGGCAGGGTAGTCGTGCGGCTGCCGGCCCGTCGTGGCTGGTCGCGCCGTTCCCCGCGCCCCTCACGGGGCGTCCGGCTGACCGGCGTTCGATGAGTCGAGGGAGAAGACGCGCATGGCGAAGGCAGGGCGGCAGGGCCCCCGGGCCAGTGTCTGGATGGCGGACGCGGAGCGCCGCGGCGGGCGGCGCGGCGGGCAGCCGTCGGGGCTGGACCGGGAGCGGATCACCGGGGCCACGGTCCGGCTGCTGGACGCCGAGGGGCTGGCAGGGTTCTCCATGCGCCGCCTGGCCGCCGAGCTGAACGTCACCGCGATGTCCGTCTACTGGTACGTCGACACCAAGGACGAGCTGCTCGAACTCGCCCTGGACGCGGTCTTCGGCGAGCTGCGCCACCCCGACCCGGAGGCCGGCCAGGACTGGCGCGCGCAGTTGCGCACGCTGGCCAGGGAGAACCGCGCCCTGCTGGTGCGCCACCCGTGGCTGGCCCCGCTGCTGGGCACGTACCTCAACATCGGGCCGCACTCGCTGGCCTTCTCCCGGGCGGTGCAGGCCGTCATGCGCGGCAGCGGCCTGCCCGAGCACCGGCTGACGGGGGCCATCTCCGCCGTCTTCCAGTTCGTCAACGGCTACGGCACCGTCGAGGGCCGCTTCCTCGCCCGGGCGGCGGACCACGGCCGGAGCCCGGACGAGTACTTCCAGGACTCGATGGACGCGGCGACCGAGGTGCCGGACACCGCGGACGTCATCGGGGAGGCCCAGGAGATCATGGCGGCCCGCGGCGGCGGCACCGTCGCGGAGATGCTCGACCGGGACTTCGAGTTCGCCCTCGACCTGCTGGTCGCGGGCATCGAGGCGATGGTCGAACGCGGCTGACCCCGCGTCAGCCGTCGCCCCCTGGGGGCTCTCAGTCGTCCGCCGCCAGCCGCGCCGGGAAGCCGCCCGTCGCCACCGGCCCCCACCGCTCCGGCGTCACCCGGACGATCGACTTGCCCTGCCGGACCATGGCCTCCCGGTACTCGTCCCAGTCGGGGTGCTCGCCGGAGATGTTGCGGAAGTACTCCACGAGCGGCTCCACGGAGTCGGGCGAGTCGATGACCTCCGCCGTGCCGTCGATCTGGACCCAGGGGCCGTTCCACTCGTCGCTGAGCACGAGGAGGCTGACCCGCGGGTCCCGGCGCGCGTTGCGGGTCTTGGCCCGCTCCGGGTAGGTGGAGACGACGATCCGGCCGGAGTCGTCGACCCCACAGGTCAGCGGCGACGCCTGCGGGCCGCCGTCGCCCCGCCGGGTGAGCAGGATCGCCCGGTGCCGGGGGCGGACGAAGTCCAGCAACTCGGCGAGGGAGACACGGGTGTTCGTCGCGATGTTCGGTGCCATACGGCCACCCTAGGCCGCCACGCCCCACCGAGGGGTCCGCCGTCCCGCCGATCGGGGACACGCCCCGCCCCGGCCACGGGGCACGGCGCCCGCCACGGCACGCCGCGCGTATCGCCGGCCGGGCCTAGGCCCCCGTGCGCACCGCCTCCGCGAGGTTGTCGTACACCGGGACGTCGCGGCGCAGGCCGGAGAGTTCCAGGACGCGGCTCGGTACGCCCTTCGGGGCGGCCACCACCCGTAGGCGGGCGTCGGCGGGCAGGCGGTGGCGTACCGCGGTGAGGAGGCGGACGCCCTGGGAGTCCATGAAGCGGGTCGCGGACAGGTCCAGGACGAGGAGGCGGAAGTCGGCGGACCGCTGGTCCACGGCGGCCATGATCAGGGGCAGCAGCCCCGAGGCATTGCAGAAGTCGATCTCGCCCGGCATGTCGAGCACCGCGCAGCCGGGTGGATCACACGGCTCGCGCGGCCCGCAGGGCTGGGGGAGGAAGGTCACAGCACTCACCTGACAGATGTCCGTCCGGCTTCCGGCCGGGCCGCTTCCTGACCCGCTCCCCATTCCACCACGCGGCCGGGCGGTACGGAAGGCGGCCGCCCGCTCCTTCGGCCGGGCGTCACCGGCACGCAACCAAGCAGCTAAAGTGCTGTTCGTCCTGTGCTCGCAGTCGGGAATGTGCTGCGGAGCTCTCCTGCGCACGGCCGTTTGGCCGGGCATGCCGAAGAGGTTCGTGGTGGCTGCGTCCGAATTTCCTGATTTGCCGCGTTTTCCGGTGGGCTTCGAGCTGGCCGAGTCCCTGACGGCGGCCGCACGCCACCTGCACGGGACGGGCACCCCCGACGACACCATGAGTGCCGCCGTCGAGCTGGCGGTGCGCGTGCTCCCCGACGCCGAACACGCCGGCATCGCGGAGATCCAGCGCGGCGGCCGGCTGCGCACCCTCGCCTGGACCGACGAGACCGTACGGTTCGCCGCCGAGCCCCGCCACGGCGGCGGCCACACCCCGCACCCGGACTGGGAGCGCCTGTGGACCACGCCCGTGGTGCGGACGGCCGACAGCGAGGCCGACGGCGGCGCCAACGCCCTCTCCGGCCTCGGCCTGCGCTCGGCCCTCTCGCTGCGGCTGCGCGCCGACCGGCGCCGCCTGACCGTGCTGACGGCGTACGCGCGTAAACCGCAGGCCTTCGACGAGGACGCCACCCGCATCGGACGGCTGTTCACCGCCCACGTCTCGCTCGCCCTGGACTCGGCGACCGTGCGCGAGCAGCTCACCGAGGCGATGCGCACCCGGGACCTGATCGGCCAGGCCACCGGCATCCTCATGGAGCGCCTGGACATCGACGCGGCCGGCGCCTTCGAGTCCCTGGTCAAGGCCTCCCAGCGGGAGAACGTGAAACTGCGCGACCTGGCCCGGCGCATCGTCGACGCGAACACGGGTTCGGGCGGCCGAGGCGTCAACGACCGGTGACGGGACAGACGTAGGGGCATGACCTCGGAGATCCCCGACACCCTCGACCGGGCGATGGCACGCAGCCAGGGACTCGACACCCTGCTGCGCGACGTGACCGACCGCGCGGTCGCGCAGGTGCCCGGCGCCGCCGCCTGCTCCATCACGGTGCGCCGGTCCGACCGGCTGATGACCCTGGCGGGCAGCGCGGGGCTGCCCAGCGGCCTGGACCTGCGCCAGTACGAGAACGGCTCGGGCCCCTGCGTGGACGCCGCCGAGACGGAGAGCCCGCGGTACGCCGCCGATCTGGCCACCGAGACGCGCTGGCCCGCCTACACGGAGTACGCGCTGGCCACCGGGGTGCGCTGTGTGCTGGCGCTGCCGCTGGCCGTCGAGGGGGAGACGGGCGCCGCGCTCAACCTCTACGGTCTCGAACCGGACTCCCTCGCCGACGGCCGGGACGCCGCCCGCGCGTTCGCCGAGCGGGCGGCGGCGGCCGTGAACGAGGCCCTGCGCATCGAACGGCAGCAGGCCTCCGCGGCCGACGTGCGCACCGCCCTGCTCTCCCGCAGCGTCATCGACCAGGCGGTCGGCATGATCATGGCCCGGGAGCGCATCGACGCCCACCGGGCCATGGAGCGGCTGCGCCGGGCCTCGCAGCACCGGAACGTCAAGCTCCGGGATCTCTGCGGCGAGCTGGTGGCCAGGGCGTCCGGCGCCGCGTCAGACGGCCGGCAGTGACTCCCCCTGGACCGCCTGGATGTCCAGCTCGACCCTGAGCGTCGTCCCGATGGCGGCGATGCCGGCCTGGACGACCTGGTTGTAGTTCATGGCGAAGTCCTCGCGGCGCAGCTCGGTCGTCGCGCGGAACGCCGCCCGGACGCCGCCCCACGGGTCGGCGCCGGTGCCGAGGTAGGCCAGGTCCAGGTCGACCGGGCGGACCACGCCGTGCAGACCCAGCTCGCCGTGGACGGTCCAGCGGTCGGGACCGGCCTCGGACACCCCGGCGGAGCGGTAGGTGATCTCCGGGAACCGCTCGACGTCCAGGAAGTCCGGCGAGCGCAGGTGGGTGTCGCGCATGCCGTTGCCGGTGTCGATGGAGGCGGCCCGGATCACCGCCTCGACCCGGGACTTGGACACGTCGTCCGGCGCGATCTCCACGAGGGCGGCGAAGTCGGTGAAGCGGCCCCGCACGCTGGAGATGCCGAGGTGCTGGGCGACGGCGGAGACGGCGGAGTGCGCCGGGTCGACCGTCCACGGTCCGGGCGGCGGCAGTTCGGTGCCGCCGTGCCGGGCCAGCGTCACCGGGCCGACCTCGGCCCGGCCGCTCGCGGTGACGATCGCGCTGGACGCGGCGGGCGCGTACCCGACCGCCGTGACGATGACGGTGTACGCCCCCGGCGCGAGCGGGGTGGCGTTCCGCACGGTGCCCTCGGTGTCCGCCTCGGCGCGCAGCACCTGAGTGCCGGTCATGTCGGTCACCGTGACGACCGCGTGCGACACGGCCCATCCGTCCCGCGTTCGGATCCTCGCGGTCAGTCCCATCCCGTTTTCTCCCTGCAAAGGCTCAGAAAGTGGTCGTAAAGAAGCCGGCCCGTGGTGGGCGGGCGCGCCTCCGCTCAGAGCGCGCACGCCACCACGGGCCGGGGACTCGCTACTCGCCGGGGTGGGCGAGTTCGATGTCGTGGCCGTCGGCACCCGGCCCGGCGACCGTCAGGGCGGTCGCCACCGGCGGGTAGCCGGTCGCGATGACGGTGTACTCACCGGCGTCCAGGTCGGTGAAGGCGTACGCCCCGTCCGCGCCGGTGGTGGCCGTGCCGACCACGTTGCCCGCCGCGTCGACCAGGGTGACGCGGGCGTCGGCCAGCGGGCCGTGCGGCGCCCGGACGGCGCCCTGGACCCGGGCTCCCGCCTGGAGGTCGACCTCGACCCGGGTGACCCCGGTGCCGCCGACCTCGACCGGCAGGGCGCGCGGCCGGTAGCCGACGGCGTTGACCGCGACGGTCACCGTGCCGGGCACCAGCTCGGCGAAGGAGAACTCGCCCTGCTCACCGGTGGCGGCGCTGGCCAGCAGGTCGCCGCGGACATCGGTCACGATCACCATGGCGTCCTTGACCGGCAGCCCGTTCTCCAGCGCCCGGACCAGGCCGGTCAGGCCGCTGGTGCCGCTGAGCAGGATGTCGAAGGCGACCGGCTCGTCGTTCACGACGATCGTGGAGGCCTGCGGCTGGAAGCCGTCGGCGGAGGCGATCAGGACGTACGATCCCGCGCTCGGCGCGTCCAGCACGTAGGAGCCGTCGGCCTGGGCGACCGACCGGCCCAGCTGCCGGCCCGCCAGCGAGATCAGCGTGACGGCGGCCTGCGGGACCGGGGCGGACTCGGCGCCGCGGACGAAGCCGCGGACGGCGATGCCACTGGCCACGGGTGCCATCGGCGCACCGGAGCCGGTCGCCGTGGCGACGGCGCCGAGCCGCTGGGTGGCCGCGCTCGCGGCGACCTGGGTGTCCGAGACGGCCGACGGGGCGGAAGACGCCGCCACGGCCGCCATCGCACCGGCCGGGACCGGCTCGCCGGCGATCCGGGTCGCCTCGGCCGGGGTCCCCGCCACCGGCGGGGTGGACTCGGCGGCGGCCTCCGCGGCCTGGGCGAGGGCGCCCGAGGTGCGCAGCGGGACCTCCTTGATGAACAGGGTCACCAGGAAGCCGAGCAGGGCGATCGGGGCGACGTACAGGAAGATGTCGGCGATGCCGTGCCCGTAGGCGCTCTCCAGCCACTCGCGGATGCCGTGCGGCAGCAGGTCCATGTCGGGGATGGCGCCGCTGCCGGCGGCCTTGGCGGCGGCCGCCTGCTCCTGCGGGCTGAGCTGCCCGATGGTGTCGGAGGCGTAGTGGCTGATCCGGGTGGACATCACGGAGCCGAGCACCGAGACGCCCACCGCGCCGCCGAGCGACCGGAAGAAGGTCACCGTGGAGGAGGCCGCGCCCAGGTCGCTCGGGGCCACCTGGTTCTGCGTGCAGAGCACCAGGTTCTGCATCATCATGCCGACGCCGAGACCCATCAGCGCCATGAAGATCGCGATGTGCCAGTACGCGGTGTCGTAGCGCATGGTGCTGAGCAGGCCCAGGCCCGCCGTGAGCAGCACGCCGCCGGCCAGCAGCCAGCGCTTCCACTTGCCGGTCTTGGTGATGACGATGCCGGAGACGGTCGACGAGATGAACAGGCCGCCGATCATCGGGATCGTCATGACGCCCGACATGGTCGGGGACTTGTCCCGGGCCAGCTGGAAGTACTGGCTGAAGTAGACGGTGCCCGCGAACATCGCGATGCCGACGAACAGCGAGGCCAGCGAGGCCAGCGCGATCGTGCGGTTGCGGAACAGCCGCAGCGGGATGATCGGCTCGCTCGCCTTGGACTCGACGAGCAGGAAGAGCAGCGTCAGCACGACCGCGCCGCCGACCATGGCGCCGGTCTGCCAGGACATCCAGGAGTACTTGTCGTCGGCGAAGGTGACCCAGACGAGCAGCAGGCAGACGGCCGCCGTGACGAAGAAGGCGCCGGCCCAGTCGACCTTGACCTTCCGCTTGACCACGGGCAGGTGCAGCGTCTTCTGCAGCACGATCAGCGCGAGGATGGCGAAGGGCACGCCGACGTAGAGGCACCAGCGCCAGCCGAGCCAGCTGGTGTCGGTGATGACGCCGCCGAGCAGCGGGCCGCCGACGGTGGCGACGGCGAAGGTCGCGCCCAGGTAGCCGGAGTAGCGTCCGCGCTCACGCGGGGCGATCATCGCGGCCATGATGATCTGCGCCAGGGCGGAGAGACCGCCGGCGCCCAGGCCCTGGATGGCCCGCGCGGTGATCAGCATCGCGGGGTTCTGCGCCAGACCGGCCACGACGGAGCCGATGACGAAGACGATCAGGGCTATCTGGACCAGGGCCTTCTTGCTGAACTGGTCCGCGAGCTTGCCCCACAGGGGGGTCGAGGCGGTCATCGTCAGCAGCGAGGCGGTGACGACCCAGGTGTAGGCGCTCTGGCCGCCGCCGAGGTCGCCGATGATCTCGGGCAGCGCGTTGGTGACGATGGTCGAGGACAGAATGGCGCAGAACATGCCGAGCAGCAGCCCGGACAGCGCTTCCATGATCTGCCGGTGCGTCATCGGAGCGTCTCCGTTGGAGCCTCCCCCGTGCTTGGCATGAGCCCGCACACCGGCTGGTGTGGTCGTTGCCATGGACTTCCTTTGCTTACGTGGTGATCGCGGGTGTACGGGTGGACTGTTCGTCCCCGGACAGTGCGGGAGGCCGGACCGCGGGGGTCCGGCAGTCGTCGAAGCTGGCCCTGAGGCGGGCCATGAGCCGGGAGAGCTGACCGACCTCGTCGTCGGACCAGTCGCTCAGCCGGTGGGCGAGCAGCTGGGTGGTCCGCTCGGCGATGTCGTCGAGCTGGGCCTGCCCCTCGGGCGTCAGACGCAGGATGCGCGAGCGCTTGTCGGCGGGGTCGGGGGAGCGTTCGATCCAGCCCCGGTCCGCGACATGGGCGACATGGCGGCTGGTCACCGACATGTCGACGGCGAGCAGCTCGGCGAGCTTGCTCATGCGCATGTCCCCGTGCCGGCCGAGCAGTGTCATCACGGCGGCGGAGCCGCCGGGGCAGTCGGCCGGCAGCAGCCGGCCCATCTCCCGCTTGACGGCGCCGAAGGCGCTGAACTGACGGATCAGCTCCTCGTACTGCGCCTTCCCGGCCATGCGCGCACCTCCCGATTCGTTGCTTAGGGCAACGATAAGTTCCGTTGGTTGCTACAGGCAAACAAAAACGGTCACCGCGCCATAAAAAGTTGGCAAAGGCAAGTATTACGAAAGTAAACGCGCAGGTGGCGGCCTGTGGGCCGGGGCAAGGCCGGTCGGGAGCCCCGCACTTGGGCGGCACCCGCGGATTCGCTAGTGTCTCGGCCCATGGCTAACAACCAGGGCCCCCAGGGCACCAACGACCCCGCAGGCAGCACCCAGATGTTCCGCGCGTTCGTCGACGACGCCCCGCAGACCCGCCAGGCGGCCCCCGCCGCCTCCGCCGGCCCCCGCATCGGCCTGATCGTCGGCATCGTGGCCGCGGTGGTCGTCGTCGCGGCGGTGGCCTGGCTGGCACTGGGCTAGACAGCACGGGGCCTGGCCCGCGGGCGGGCAGGTATCCCCACGGGCGCGCGGCCCGGCCGGCTCGGTGTGCCCGTAGGCTCGGCGTCCGGGTGGGCTGCGTATCCCTTCGGCCCGGGCGCGGCTCGGTGCGGCGTTGACCTGCCGGCCGACGTCGGGGTGGCTCGGTGTGCCCGTGGTCCGGCGGACCGGGGCCGGGCGGCTCGGTGTTCCCGGGGCCTGGGGCCGGCACCCGGGCGGGGTTGGTGTCTCCATGGCCCGACTGGCCGACGGCATGCTCGCCCCGGCACCCCCCCACCCGTGCGGGGCAGTCAATCCCCGGAGCCGGTCCTAGACACCCGGCACAGCCCCCGCGCCCGGCCGAGACAGTCACCCGCGCCTGGGCGGGACGGGCACCCGCACCCGGGCAGGGAACAGGCGCCCGGCACAGCCCGCGCCCGGCCGGGACGGGCACCCGGCACAGCCCCCGCGTCCGGCCGAGACAGGCACCCGGCCCACAGCCCCCGCGCCCGACCGGGACAGTCACCCACGCCTGGGCGGGACGGGCACCCGCGCCCGGGCAGGGGGACGGGCACCCGGCACAGCCCCCGCGACCGGCCCGGACGGGCACCCGGCACAGCCCTCGCGCCCGGCCCGGACGGGCACCCGGCGCAGCCCCCGCGTCCGGCCGAAACAGGCCCCCGGCCCCAGGGCCATGACCGGCACCCCGGCGCGCGACGGCGGCCGTCGTGGCACCCCCGAGGTGCCGCGGCGGCCGCCGGGCTGTCGTTGTCGCGGCGCAGTTGGCCAAGGGCGCGCCGCAGGGATCCCGCTCAGTCGGAGATGAGGCCCTCGCGCAGTTGGGACAGGGTGCGGGTGAGGAGCCGGGAGACGTGCATCTGCGAGATGCCGACCTCCTCGCCGATCTGCGACTGGGTCATGTTGGCGAAGAAGCGCAGCATGATGATCCGGCGCTCCCGGGGCGGCAGCTTGGCCAGCAGCGGCTTGAGGGACTCGCGGTACTCCACGCCCTCCAGCGCCGTGTCCTCGTAGCCCAGGCGGTCCGCCAGCGAACCCTCGCCGCCGTCGTCCTCCGGGGCGGGGGAGTCCAGCGAGGAGGCGGTGTAGGCGTTGCCGACCGCGAGGCCGTCGACGACGTCCTCCTCGGACACGCCCAGCACGGCGGCCAGCTCGCCGACCGTCGGGGACCGGTCCAGCTTCTGGGACAGCTCGTCGCTGGCCTTCGTCAGCGCCAGCCGCAGCTCCTGGAGGCGACGCGGGACGCGCACCGACCACGAGGTGTCGCGGAAGAACCGCTTGATCTCGCCGACGACGGTCGGCATCGCGAACGTCGGGAACTCCACGCCCCGTTCGCAGTCGAAGCGGTCGATCGCCTTGATCAGGCCGATGGTGCCGACCTGGACGATGTCCTCCATCGGCTCGTTGCGGGAGCGGAAGCGCGCGGCGGCGTATCGCACCAGCGGGAGATTGAGCTCGATCAGGGTGTCCCGGACGTAGCCGCGTTCCGGACTGTCCTCGTCGAGCGCGGCGAGCCGCAGGAACAGGGAGCGGGACAGGGTGCGGGTGTCGATGGCCTCCGTGGCCGGAAGGGTCTGGGCCGGCACGGCGTCGAGGGTCGGAACGGCTTCGATGGCCTGGACGTCATCGACGGGGCCGAGCGCCTCGATCGTGTCGGGCGCGGTCTCGCTCTCCGCGAGCGCGAGCACCTTCGAGCTGCCCTGGTCTGCGGACATGCCACCCCCTTTGGGTCGCGGGACGGTCACGGCACACGCTCCCACGCCGGGAACGCAGCCTTCACCTGAATACCGGAGCCGGGGCTCCGGCAAACGCGTCTCCGGCAGAATGTCACATGTCGGCAACGCGCTGTAGTGACATGTCGACATCCGAGACACGAATACCCCCTGGAAACAGGGGGTCTGACGGCCTTTCAGCCCGATTGGGCGAGCAACGGCCCTGGTGAGCGATTCGCTCGCCCCGGTGACGTCTCGCTCGCGCTTTCGACCGCGCTCCGAGTCCGTTCCGAGGTTACGCGTCGATCCGGTTCGCGGACCTCAATCGCTGGAAACTACGCGCCAGTAGCCGCGACACGTGCATCTGGGAGACGCCGAGTTCCGCGCTGATCTGCGACTGGGTGAGGTTGCTGTAGTAGCGCAGCAGCAGGATCCGCTGCTCCCGCTCCGGGAGCTGGACCAGCAGGTGCCGTACGAGGTCGCGGTGTTCGACGCCGTCGAGGGCCGGGTCCTCGTAGCCGAGCCGGTCGAGCAGCCCGGGCAGCCCGTCGCCCTCCTGGGCGGCCTCCAGGGAGGTGGCGTGGTACGACCGTCCCGCCTCGATGCAGGACAGCACCTCGTCCTCGGTGATGCGCAGCCGCTCGGCGATCTCGGCGGTCGTCGGGGACCGCCCGAAGGAGGTCGTCAGGTCCTCGGTCGCGCTGTTGACCTGCACCCACAGCTCGTGCAGCCGGCGCGGTACGTGCACCGTGCGGACGTTGTCGCGGAAGTACCGCTTGATCTCGCCGACGACGGTCGGCATCGCGAAGGTGGGGAACTGCACACCCCGCTCCGGGTCGAAGCGGTCGATGGCGTTGATGAGCCCGATGGTGCCGACCTGGACGACGTCCTCCATCGGCTCGTTGCGGGAGCGGAAGCGGGCGGCGGCGTAGCGCACCAGCGGGAGGTTGGCCTCGATGAGCGCCGCGCGCACCCGGTCGTGCTCCGGCGTGCCCGGGGTGAGGCCCTTGAGTTCACCGAAGAGCACCTGGGTCAGGGCCCGGGTGTCGGCGCCCCGGCTGCGCGGGGGCGCGGGGGCCTCCGGTTCCTGGGGCTGGGCCTCGGTCGAGGCCTGGGCAGGCGGTGCGGGCGGTGCTTGAGGCGCAGTACTGGCCGGCACGGTCAACTCCACCTCGTGATCAGTCAGCTCTTCCGTCAACTCATCCGTCAAAAGCGGTCATAGCATCACAAGACATGTCCACTGTGTGCAAGCACCGCATAACGCCGTGTTGAGTGAACGCGGAACGGCCCCGCACCGGGCAGGTGCGGGGCCGGGGAGCGCGCGGGCCGGGGGACGCGGGCCGTATCGGAGCCCGTCCGGCGCTAGAACTCGTAGTCGGCGATCACCCAGGTGGCGAACTCGCGCCAGAGCGCGACGCCGGCCTGGTGCGCCGGGTGTTCGAGGTAGCGGGTGAGGGCGTCGGCGTCGTCCACGGCCGAGTTGATGGCGAAGTCGTGGGCGATGGGCCGGTCGCTGATGTTCCAGCCGCACTCCCAGAAGCGCAGCTCCTCGATCTGGCCGCCGAGCGCCCGGAAGGCCTCGACGCCCTTCACGACGCGCGGGTCGTCGCGCTCGACGCCGTCGTTCAGCTTGAACAGCACGAGGTGTCGGATCATCACTTTCCTCCGTTGGCGGCCCAGGTCATGAAGTCGCCGACGGAGCTCGCCGCGTCGGATATGCCCTGGAAACCTATCTGGACGTAGTCGGCGGCCTTCGCCGGATCCGTGATGATCACATACAGCGCGAAGACCACGAGCACGTAGACGGCGATCTTCTTCGAGTTCACCGCCACCGCGGCCTCCCCTGTCCCTTTCGACGCACGCCTTTCGGTCGAACATGATCGCACGAAGGGCCCCGTCTTTCGACGGGGCCCTTCAAGAGCGGTAGCGGAGGGATTTGAACCCTCGGTGACTTGCGCCACACTCGCTTTCGAGGCGAGCTCCTTCGGCCGCTCGGACACGCTACCGAGAGAGACCTTACAACAGAGTGCGGCCTGGTTTGAAATCGGTTGTGGACGCCCGGCACGGGGCCGTCAGCGGTCCCGGAAGAAGTCCGTGAGCAGCAGGGCGCAGTCGTCCGCGAGCACGCCCTCGATCACCTCGGGACGGTGGTTGAGCCGCCGGTCGCGCACGACGTCCCACAGGGATCCGGCCGCGCCCGCCTTGTCGTCGCGGGCGCCGTAGACGACGCGGTCCACGCGGGACTGCACCAGCGCGCCCGCGCACATCGTGCACGGCTCCAGGGTGACGACGAGCGTGCAGCCGGCCAGCCGCCACTCACCGAGCACCGCCGCGGCCCGCCGGATCGCCAGGACCTCGGCGTGGGCGGTCGGGTCGCCGGTGGCCTCGCGTTCGTTGTGCCCGGCCGCCAGCACGGTCCGGCCGTCCGGCGCCAGCACGACGGCGCCGACCGGGACGTCCCCGCCCCGCGCGGCCCGCCCGGCCTCGGCCAGGGCGAGCCGCATCGCGGTCCGCCACCGGTCGCGCACCGGGTCGGGCGGTACGGCGCTTTCCGTGTCGTCCTCCTGCTCCGGTCCGGTCAGCGGACGGTCTCCAGCACGTCGGAGGCGCCCAGCGCCTCGGCGATCTCGCCGACCGCGTCCCCGGACATCGAACGCAGTTCCTTCTCGCTCACGCCGAGGTCGTCGAGGACCTCCGGGTCACCGACCGGGCCGTGCGGCACGGCCTCGCCGGCGCCGGCGGCACCGTCGGCGCCCTCGGACCCGTCCTCGTCGTCGTCGGACTCGCCGTCCTCGGTGCCGTCGAGGTCGAGGGCGTCGAGGTCGTCGTCGTCACCGGGGTCCCGGCCGAGCAGTTCGTCGGTGAGCAGGATCTCGCCGTAGCTGCTGCGGGCGGCCGCGGCGGCGTCCGAGACGTAGATGCGCGGGTCCTCCTCGCCGTCCACCCGGACGACTCCGAACCACGCGTCCTCCTGCTCGATCAGCACGAGCACCGTGTCCTCGTCGGGTGAGGCCTCCCGGGCCAGGTCGGCCAGATCCGACAGGGTCTCCACATCGTCGAGCTCCGTGTCGCTCGCTTCCCACCCGTCTTCGGTGCGCGCGAGCAGTGCGGCGAAGTACACCGTGACTCTCCCACTGGTCATAGGCGTGCCGGTTGGGGGTCCCCCCGGCGGAGGCTGTGGGCGGGGGAGCGGTGCTCCGAGCCCACCCACTCGGAATCGTGGCAGAAACAAGGCGCTCAGGGGACGTCTTCGGAGCCCTGTGTCCGGCAGTTTTGACCGGAGTCCCGAGAAGTACCTACCCGGGCAGCCGCCCTGTCGCCGCCACGTGCGGATCGTACGCGGATTCTCCCGGGTCCCCGCGTACGTCCGTTCCGACCAACGTCGGCGCGGCGCGCGATCTTCCCCTGCCGGGGCGGAAAGTCACCAGCGGAAGGTGCGCATACGCATCGCGTGCCGCAGCCGGGCGACCTTGACGCGGCGCGGCTGCACGCGGTCCCGCAGCTCACGGGCCTCCGCGAGGTCCCGCAGGAACTGGGCCCGGCGCCGTCGCCGCTCGGCCCCCCGGTCCCGCTCCGTCTCCGTACCGCGTCGTGTCCCAGGCTCCTCGCCGCGGGACGGCATGTCGTGGAAGTTCCGGTCAGGCACAGTCTCACCACCCAGTGTCCGTCCCTCCCACCTTCCCCCGCCCGGGCGGTTTGACTCCGGCGAATGAGTGGCGCGGCGGTTCGGTGGCTTGCCCGCCGCGGGGACGACGGCCCACGGGGCCCGGTTACTGTGGGGGACATGCGTCTCCACGTCGTCGACCACCCCCTGGTCGCCCACAAGCTCACCACGCTGCGCGACCAGCGCACCGACTCCGCGACCTTCCGCCGCCTCGCCGACGAGCTGGTCACCCTGCTCGCCTACGAGGCCACGCGCGACGTGCGCACCGAACAGGTCGACATCCGCACGCCGGTCTCGCAGACCACGGGCGTCAAGCTCTCCCACCCGCGCCCGCTGGTGGTGCCGATCCTGCGGGCCGGTCTCGGCATGCTCGACGGCATGGTCCGGCTGCTGCCGACCGCGGAGGTGGGCTTCCTCGGCATGATCCGCAACGAGGAGACGCTCCAGGCCTCCACCTACGCGACCCGCATGCCGGAAGACCTCTCCGGTCGCCAGGTGTACGTCCTGGACCCGATGCTGGCCACCGGCGGCACCCTGGTCGCGTCGATCCGGGAGCTGATCAAGCGCGGCGCCGACGACGTGACGGCCGTGGTGCTGCTCGCCGCCCCCGAGGGCGTCGAACTGATGGAGCGCGAGCTGGCCGGCACCCCGGTGACCGTGGTGACGGCCTCGGTGGACGAGCGTCTGAACGAGCAGGGCTACATCGTCCCGGGCCTCGGCGACGCGGGCGACCGCATGTACGGCGCGGCCGAGTAGCACCCGCAGGGCCGCGCAGCAGCCCCCCGGGGCTGCTCAGCAGCTCTTCTTCTCCGCGGTGGGCGTCGGCTGCGGCGCGCTCAGCCGGGCCAGCGCGGCGTTGGCGTCCGCCGGCTTCGCCAGCCCCTTGAAGGCGTTGCCGATGATCAGGTCGACCTCGGCGCCCTTGCGGGCCGCGTCGACACGGGGTTCGGCACCGGCCAACTGGGTGCCGAGCACGGTGAGCGAACTCTTCAGGGAGGCGGCCGGGCCGAGCAGGAGGCCCGTGCCGTCGACCTTCTTGTCGTACTCCTTGGGCGCGTTGCTCACGTCGCCGATGCGGAAGCCGCGCTTCTTCAGCTCGTCGGCGGTCTTCTGCGCGAGCCCGCCGCGGGTCGTCGCGTTGAGGACGTTGACGGTGACCTGACCGGGCTTCGGCAGCTTGGCCGCGGCGGGCGCGGCGCTCGTCTTGGCGGACGCGGTGACACACCCCGCGGCACCGGCCGCCGAGGCCTTGTCGCCGCCGGTGAAGACGTCCACGAGCTGGAGCGTGCCCCAGCCGAGCACGCCGAGGACGGTGACGCACGCGACGCCGAGGAACGCGAGCCTGCCGCGTCGCCGGGCCGGGCGCATCCGGGGGTACTTGTCCCCCGTGATCTTGTACTGGCCACCCATGCCGGGAGGAGTCAGCATGCTCATGGGCGCAGCGTAATGCGCCGGGACGGCGATGCCTATTAGATGATCAGTAGACGTTCCGTGGTTCGCCGGAAGGCAACCCGAAAGGGTCAGTCGAGTTCGAGAACCCGCGCGTGCAGCACCTGCCGCTGCTGGAGCGCGGCGCGCACCGCGCGGTGCAGACCGTCCTCCAGATACAGGTCGCCCTGCCACTTCACGACGTGTGCGAAGAGGTCGCCGTAGAAGGTGGAGTCCTCGGCGAGGAGGGTTTCCAGATCGAGCTGGCCCTTGGTCGTCACGAGCTGATCGAGGCGGACCGGACGCGGAGCGACGTCCGCCCACTGCCGGGTGCTTTCCCGGCCGTGGTCGGGGTACGGCCGGCCGTTTCCGATGCGCTTGAAGATCACACGGAAAGCCTACCGGCCCGGACGTTGCGGGCGCAGCCATGGCGCCCGAGTGCGGCGCTGGAAATGACGCCGTAAAGGGGATCAATCGGGAAGGCGGACGCGCCGCCGGCGGCGGAGGCGGTCCCGAACCCGCCCCCACCGCCCGGTCCGTCGCCTCAGCCGCGGCTCCCTTCCCGCGTGGGGAGCGGCCGTTCGGTCGGAGCCTGCGGCGCGTTGCCGGACTTGGGGGTCGTGCGGGCGGCCTCGGCACGCAGGAGGGCGCGCAGGACGGCGTAGGGGTCGTTGGGCATGACTGCTCCTGTCTCCGTGTACGGGATTCCGTGCTGCTGGAGCCCGGTCCCGTCAGCAGCGCAGAACCACGGAGCGCGGGCCGCACGCGCGGGAGCGCCGCACGGCCGGAACAGAAGGTGCGGACCGGGCACGACCTGCGGCCCGCCGGACCACGGGCCGCTCCGGCCCGGCCCGCCGCCCACTGCGCACGGGAGCGCGCAGCGCGGTCTCGACCTGGTCGTACTCCCCCACCGCGCCGGCCACCGTCGCGGTGGGCACCGCCTCGGCCGTGGCGTGCGCGCAGGGCACGGCCAGGGCGAGCAGCAGCACGAGCACCCGCAGCCAGGCGGTGCGCCCGGCGCGTGCGGTGGCGGCGTGCGGTGCGGGGCTCACGTCACTCGTGTCCCCGCCGGGCGTACGCCGTCCATCGCGCCGGGTATGAGAACCGCTCGCTCGGCGTAGGCGCGGGCGCCGTTCACAGCTCGTGCGGGGCCTGACGCGCGCGCCCGCGCAGCCGCAGCGAGGTGACGGTCTCGACGAGGCCGACGACGACCAGCCACCAGCCGCCGACCAGCATGAGGACGGAGGCGGACTCGACCGGCGAGTCGATCAGGACGATGCCGGCCACCACGGTGACGACACCGAGGAAGACGTGCCAGCCGCGCGCGGGCATCGCCGGGTCGTGCACGGCGGCCACGATCTGGGTGACGCCGCGGAAGAGCCAGCCGATGCCGATCCACAGCGCGAGCAGCAGCACGGACTGGAGGGGCCCGCGGAAGCAGAACAGCCCCAGCAGGATGGACACGGCGCCGCTGATGAACGCCAGCACCCGCAGCGAGGTCGTGCGGTGCGTGCCGAAGGCGGCGGCCAGCTGGAGGATGCCGCTGACGACGAGGTAGAGCCCGAAGAGCACGCCGGCGGCGAGCAGCGAGGCGCCGGGCCACACGAGGACGAGCACGCCGAGGACCAGTGAGGCGATGCCGGTGAACAGCACGGTCTGCCATGCGGCGCGGGACAGCAGCCGCAGGGGCCCCTCGAACGCGGGCTCAGGCTCGGACCGACCGCCGCCGGTGCCGCGCACACCGTGCCGCGCGTGCACCCCGCGATCGTCGTACGGCGTCCCTCCGGGAGGCCCACTCGGTGGCTCGGTCATGCTCCATGCTGGGAAGGCCCCCGACACTCCCGCCACTTGAGACGGTCCACGGGACTGACACGGCTACCTGCCCGGCATCCACATGGCACCCGGCGCGGCTGCGGGCGCGGGGGTGGGTGACGCGACCCGGCACTGTCCGGTTGCCGCCGCGCCCACCCGTGCCGCCCCAGGCGGCACATCTGCCCGCGGTTTCGGCGGGTCGGCGGCCCGCAGCGGCGCGGACAGCGCGGCTACGGCGGGATAGCCGCGTACGGCGAGAAGGGGTCGTGTCGGGGGGTGTCCGCCCGCAGCGGTTGGCGCGTCAACGGAGGGCACTTCTGTGGCCGACCGATTCCGCGCCGTTCCGAGGACGGACACCCCCCGGCGCGACCCCGACCCACAACGCAACGCACCGCGCCACGCGCACCCCCACCGAAGCAGCCACAGGCCGCCGCAGGCACCCCACCCCCTACTTGCCGGAGGCCTTCGCCTTGGCCGCAGCCTTCATCTCCTGCTTGTGCGCCCGCACCTTCGTCAACGACTCCGGCCCCGTAATGTCCGCGACAGAGCGAAACGCGTCGGCCTCCCCGTACGCACCGGCCGCCTCCCGCCACCCCTCGGGCCGCACGCCCAGCTGCTTGCCCAGCAGCGCCAGGAAGATCTGCGCCTTCTGCTTGCCGAACCCCGGCAGCTCCTGGAGCCGCTTCAGCAGCTCCGCCCCCGTCTCGACCCCCCGCCACACCCCCTCGGCGTCACCGTCGTACCTCTCCACGAGGTACCGGCACAGCTGCTGGATGCGCCCCGCCATCGACCCCGGGTACCGGTGCACGGCCGGCTTGTCGGAGAGCAGCGCCGCGAACCCCTCGGGGTCGTACGCCGCGATGTCGTGCGCGTCCAGATCCTCCGCCCCCATGCGCCGCGCGATGGTCGACGGCCCCTTGAACGCCCACTCCATCGGCACTTGCTGGTCGAGCAGCATGCCGACGAGCGCGGCGAGGGGACTGCGGCCGAGGAGTTCGTCGGCCTCGGGGTCCTGGGCGAGGTGCAGTGTGACGTCCATGCCCCGATGATCGCGCGTACCGGCTCAGGACGCGCGCCAGTACCCCAGCGCGTTCACCCGCTGCTTGGGAAGCCCCAGCTCCTTACGGGCGTACGAGGCCAGCGCCCGCGTGGTCGCCGTGTCGCACGCGATCCAGACGTACGGCTCGCCGCCGGCACCCCGCACCAGCTCCGGCAGCTCCTCCTTCACCCGGGCCACCAGATGCGCCCCCGCGTCCCGGCGCGGCACCGCACGCACCTCGTGCCGCCCGGGATCCGTACGGAAGGGCAGCCCGTCGTCCGCGCCCCCCTCGAACCAGATCGTCGCCGGCACCGGCCCCAGCGCGTCGAGCAGCGAGTTCAGCGCGGGCAGCGACGCCGGATCAGCGACCGCGAACACGCGGGACGGAGCGGGCTCCGGAAAGTCGAACCCGGTTCCCTGGACCGTCGCCTCGATGGTGTCCCCCGGCTTCGCCGCCCGCGCCCAGTCGCTCGCGCACCCCTCGTGCAGCGCGAACTCCATGCTGAAGGTGCCGCCCGCCGCGTCCGGGTCGACGAGCGTGTAGCCCCGCTGGTGCGGCTTGCCCGCGTTGTCGAACCACAGCCGCACCCACATCGTCGGATGCACCCCGGTCGCCGCCAGCATGCCGCCGTCGGTCAGCCGCAGCCGCCGGAACTCCGGGGTCACGTCCTCCGCGTCCGTCACCGTGAACTCGAAGTCCTTCGCGCGCATCAGCTTGAGGACCGCGCCCTCCCAACCCCGCCCCTGCCCCATCGTTTCTTCACCCTTCACGTACTATTCGGCCACCACGGCAATACTTAGGTGAGCCTAACCTAAAGGAAAGTAGAGGCACAGGGGTGAGCGCCGAGACATACCGCGACGCCTGGGGGATCCCCCACCTGCGCGCGGACAGCGCGGACGAACTCGCCCGCGCCCAGGGCCGGGTGACCGCCCGGGACCGGGCCTGGCAGCTGGAGGTCGAACGGCACCGCGCCCAGGGCACCTCCGCGTCCTTCCTCGGCCCCGAGGCCCTCTCGTGGGACCGCCTCGCCCGGCGCGCCCGCCTCGCCGACACCGCCCGCCGCTGCTACGCGGCCCTGGAGCAGAAGGACCCGGAGACGGCCGCCTGGGTGCGGTCGTACGTCGACGGCGTGAACGAGGGCCTCACCGAACTGGGAACCACACTGGGAACCACCCACGACACGGCCCACCCCCACGCCCCCGAATTCACCCGCACCGGCCTCACCCCCGGCCGCTGGGAACCCTGGACCCCGCTCGCGGTCTGGCTCGCCACGCACATCCTCTTCGCCGGCTTTCCCGCCAAGCTCTGGCGCGAGCACATCACCACCCACCTCGGCCCGGAGGCCGTCGCCCTCTTCGCCACCGACGGCCCCGGCACCGCCGGCAGCAACGGCTGGCTGGTCGGCGGCGACCGGACCACGACCGGGCACGCGGTCATCGCGGGCGACCCGCACCGCTGGATCGAGGACCCCGGCGTCTACCAGCAGATCCACCTGTCCTGCCCGGAGTTCGACGTCGTCGGCCTCGCCGTCCCCGGCATCCCCGGCATCGCCCACTTCGGCCACACCGGAACGGTCGCCTGGGCCATCACCAACGCGATGTCCGACTACCAGGACCTGTACCAGGAGCGACTGCGCCGCACCGGCGCCGGCGTCGAGGCACTGGGCCCCGACGGCACCTGGCACCGAGCCGCCCGCCACACCGAACTGATCCGGGTCGCGGGGGAGACGGGCGAGGAGACCGCAGAGGTAGAGGTAGAGGTGGAGGTCATCGAGACCGACCGCGGCCCGGTGATCGCCGGCGGCCCCGAGGGCCTCGACGACGGCACCCCGGCCGCCCTCAGCCTCCGCTACCCGCCCCGCGTCACCGCCGACCTCGGCTTCGGCGCCCTGCTGCCCCTGCTCCGCGCCCGCCGCGTCGCCGACGTGGACCGGGCCCTGGACGCGTGGGCGGAGCCGGTCAACGTGGTGCAGGCCGCCGACACCGAGGGCGGGCTGCTGCACCGGGTGGCAGGACGCGTGCCGGTACGACCGGACGCCAACCGCCTCCGCCCGGTCCCCGCCTGGGAGCCCGGCCACGCATGGGACGGCTGGCACACCCCGCCCCGGGCCGGTCTCACCGACGGCGTCGCCGTGATGGCCAACCAGCGCGGCCCGGCCACCCCGCTCGGCATCGAGTTCGCCCCGCCGCACCGCGCCGACCGCATCACCGCCCTGCTCGCCGCGAAGGAGCGCTGGTCGGCGGCGGACATGCCGGCCATCCACACGGACACCCACCTCGGGTCGGCCGCCGCCCTCCTCGACCGCCTCACCACCCTGGACGGCCTGACCCCCGAGGCCGCCGCCCTCCGCGACCGCCTCCTGGCCTGGGACCGGCACATGGACGCCGACAGCGCCGACGCGGCCCACTACGCCGCCGTGCGCACGGCCGTCGTACGGCGGCTGGCGGCGCACCCGGTCCTCGCCCCCGCCTCCGTGCCGCCCGCCTACCCCGAGGTGCTCCAGCCGTGGCTGGCGCTCGTGCCGCGCGTCGGCCACGCCCTCGAACACCTGCTGCGCGCGGAGGACCTGTACGGCATCGACCGCGCCGCCGCCGTCCGCGCCGCGCTGGAGGAGGTCGCCGCGCGGCCCCCGGCCGGCACTTGGGGCGACACCCACCGCCTCGCCGCCTGGCGGGCGCTGCCGGACACCACCCCCACCCCGGGCCCGAGGCTCTCCGGCGACCACGACTGCGTCCTGTGCACGTCCCCCGTGCCCGGCGTCACCGACCGAGCCGCCCGCGGCCCCGCCGCCCGCTACGTCTGGGACCTGGCCGACCGGAGCAACAGCCGCTGGACGGTACCCCACGGCGCCTCCGGCACCCCCGGTTCGCCGCACCACCAGGACCAGCAACGCCTGTGGCTCAGCGGGGACCTCGCCCCCGTGATCACGGACTTCGACCAACTCACGAAGGAATCCGATGCCTGACCCGCGCACACCCTCGTACGCCACCCGCACCCCCCTCCACGAGCAGCACCTCGACGGCTTCGGCACCGTCCGCGTCCTCCCCCTCGACGCCGCCGAGGACGCCGACGTGATCCACCGCTGGGTGAGCGAGGAGCGGGCGGCGTTCTGGGGGATGACGGACCTGACGCGGGACCAGGTCGAGGCCGTCTACGCGCACATGGACGCCCTCGACACCCACCACGCCCACCTGGTCGTCAAGGACGGCGACCCGGTCGCCCTGCTCCAGACCTACGAGCCCGCCGCCGACCGGGTGAGCGAGTGCTACGACGTCGAGCCCGGCGACATCGGCGTCCACCTGCTGCTGGCCCCGGCCGGAACGAAGGGCGCCCGGCCCGGCTGGACCGCCGCGCTGGCCGGGGCCCTCATGGCGTACGTACTGCTTGGCCTGGACCGGACCCGCATCGTGGTCGACCCGGACATCGGCAACGAGAAGGCGATCGCCCGCTTCCTGAGGCAGGGCTTCACCGCCGGACCCGCGGTCGTCCTGCCCGAGATCGACCTGCCGGACGTCCACCTGCCCGAGAAGAAGGCACAACTCGCTTTCCTCCGCCGGGAGGTAGCGTTCCCGGCGTGACGTCGCCGCCCACCGCAGAGGACCTGATCGCGCACTACGGACTGGAGCCGATCCCCCGCGAGGGCGGCCTGTTCCGGCGTACCTGGGCAGGCCCCGAAGGCCCGGACGGACGCCCCGCGGGATCGGCCGTCGTCGCCCTGCTCACCGCCCGCCCCGGCGACTTCTCCGCACTGCACCGCCTGCCCACCGACGAGGTCTGGCACCACTACCTCGGCGACCCGCTGGAACTGCTGCTCCTCTCCCCCGACGGCGGCACGCGTACGGCCGTACTGGGACCGGACGTCCTGGGCGGCCAGCACGTGCAGTTCACGGTCCCCGCCGGCACCTGGATGGGCGCGGCCGTGGCGGCCGGCGGTGCGTGGACGCTCTTCGGGTGCACGATGGCGCCCGGATTCACCTACGGGGACTACGAGCACGGCGACGCGGCCGACCTGACGGCGCGCTATCCGGACCGGGCCGCGCGGATCGTGGAACTGTGCCGCCCATGAACCCGCCCACACGGCTCCTCGACGGTCAGGTGGCGCTCGTCACGGGCGCGGGCGGCTCCATCGGCCGCGGCATCGCGCTGCGGTTCGCCGAGGAGGGCGCGGCGGTCGCGCTGCACTGCCGTACGTCGGTCGCGGCGGCGCGGGAGACGGCCGACCGCATCCGGGCACGCGGCGGGAGCGCCACCGTCCTGTGCGCCGACCTCACCGACGAGGACGCCGCCCGGCGCCTGGTCGAGGAGGCCGCCGACCGGGGCGGCGGACGGCTGACGGCGCTGGTCAACAACGCCGGTGTGCAGCCGCTGCGGGACCTGCCCGGTATGACGGCCGCCGAGTGGCGCTCGGTGGTGGACACCAACCTCACCGGCGTCTTCGCCTGCACCCAGGCCGCGGCCGGGATCATGCGGGCCCAGGACGGCGGCGGCTCGGTCACCCACATCGCCTCCATCGAGGCGTCCGCCCCCGCGCCCGCCCACGCGCACTACAGCGCCTCCAAGGCGGCGGTGGTGATGCACGCCCGTTCGGCGGCTCTGGAGTACGGCCCGTGGGGCGTCAGGGTCAACTCCGTCTCGCCCGGCCTCATCGACCGCGAGGGCCTCGACGAGGCCTGGCCGGAGGGCGTACGGCGGTGGCGGCGGGCGGCGCCCACGGGACGGCTGGGGCGCCCGGAGGACGTGGGCGACGCGTGCGTGTTCCTCGCCTCGCGACTGGCGTCCTGGATCACCGGCCACGACCTCGTGGTGGACGGCGGGGTGACGGCACGCCCGTCGTGGTGAGGATCCGCGGGGCGGGCGGGTGAGCGGGGCGGCCTCCGTGTCCGTACGTATCCCCGAGGCAGTGGGTCCCGACGACGGAGATGCGACGTGAGGTGTGTGGGCGGTGCGCGCGCTGGAGCCCGAGGGCGGGGAGGCCGGCCGGACCGGCGGGCGGGAGGGGAGCGCCGGGACCGGCCGGACCGGCGCGGACTCCGGCGGCTGGTGCTGCTGGGCGCCGTGCTGGTCCTGCTCCTCCTCGGCGGCGCGGGCCCCGCGTCCGCCCACGCCGCCCTCGACTCCACCGACCCCGGCGACGGAACCGTCCTCCAGCGGGCCCCCGACGCCGTCACCCTGACCTTCAGCGAGTCCGTCGGCCTGCGCGACGACTCCTTCCGCGTCCTCGACCCCGGCGGCCACCGGGTGCGCACGGGGGAGGCCGGCCGCGCCGACGGCCGTTCCGACACGGCCCGCGTCGACCTGCCCGCCGAGCTGGGGGAGGGCACGTACACCGTGGCCTGGCGGGTGGTGTCGGCCGACAGCCACCCCATATCCGGCGCCTTCACCTTCTCGGTCGGCCAGCCCTCCACGACGACCGCGGCGGTGGACACGGGCCCCTCCGAGGACCCCCTGACCGCCACCCTCAACAAAGTCGCCCGCTACCTCTCCTACCTCGCCGCCGCCCTGCTCATCGGCATCGCGGCCTTCGTCGTCCTGTGCCGCCCGCCGGAGGTCTCCGCACTGCGCCGCCCGCTGGTCGCCGGCTGGTGGACCCTGCTGGGCGCCACGCTCGCCCTCCTCCTCCTGCGCGCCCCGTACGAGGCGGGCACGGGACCGGCGGACGCCCTGGACGCGGGCGCGCTCGCCGACACCCTCACGACCCGCCCCGGCGTACTGCTGCTGGCCAGGCTGGTGCTGCTCGCGCCGGTGGCGGTGTTCCTGGTGCGCATGGGCCGCGAGGACCGCCACCGGGAGCGCCGCCCGCTGACCGCCGCCGTGGGCGCCGTACTCGCGATCGCGCTCGCCCTGACCTGGGCCGCCGCCGAGCACGCCTCCGCCGGCATCCAGGTCCCACTCGCGGTGACGTCTTTCGTACTGCACCTGCTGGCCACGGCCGTCTGGCTCGGCGGCCTCGTCGCCCTCCTCACCACCCTGCGCGCGGCCCCGGACGCCGCCACGGTCGCGCGCTTCTCGCGCATCGCCCTCGTCTCCGTGACCGTCCTGGTCGCCACCGGCGTCTACCAGTCCTGGCGCGGCCTCGGCTCCTGGCAGGCGCTCACCGGGACGACGTACGGCAGGCTTCTGCTCGCCAAGGTGGCCCTGGTGACCGTACTGCTGGCCGCGGCGGCCGTGTCCCGGCGCTGGACGGCCGCGATGGCGACGGCCCGGACGCCGGTACGGCAACGGGAGCGCGAGCGGGCACCGGAGCCGGTCCCGGCCGGCGGCCCACCCGTCCCACCGCCGGAACCCTCCGCACCGGAACCCTCCGCACCGGAGCCGCCCGCCCCCGACGACCCCTCCACCGCCGCGGACGCCCTCCGACGCGGACTGCGCCGCTCCGTCCTGGCCGAGGCGGTCGTCGCCGCCGTCGTCCTGGTGGTCACGACCGTGCTCACCAGCACCCTGCCGGGCCGGGCGGCGGACGAGGCGGCGCGGGCCGTGCCGGCCGGCGGGGTGCTGCCCGCGTCCGTCACCACGATCCCCTTCGAGGTCGGCGGCTCCGGCCGGGGCACGGTCCAGATCACCCTGGACCCCGGCCGCACCGGCGACAACGCCGTACAGGCCGTGGTCTTCGGCCCCGACGGCGCCCTGGCCGCCGTACCCGAACTCCGCCTCTCCTTCACCCTCCCCGACAAGGACGTCGGCCCCATCGACGCGCGACTCGTCGACCGGGGCGGCTACTGGAGCGCCAACACCCTCACCCTCCCCCTCCCCGGCACCTGGACCATGCGAACGACGGTCCGCGTCTCGGAGATCGACCAGGTGAGCGAGGAGCGGCGGATCCGGATCGAACGGTGACGGGAGGCCGGCCCGGGCAGCCGGACACAACGTCGAAGGGCCCCACCGCGAACGGTGGGGCCCTTCGACTTCGTGCCCGGTGAGGCACTGGCGGAGGATACGAGATTCGAACTCGTGAGGGGTTGCCCCCAACACGCTTTCCAAGCGTGCGCCCTAGGCCTCTAGGCGAATCCTCCGCCGAGAACATTACATGACGTGGAGGAGTGCTTGCGAACTCGTTCTGAGGGCCCCACATCGGGTAACGTGTGGCCCAGCCCCTCACGCGGCGCTATCTGACTGAACTCCCCCAGGGCCGGAAGGCAGCAAGGGTAGGTTGGCTCTGGCGGGTGCGTGGGGGGCGTTCGCGTTCGCGGGCGATCCGGTTGTCAGTGGACGCCTATAACCTCGTATGCGTGTCGTCTCTCGCGCTCTACCGCCGTTACCGCCCGGAGTCCTTCGCCGAGGTCATCGGGCAGGGGCATGTCACCGACCCGCTGCAGCAGGCGCTGCGGAACAACCGGGTCAATCACGCGTACCTGTTCAGCGGTCCGCGCGGCTGCGGCAAGACGACCAGCGCCCGGATCCTGGCCCGCTGCCTGAACTGCGAGCAGGGTCCGACCCCGACCCCCTGCGGCGAGTGCCAGTCCTGCCAGGACCTCGCGAGGAACGGGCCGGGGTCCATCGACGTCATCGAGATCGACGCCGCCTCGCACGGAGGCGTGGACGACGCCCGTGACCTGCGCGAGAAGGCCTTCTTCGGGCCCGCCCGGAGCCGGTACAAGATCTACATCATCGACGAGGCCCACATGGTCTCCCCGCAGGGCTTCAACGCCCTGCTGAAGGTCGTCGAGGAGCCCCCGGAGCACCTCAAGTTCATCTTCGCGACCACCGAGCCCGAGAAGGTCATCGGGACCATCCGGTCGCGCACCCACCACTACCCCTTCCGCCTCGTCCCGCCCGGCACCCTGCGCGACTACCTCGCCGAGGTCTGCGGCAAGGAGGAGATCCCGGTCGCGGACGGGGTGCTGCCGCTGGTCGTCCGGGCCGGCGCGGGGTCCGTCCGTGACTCGATGTCCGTCATGGACCAGCTGCTCGCGGGCGCCGGGGCCGACGGTGTGACGTACGACATGACGACCGCCCTGCTCGGCTACACGGACGGCTCGCTGCTCGACTCCGTCGTCGAGGCGTTCGTCACAGGGGACGGCTCGGCCGCCTTCGGGGTCGTGGACCAAATCATCGAGGGCGGCAACGACCCGCGGCGCTTCGTCACCGACCTGCTGGAGCGCCTGCGCGACCTGGTGATCCTCGCCGCCGTGCCCGACGCGGCGGACAAGGGGCTCATCGACGCCCCCGCCGACGTCATCGAGCGGATGCAGGCGCAGGCGCGGTCCTTCGGCGCCGCCGAGCTGAGCCGCGCCGCCGACATCGTCAACGAGGGGCTCACGGAGATGCGCGGCGCCCAGTCGCCCCGTCTCCAGCTGGAGCTGATCTGCGCGCGCGTGCTGCTGCCCGCCGCGTACGGCGACGAGCGGTCGGTGATGGCGCGCCTGGACCGGATCGAGCGCGGAGTGCAGTTCTCCGGGGGCGCGGGCGCGCCGGCCATGGGGTACGTGCCGGGGCCCGAGGCGCACAGCGGTGGCCAGGGCGCCGCCGCTCCGGTCGCGCCGGGCGGCGGGCCCGCGGCGGCCCGGGCGGCCGTACGGGCACCGGGTGGCGCGGCGGCTCCGGCGACCGGTGCCGGTCCCGGGGAGGGCGAGGGCGGCGGCTCCCACGGTGGTGGGCAGCAGCCTCATGCCGCACCGGCACCCGCACCCGCTCCCGCTGCCGAACCCCCGGCTCCGGCTCCAACCTCTACGTCCACTCCGGCCACTCCCGCCCCCGCCGCCGAGCCCGGTCCCGCCTCCGCGCCGGGTGCGTGGCCGACCGCGGCACCCGCCGGTGGCGGGCGACGGCCGGGAGGGTGGCCCACGGCGGCACCGGCGGGCGGCGGACAGGCGCGGCCCCCGGCCGCTCCCGGCCCCGCCGCGGCTCCGCCCGCCGCTCCGGCACCCGCACCGGCCGCCTCCACGCCTCCGCCCGCCTCCCCGCCGCCGGGCGGAGGGGTCGACCCCCGCTCGCTCTGGCCCAACATCCTGGAGGCGGTCAAGAACCGCCGCCGGTTCACCTGGATCCTGCTCAGCCAGAACGCCCAGGTGACCGGCTTCGACGGCACCTCCCTCCAGATCGGCTTCGTCAACGCCGGTGCTCGCGACAACTTCGTGAGCAGCGGCAGCGAGGACGTGCTGCGCCAGGCCCTGGCCGAGCAGTTCAACGTGCAGTGGAAGATCGACGCGGTCGTCGACCCCTCCGGCGGCTCGGCACCTCCGCCTCCCGCCGGGCCCTCCGGTGGCCACGGCGGCTCCGGCGGCGGGGGTGGCGGCTTCGGCGGCGGTTTCGGCGGCGGAAGCGGGAGCGGTGGCGGTGGCTTCGGGGGCGGCGCGCCCGCCCCGCGGCCGTCGGCGCCCGCCCCCGCCACCCCGCCGCCCGCTGCCGCGCCGGCCCCGGACTCCGGCCGCTCCTCGGCCCCGTCCGCCACCCCCGCGCCCCGCCCGCCGGCTCCCGAGCCGCGCCAGGTCTCCCCCGAGGACGACATCCCCGAGGAGGACGACCCGGACCTCGACGAGTCCGCGCTCTCCGGCAGGGACCTGCTGGTACGGGAGCTGGGAGCGACGGTCGTCGAGGAGATCGCGCACGAGTAGGAGCGGGGGGCGAGGGCGCGTCCCGCCCCGCTCGGCCTGGAGGAACCCACAAGGCTCCGGCGCCCCGCCCTTCGGAAGCCCGCACAAGGGGCCCCGGCCCGTTCCCATTAGGCTGGCCCCGTGAAGGTCCTTGTCATCGGCGGCGGCGCCCGCGAACACGCCCTGTGCCGTTCCCTGTCCCTCGACCCCGACGTGACCGCGCTGCACTGCGCACCCGGCAACGCCGGTATCGCCGAGGTCGCCGAACTGCACCAGGTCGACGCCCTCGACGGCGCGGCCGTCACCGCGCTGGCCGAACGCCTCGGTGCCGAACTGGTCGTGGTCGGCCCGGAGGCACCCCTGGTCGCCGGGGTCGCCGACGCCGTGCGCGGGGCCGGCATCCCGGTCTTCGGCCCCTCCGGGGAGGCCGCGCGGCTGGAGGGCTCCAAGGCCTTCGCCAAGGACGTGATGGCAGGCGCCGGCGTCCCCACCGCCCGCTCGTACGTCTGCGCCACCCCGGCCGAGGTCGACGCGGCCCTCGACGCCTTCGGCGCCCCGTACGTCGTCAAGGACGACGGGCTGGCCGCCGGCAAGGGCGTCGTCGTCACCGGTGACATCGAGGCGGCCCGGTCGCACGCCGCGGCCTGCGACCGCGTCGTCATCGAGGAGTTCCTGGACGGCCCCGAGGTCTCCCTCTTCGCCATCACCGACGGCGACAACGTCCGCCCGCTCCAGCCCGCCCAGGACTTCAAGCGCGCCCTCGACGGCGACGAGGGCCCCAACACCGGCGGCATGGGCGCCTACTCGCCGCTGCCGTGGGCCGACCCCAAGCTGGTCGACGAGGTCGTGGAGAGCGTGCTCCAGCCGACCGTCGACGAGATGCGCCGGCGCGGCACCCCGTTCTCCGGGCTCCTCTACGCCGGTCTGGCGATCACCTCGCGAGGCGTCCGCGTGATCGAGTTCAACGCCCGCTTCGGCGACCCCGAGACCCAGGTCGTGCTGGCCCGCCTGCGGACCCCGCTGGCCGGTCTTCTGATGGCCGCCGCCACCGGCAACCTCGCCGACCTGGAGCCGCTGCGCTGGAGCGACGACGCGGCCGTCACCGTGGTCGTGGCCTCCCACAACTACCCCGGCACCCCGCGCACCGGCGACCCGATCACCGGCCTCGCCGAGGTGGCCGGCCAGGACGCCCCGCACGCCTACGTCCTGCACGCCGGCACCCGCGCCGAGGGCGACGCCGTCGTCAGCGCCGGTGGCCGCGTCCTGTCCGTCACGGCCACCGGCACGGACCTCACCGAGGCCCGCAACCGCGCCTACCGGGCCGTCGCCCGCATCGGCCTCGACGGCTCGCAGCACCGTACGGACATCGCCGCGAAGGCCGCCGCGGGCGCCTGACCGGCCCCGCGGGACCCGCCCGCGCACCGCAACCCCACAGGCCCCGGATCCGTCCCAGGAACCGGGGCCTGATCCTTGCAATCCGTCATCCACCTTTCCCCAAAGCCATTCCATCGAGTGACCGATAGCCCATACGGCTGACGGGCACGAAGGCCCCAACTATGGTGCCGCGCAAGCGTTCCGGCACATGGCCCACCGACATTGCGATGTCAGTGGCGGGTGCCACAGTGGGGGAGTGAGCACCAGCAGCAGAGCAGTGGACGAGCCAGGACAGACAGGACGTCGATGAGGGGGTGAGGTCCGGCCGTGACCGGTACCGGTGGTGAGGAGATGGGCGCGCGGGCCGCGCGTTCCCGGGCGTTGGCCGTGCTGCGCGTCCGCAGTCGCGCGCTGGCCGTCGCCCTGTTGCCCGCTGCCCTCGCCGTGATCCTGCTCGTGGGCGGCTCCACCGGGCGCCTGGTGGGCGCGGGCTGGGACGCCGCCCGCTGGGCCGTGTCCGTCCTCGCGCTGCTCGTGCTGGTGGCCGCGGCCGGAGTGGCCCTCGTCGTGGCCCGCTCCCGGCCCGCCGTCACCCCCACCGTCACGATCGCCGAGGAGTCGGCGCCGGACCTCTACCGGATGGTGCGCGACCTGGCCGACCGGCTCGACGTGCCCGCCCCCTCCGCGATAGCGCTCACGCCGGACTGCGACAGCTGGCTGGAGGACCGCACCCACCCGGCCCACGGACCGCCCCCGGCGGCGGAGCGCGACGACCCGGCCGTCCCGGGCGGCCCCGCCCGCCCCCGCGGCGCCGGCGCCACCGCGCCCGTCCTCGTCATCGGCTCGCCCTTCCTGTGGTGGATGCGCGTGGGTGAGCTGCGCGCCGTCCTCGCCCCGGTCGTCGCCGGTACGGGACCCTCGGCGCACCCCGACATAGCCGCCGCCCGCCGTTTCATACGCGGCCTGGACGCCGCGGTGGCCGTGGCCTCGGCGGACCGGCGCGACCCGCTGTCCCGGGCGGCGTGCGCGGGCCTGGGCCGGGTGTCCCGGCTGCTGCTGCGCGGCTGTCGCGTGCACGCGGCCGAGATGGAGCGCGGCGTCGCGTCGGCGGCGGCCGAGCGTGCACAGGCTGTGGACTACGGTCTGCGGATCGTCGCCCAGGAGCAGGTCGGGCTCGCCTACGCGGGCTGGGACCGGCTGCTGACCCGGGTGGCGCTGCCCGCCTGGCGGATGGGCCGCTGGCCCTCCCGGCTGGACGTGGGCGTCGTCGCCGCCCTTACCGAGCTGTCCCGCCGCGACCGCCTGGCCGAGGGTTTCGCCTCGCGCCTGGGGGAGCGCCCCGCCTGCGACCTGCTGGAGGAGCCCGGCGCGATGGACGAGGCGGTCTCACTGCTCACCGCGCGCCTCTTCCACGGCGGGCCCGAGACCGGCCCGGACTGGTCGCCGGTGGACTGGGACGAGTATCCCGAGGAGGTCGTGGACCGCACTTGGCGCACGGACGCGGCCCGCCTCCACCGCGTCCTGGACACCCTGGGCGTCCGCCGCGCCGCCGAGGGCGCCGCACCGGGCACCGAGGGCCCGACCCTGGCCCGCGTCCTGGACCACCTCACGACGGACACCGCGACGCCCGCCGACGACCCCCGGGCCACCGGGGACAGGGACGCACCCGACACGGCGACCGCCCCGGCCGCCCCGGAAACCGACCCGCACCCGCCTGCCACCGGCCTCGCACACCCCGAGGACGACGACGATCTGGCGGGCACTACCACGCGCGGAGCCGCCCTCGCCGCCGGACTCAGTGCCCAGCTGGCCCGCGAGGAGGCCGCCGCACAGCCCACCGGAGCCGGCGCCGGAGCCGGAGCCGCCTCCACCCCCTCGGCGACCGCCGTCGGACCCGACGCCGCCCTCTGGGACGACCGCGCGCTCCCCCTCTTCCCCCTGCAACCCCCGCGCACCGGCCGCGAGATCCTCACCGCGCACATCACCGCGATGGTGTGCTGCGCGGCGATGGACACCGCGGGCGCGGCCCCGGGCCTCGACTGGCTGGACGGGCCGTCGCTCCTGTTCGACGGGGCCCGCGCCGCCGACCTGGCCCCCAGCGTGCTCAGCCTGGTCGAGTCCGGCGACCCGGGCCCCCTGCGCGCCTGGATGACCGACCTGGGCATACGCCCGGAGAAGCCGGTGCGCCTGGTCTGACGCGGCCGGACGGGACCCTGCCGCCGAATCGGATCCCCCAATTCCACTTTCGGCCACTTCGCAACGAACAGTGACCGCACGCGTGCGACATGTGATGTGCTGGGACCGAATCGAGCACATGGCAAGGGCGTTCGTCATACGCATGACCACGGGGGCACGAGGGAGGGGGCGGTCCCATGGGGTCCGAGCAGATCCGCCGCTGGGAGTCGGGAGCACTCGCGCACGCCGTGACGGACCCCTTCGGACAGGGGCCCCTCCCGTGGCTGCGCGGCGGCGAGACGTACTTCGGCGACACCGGCCAGGTCGTCGCCTGGTACGCGGACCAGGACACCGTCCCCGCCCAGCGCGGCGGCCCGCGCGCCGCCGACGACGTCCGCCGCCAGATCAAGGGCTTCACCGCCACCGGCGCCGCCGCCCCCGGCGAGGCCATCGACTTCCACATCACCGTCGACCCGCCGCAGCAGTTCAGTGTCGACGTCTACCGGATCGGCCACTACGGCGGTGACGGCGCCGCCAAGATCACCACCAGCCCCCGCCTGTCCGGCATGGTCCAGCCCCCGCCGCTCACCGCCGACCGCACGGTCTCCTGCCACCACTGGTGGCTGTCCTGGCGGCTCCAGATCCCGTCGTACTGGAGCATCGGCGCCTACGTCGCCGTCCTCACCACCGCCGACGGCCACCGCTCCCACGTCCCCTTCACGGTCCGCGACAGCCACCCGGCCGACCTGCTGCTCCTGCTGCCGGACATCACCTGGCAGGCGTACAACCTGTACCCGGAGGACGGCCGCACCGGAGCCAGCCTCTACCACGCCTGGGACGAGGAGGGCCGGCTGCTCGGCGAGGCGGACGCCGCCACGACCGTCTCCTTCGACCGGCCCTACGCGGGCGCGGGGCTGCCGCTGCACGTCGGCCACGCCTACGACTTCATCCGCTTCGCCGAGCGCTACGGCTACGACCTCGCCTACGCCGACGCCCGCGACCTGCACTCCGGCCGGATCGACCCGTCCCGCTACCGGGGCCTGGTCTTCCCCGGCCACGACGAGTACTGGTCCGCCGCCATGCGCCGCACCACGGAACTCGCCCGCGAGCGGGGCACGTCCCTGGTCTTCCTCTCCGCCAACACCATGTACTGGCAGGTGGACCTGGCCCCGTCGCCGTCCAGCGCCCCCGACCGCCTGCTGACCTGCCGCAAGCGCCGAGGCCCGGGCCGGCCGGCGCTGTGGCGGGAGATCGACCGCCCCGAGCAGCAGCTGCTCGGCATCCAGTACGCCGGCCGCGTCCCCGAACCGCACCCGATGATCGTCCGCAACGCCGGTCACTGGCTCTGGGAGGCCACCGGCGCCCACGAGGGCGACCCGATCGAGGACCTGGTGGCGGGCGAGGCCGACCGCTACTTCCCGCGCACCGCGCTCCCCGCGCACGACGAGCGGGTCCTGCTCGCCCACTCCCCGTACACCGACGCGCACGGCGCCCGGCGCCACCAGGAGACCTCGCTGTACCGGGCCCCGTCGGGCGCCTGGGTCTTCGCGTCCGGGACGTTCGCGTGGTCCCCGGCCCTGGACCGCCCCGGCCACGTCGACCCACGCGTCCAGCGCGCCACCGCCAACCTCCTGGACCGCATCTGCAAACGGGACTGACCCACCCCCGGGCCCGACCCGCCGTCCCCGATCCCCCGCCCGTCAGGGACAATCGAGCCATTGGACAGAACCACGGGGAGGAACCGTGTCCGGATTCGTTGAAAAGCCCGAGCCGATCCAGGTTCCGGGTCTGGTGCACCTGCACACCGGCAAGGTGCGCGAGCTGTACCGGAACGAGGCGGGCGACCTCGTGATGGTCGCCAGCGACCGCATCTCCGCCTACGACTGGGTGCTGCCGACCGAGATCCCGGACAAGGGCCGGGTCCTCACCCAGCTCTCCCTGTGGTGGTTCGACCAGCTCGCCGACCTGGCCCCCAACCACGTCCTGAGCACCGAGCTGCCCCCCGGCGCCCCCGCCGACTGGGAGGGCCGCGCCCTGGTCTGCAAGTCGCTGCGGATGGTCCCCGTGGAGTGCGTGGCCCGCGGCTACCTCACCGGCTCCGGGCTCGCGGAGTACGACCAGACCCGCACCGTCTGCGGCCTCGCCCTCCCCGAGGGCCTCGTCGACGGCTCGGAGCTGCCCGCCCCGATCTTCACCCCGGCCACCAAGGCCGAGGTCGGCGAGCACGACGAGAACGTCTCCTACGAGGAGGTCGCCCGCCAGGTCGGGGCGGACACCGCCGTCGCCCTGCGCCAGGCCACCCTCGCCGTCTACTCCCGCGCCCGCGACATCGCCCGCGAGCGCGGCATCGTCCTCGCGGACACCAAGTTCGAGTTCGGCTTCGACGGGGACGACCTGGTCCTCGCCGACGAGGTCCTCACCCCGGACTCGTCCCGGTTCTGGCCGGCCGACCAGTGGCAGCCGGGCCGCGCGCAGCCGTCGTACGACAAGCAGTTCGTGCGGGACTGGCTGACCTCGGCGGAGTCCGGCTGGGATCGCGGGAGCGAGCAGCCCCCGCCGCCGCTGCCGCAGCAGGTCGTGGACGCCACCCGCGCCAAGTACGTCGAGGCGTACGAACTCCTGACCGGCCTGAGCTGGTCGTAGCGGCCGCGGCCCCGCGGACACGAAGAAGCCCCCGGCCGGAGCCGGGGGCTTCTCACACGGAGCGAACGACGAGGTTCGAACTCGCGACCTCAACCTTGGCAAGGTTGCGCTCTACCAACTGAGCTACGTTCGCACTGCGCCGTGGCGCGTCAGCCACTATACCCAACCCCGCTCCCGTGCGAGGCGCACCGCCGCGTGCCGGTTCTCCGCCCCGAGCTTGCCGGCGGCCGAGGACAGGTAGTTCCGCACGGTCCCCTCGGCGAGCGCGGCGCGCTCCGCGATCTCCGATACGGGCGCGCCGTCGGCGGCGTGTTCCAGTACTTCCGTCTCGCGCGCGGTCAGCGGCGAGTCCCCGGCGGAGATCGCGTCGGCGGCCAACTCGGGGTCGACGTAACGGTTTCCGGCGTGCACCGTGCGGATCAGTTCGGCGAGCCGCTGGGCGCTGGTCGTCTTGGGCACGAACCCGCGCACCCCCGCCGCGAGCGCCCGTTTCAGGTGCCCGGGCCGGCCGTGACTGGTCACGATCAGCACCTTGCAGGCGGGCAGCTCGGCCCGCAGCGATGTGGCGACCTTCACACCGTCGGCGCCGGGCATCTGCAGATCCAGTACGGCGACGTCCGGCGCGTGGGCCCGCGCCATCGCCAGGGCCTCGGGACCGGTGGCCGCCTCGGCGACCACGACGAGGTCGTCCTCCAGGGACAGCAGGGCGGCCAGGGCGCCGCGGATGAGGTGCTCGTCGTCGGCGAGCAGCACCCGCACCGGGGTGGTCGTCACGGCGCCACCTCCCGCGCGGCCGGGGTGTGCGGGGGCAGCGGCACCTCGGCCGTCACCCGGAACACGCCCTTGCGCACGGTCCCCGCCTCCAGCGTCCCGTCCACCACGGACAGCCGCTCCCGCAGCCCGGCCAGCCCGGAACCGCCGGTCCCGGCGGGCGCGTCCGCGTCCGCCGAGGGGCCGGTCCCCTCCAGGACTCCGTCGTTCTCCACCGTCAGCACTACCCGCCCTTCCGACATCCGCACCGCCACGGCCACCCTCTTGGCGTCCCCGTGCCGCAGCACGTTCGTGGTCGCCTCCCGCACCACCCAGCCCAGCGCCGACTGCACCTCGGCGGGCAGCCCGGCCGTCCCGCCGGTGACCTCCGCCACGATGCCCGCCGCCGAGAGCACGCCCCGGGCACCGGCCAGCTCGACCTCCAGGTCGACCTCCCGGTAGCCGCGTACGACGTCCCGGACCTCGCGCTGCGACTCCTGCGCGATGCGCTGCGCCTCGATCATCTGCTCCACCGCCTCCGGCCGCCCGCGCCGGGACAGCTGGACGGCCAGTTCGCTCTTGAGCGCGATCACCGCCAGGTTCCTCCCCATCACGTCGTGCAGGTCCCGGCCGAACCGCAGCCGCTCCTCGGCGACCGCGAGCCGGGCCCGGGTCTCCTTGGCGTCGTCGAGCGCGTAGACCGCCTTGAGCAGCCAGACGGAGAACACCGCGGTGAAGGCGAGGAACGCGCCGCCCACCACCAGCGCGCACGCCGTGATCAGCGCGCTGATCCAGGACAGGCCCAGCGCGAACGCCACGACACCTCCGCCCGCCGCGAAGCCGACGACCAGGCCCATGACGCGCCGCCGCTGGTCGTGCACACCGAGGGCCAGCACGCCGACGCCGAAGCCCTGCACTCCCACGAAGACACCGAGGGCCGCGGAGTCGACCTCCGCGCCCCGGGGTCCGTGCTCCACCAGAGCGACCGCGGCGATCGCGAGGAGGGCGGTGACCGCGCCGAGCGTCCACAGCCGCCGTACCGGCCGCGGCCGGCGGCCGAGGGTCCAGTCCAGGGCCCGTGAAGCGGTCGCCATGCACACCGCGGCGTGCGCGACGACCATCAGGGAGAGCACGGTCGCGAGCCCCGGCCCCACCTGGCCGTAGGTCGACAGGCCGATGCCGCCGATCTCGCACACCCCGAAGAAGTGGAACGACCACCGCGTGTACGTCTCCACCTTCTCCGGCGTGTTCTTCCGCCGCCACCATCCGCCTGGCCTGCGCATCCGCCCGCCGCTCCCGCTCATCCCGTACGTCTCGCCCGTCCCGTACGTCAGTGCCGTGGCTCCCAGCGGAACCACCGTCGTACAGCAAACACCGCGACCACGGTCCAGGCCACCGCCGTCACCACGGCGCCCAGTGCCTCGCCGCCCGACAGGTCGCCGGTCCAGCCGCCGCGCACCAGGGTGATCACCGGCGTCATCGGCAGCAGCTCGCAGACGGCGGCCAGGCGGTCGGGGAGCAGCTCCAGCGGGACGAACATGCCGGAGCCGAGCATCGAGACGAACATGAACGGCAGCGGCGTGACCTGCGCGCTCTCCCCGGTCCTGGTGAAGCTCGCGGTGACCCCGGCGAGCGCGGCGCACAGCACCAGGCCGAGCAGCAGCCCGAGGACGGAGAGGTGGACCGCGGACGGCGCGGACAGGTCGAGCAGTACGGCGCAGCCCACGGCGAGCAGCAGGGACTGCACGAGCCCGCTGAGCAGGGCGGGCGTCGCGGATCCGGCGAGGATCTCCACGTCGCGCAGTTCGCCGGTGCGCAGCCGCTTGAGGACGAGTTCCTCGCGGCGGACGACGAAGACGCCGACGAGGGCCGAGTAGACGGCGAACAGCAGGGAGAAGCCGATCGCGGCGGGCAGGACCAGCGTGCCGGTGGTCAGTCCGGCCCCGGCGAGGTCCATCTCCTTGGCCGCCGACTTCACGCTGAGCGGCAGCACGAGCGGCACGAACAGCGCGGCGAAGAGGGTGCCCTTGTTCCGTCCGAGCAGGGTCAGTTCGGCGCGGGCGAGGGCGGTCATGCGCGTCCTCGGCGTGCTGACCGGGGGCTTCACGGCGGGTGCCGCGGCGTCCTTCGTACTGATGGCGCTCATGTCGCGTACTCCTTCGTCGTCTCCGGAGCCGTTCCGTCGGACGCCCCGTCGGCGGTCCTCGCGGACACCTCTTTGGCGATGCTCAGGAAGGCTTCTTCGAGGGAGGCCGAGCGGACGTCCAGGCGGCGCAGTTCGACTCCGGCCTGGCCGGCCCACACCAGCAGGCCGGTGGCCGCGCGCTGGAGTTCGCGGGTGCGCAGCTTCACCATCCGGCCCTCGACCTCGTGGCCGCTGACTCCCATGCCGTCGAGCGGCGGCAGGTCGCCGACGAAGTAGCCCGCGGGCAGTTCGAAGGAGATCCGGGACGGCTGTGCGGCGGTCACCTCGGCCGGGGTGCCGGTGGCGGCGATCCGGCCCTCGTGCATGATCGCGAGCCGGTCGGCGAGGTTCTCGGCCTCTTCGAGGTAGTGCGTGGTCAGCAGCACGGTCGTGCCCTGCTCCTGCAGGGCGCTCACCAACTCCCAGGTGTCCCGGCGGCCTTCGGCGTCCAGTCCGGTGCTGGGCTCGTCGAGGAAGAGCACCTCGGGGTCGCCGAGCAGCGCGAGCGCCAGGTCGAGCCGGCGCCGCTGGCCCCCGGAGAGCTGCTTCACGCGGGTGTCGGTCTTCGACTCCAGTCCGACCAGCTCCAGGACCTCGGCCGGCGGACGGGCGCCGCTCACGCACCCCGCCCACATGCGGGCCGTCTCGGCGACGGTCAGCTCGGAGGGGAAACCGCCCTCCTGGAGCATGACCCCGGTGCGGGGGCGTACGGCGGCCCGCTCGGTGTAGGGGTCGTGCCCGAGGACGCGCACCCGGCCGCCGGCCGGGGCGGCGAGCCCTTCCAGCAGTTCGACCGTTGAGGTCTTGCCGGCGCCGTTGGTGCCCAGCAGCGCGAAGACCTCGCCGCGGCGCACGGAGAAGTCGATACCGCGCACGGCCTCGAACCCGCCCCCGTACACCCGCCGCAGGTCGGTGACCTCAATCACGTGTTCGTGTCCGTTGGTTTGCATGCTTCAAGCCTTCCGGGCATCCGGGCCGCGTAACAGTGCGGGCCGTCATCACCGGACATGACAAATGTCAGAGGGGGTGGGGCCGGGGTCGCCGGGCGCACGAAAAGACCCCGGTCCGTGGAGGACCGGGGTCTGATTCCCGAGCGGACGACGAGGCTCGAACTCGCGACCTCAACCTTGGCAAGGTTGCGCTCTACCAACTGAGCTACGTCCGCATTGCCGCCGACCGGCCTTCACCGATCGGTGCGAGCACCAGCCTACCTGATCCAATCGGGTCATCGGTACGGCGATGCAGAGCGGGTGACAGGAATTGCACACTGCGCCTTCCCCCTGGAAGGGGGATGTTCTACTACTGAACTACACCCGCATGTTCCGTGAGCCGGGCCCTGCGGCCTCGCCCCTCGGCGTGCTCCAGACTTTAGCTGATCACCCGGGGTGCCGCGCAAGTCGGTTGCCGCGAGGGGCGACTGAGCGGCCGTCGGCCGCCGCCGGGCTCACCGGGCCGCGGCGAACGCCTCGTACACCTTCTTCGGGATCCGGCCCCGCGCGGGCACGTCCATCTTGTTGGCCTGGGCCCAGGCGCGGACCGCCGCCGGGTCCGGCGCGACCTCCGTCTGCCGGTACGCCTTGCCGGACCTCGACCGCTTGCGGCCGGCCGACACGTACGGCTCCAGGGCCTTGCGCAGTTTCCGGGCATTGGTTTCGTTCAGGTCGATCTCGTACATCCGGCCGTCCACACCGAAGGCGATCGTCTCCGCCGCTTCCGAGCCGTCGATGTCGTCAAAGAGAGTGACCACGACACGCTGCGCCACGAATATCGGTCCCTTCGTGCGGCATCTCCGCGATGACGTGCCAAGACGCCGCGATGATGCCGACTGTTCGCCTGTAATTGGGCAAAGTATCGGCTAATGACATTTCATTTGTACAGTGCCCGGCATTGCAATGTGAAGCCCGACTAAATCTCTTGGCGTGTCCGCCGCGCAATAGGTGTCCGGGTTCGATCCGGGATCTTTCCCGAAGCTTTTCGCGGACGTCCCCCGCCGATGCCCAATCGTGATCGGGCTCACGTAGTTTCCTCCAAGGCTACGCGCGTAGAAATTTTGTACGGGTAGTCTGATGGAACCTGCTCAGCACCACACACCGGGAGTGCCAGTGGCACGCGTCGTAGTCGACGTCATGCTCAAGCCGGAGATCCTCGACCCCCAGGGCCAGGCGGTGCAGCGCGCACTGCCGCGGCTGGGTTTCGAAGGGATCTCGGACGTCCGCCAGGGAAAGCGATTCGAACTGGAAGTGGACGGGCCCGTCGACGACGCGGCCCTCGCCCGCATCCATGATCTTGCGGAATCCTTCCTCGCCAACACCGTGATCGAGGACTTCACCGTCAAGGTCGAGTCGGAAGACGCAGTCGCGGGGGCCGTGAAGTGACCGCTCGTATTGGCGTCGTCACTTTCCCCGGCAGTCTCGACGACAGGGACACGCAGCGCGCGATCCGCGTCGCCGGCGCCGAACCCGTCGCCCTCTGGCACAAGGACAAGGACCTCAAGCAGGTCGACGCCGTGGTGCTCTGCGGTGGTTTCTCTTACGGCGACTATCTGCGGGCCGGCGCCATCGCGCGTTTCTCGCCGGTGATGGACACCGTCATCGACCAGGCGAAGGCCGGTCTTCCGGTACTGGGCATCTGCAACGGGTTCCAGATCCTCACGGAGGCCCACCTGCTGCCCGGCGGCATGCTCGGCAATGACCACCTGCACTTCATCTGCCGCGACCAGAAGCTGCGGGTGGAGAACGCGGGCACGGCCTGGACCAGCGACTACACCGCCGGCCAGGAGATCCACATCCCGCTGAAGAACATGGACGGGCGGTACGTCGCCGACCAGCGGACGCTGGACGAGCTGGAGGCCGAGGGCCGGGTCGCGTTCCGTTACGTCGACTTCAACCCGAACGGCTCGCTCAACGACATCGCGGGCATCACCAACGCCGCGGGCAACGTCGTCGGCCTCATGCCGCACCCCGAGCACGCCGTCGAGCCGCTGATCGGCACCGGCCGCACCGACGGCCTCCCGTTCTTCACCTCGATCCTCAAGAAGCTGGTCAACGCATGAGCCGGACGCCTCTGGACACGGTCGAGCACGCGACCGCGACCCCCGACGTCGAGCTGCCCTGGGCCGAGCTGGGCCTGAAGAAGGACGAGTACGAGCGGGTGGTGGAGATCCTCGGCCGCCGCCCGACCGGCGCGGAACTCGCCATGTACTCCGTCATGTGGTCCGAGCACTGCTCGTACAAGAGCAGCAAGGTCCACCTGCGCCAGTTCGGCGAGAAGGCCCCCCAGTCCGACGCGATGCTCGTCGGCATCGGCGAGAACGCCGGTGTCGTCGACGTCGGCCAGGGCTACGCGGTCACCTTCAAGGTCGAGTCGCACAACCACCCGTCGTACGTGGAGCCCTACCAGGGCGCCGCGACCGGCGTCGGCGGCATCGTGCGCGACATCATCGCTATGGGCGCGCGTCCCATCGCCGTCGTGGACCCGCTGCGTTTCGGCGCCGCGGACCACCCCGACACCAAGCGCGTCCTGCCCGGCGTCGTCGCCGGCATCGGCGGCTACGGCAACTGCCTGGGCCTGCCCAACATCGGCGGCGAGGTCGTCTTCGACGCCTGCTACCAGGGCAACCCGCTGGTCAACGCCGGTGCCATCGGCGTCATGCGGCACGAGGACATCCACCTCGCCAAGGCGTCCGGCGCGGGCAACAAGGTCATCCTGTACGGCGCCCGCACCGGCGGCGACGGCATCGGCGGCGCGTCGATCCTGGCCTCCGAGACCTTCGACGACGCCAAGCCGTCCAAGCGCCCCGCGGTCCAGGTCGGCGACCCCTTCCAGGAGAAGCTCCTCATCGAGTGCACCCTGGAGGCGTTCAAGGAGAAGCTGGTCGTCGGCATCCAGGACCTCGGCGCGGCCGGCCTGTCCTGCGCCACCTCCGAGCTGGCCTCCAACGGCTCCGGCGGCATGCGCGTCACCCTGGACGACGTCCCCCTCCGTGACTCGACCCTCTCGCCCGAGGAAATCCTCATGAGCGAGTCGCAGGAACGCATGTGCGCGGTCGTCGAGCCGGAGAAGGTCGACCGCTTCCTGGAGATCTGCGACAAGTGGGACGTCATCGCCACCGTCATCGGTGAAGTCACCGACGGCGACCGCCTGGAGATCTACTGGCACGGCGGCAAGATCGTCGACGTCGACCCGCGCACCGTCGCCCACGACGGCCCGGTCTACGAGCGCCCCTACGCCCGCCCCGAGTGGCAGGACGCCCTCCAGGCCGACGACGCGAACAAGCTGCCCCGGCCGCAGTCGTCCGACGAGCTGAAGGACCAGGTCCTGAAGCTGGTCGGCTCGCCGAACCAGGCGTCCAAGCAGTGGATCACCCAGCAGTACGACCACTTCGTGCAGGGCAACACCGTCCTCGCCCAGCCCGAGGACTCGGGCATGATCCGCGTGGACGAGGAGTCCGGCCTCGGCGTCGCCATCGCCACCGACGGCAACGGCCGCTACGCCAAGCTCGACCCGTACACGGGCGCGCAGCTGGCCCTCGCGGAGGCGTACCGCAACGTCGCGACGACCGGCGCCAAGCCGCTCGCGGTCTCCGACTGCCTGAACTTCGGCTCGCCGGAGGACCCGGCGGTCATGTGGCAGTTCGCGGAGGCCGTGCGCGGCCTGGCCGACGGCTGCCTGCAGCTCGGCACCCCGGTGACCGGCGGCAACGTCTCGCTCTACAACCAGACGGGCGAGGCGGCCATCCACCCGACCCCGGTCGTGGCGGTCCTCGGCGTCATCGACGACGTGGCCCGGCGCACGCCGGTCGCCTTCCAGGAGGACGGCCAGCTGCTGTACCTCCTCGGCGACACGCGTGAGGAGTTCGGCGGCTCGGCCTGGTCCCAGGTGGTCCACGACCACCTCGGCGGCCTGCCGCCCAAGGTCGACCTGGAGCGCGAACGCCTCCTCGCCGAGATCCTGATCTCCGCCTCACGCGACGGCATGATCGACTCCGCGCACGACCTGTCCGACGGCGGTCTGGTGCAGGCGGTCGTGGAGTCGGCGCTGCTCGGCGGCAGGGGCGCGCGTCTGGTCGTACCGGACGGGCTCGACGCCTTCACCTTCCTCTTCTCGGAGTCGGCGGGCCGCGCGGTCGTCGCCGTCCCGCGTTCGGAGGAGGTCCGCTTCAACGACATGTGCGGCGCGCGCGGCCTGCCCGTCACCCGCGTCGGTGTCGTCGACGGCGACGCGGTGGAGGTCCAGGGCGAGTTCTCCCTCCCCCTGACCGACCTGCGCGAGGCCCACGAGGGGACGATCCCGGGGCTCCTCGCCTAGGAATCGCACCACGTGAAAGGGCCGTCCGGAATCTTCCGGGCGGCCCTTCCGCATGTCCCGGCCGCCGGGATACGGGGAGCAGGACCTTGCGCGAGATTACGTAGTTACGTAATCTCGAAGGAGTGGAGCAACTGGAACAACGCGTCGACGACCTCGAACGGCGGCTGGCGGCACTGGAGGAGGCCGGGGACCGACCGGCTCCCGGCCCGGGTGAGGGCGACTTCTGGGCCCTGGAGGGGCTGAAGGAGCAGCTCGCCGAGCTGGGAGCGGCCGACGGCGGCGTCCTGTTCACCGGTGCCGTCCGCCTCCCGACCGGGGAGCAGTACGGCTGGCAGCACGGCACGCTCACCGACGGCCTGATGGACGCCGACTGGGCGGAGAGCGCCGAGGTGTTCGCCGCGCTCGGCCATCCGGTACGGCTGCGGCTGCTGCGCGAGATCCTCGGCGGCCGGCGCACCGCGGCCGAACTGGCGGAGCTGGACGGCGTGGGCACGACCGGCCAGATCTACCACCACCTGCGCCAGCTCACCGGCGCCGGCTGGCTGCACGCCACCGGCCGGGGCCGCCACGAGGTGCCGCCGGGGCGGGTCGTACCGCTGCTGGTGGCGTTGTCGACGGCCCGGCACTGACCGGGACCATCACGAACCAGGGGGAACGATGTCCGTCCGCAAGCTCGCCATGCTCGTCTTCCGGCTGCTGCAAGTGGCCTTCCTGTGCGCGGTGGCCGCCAGCGTGCTGTTCGACCTGGACCACGCCTGGTGGTGGAACTTCCTGCCGCTGGTCCTGGCGTACGTCCTGATCACCGTGGTCAACCGCTGGGGCGGCGCCCCGGACGCCCCCGGCACCGCCCGCGAGCCCGTCGAGGTCGGCCCGCCCGTGACCGGCCGCTGGTCCGCGCTGAACAGCCCGGCCGACCGCACCCCGAGCCACGGCATCCACGCCTACGGGCAGACCTTCGCCATCGACCTCGTCGCCGAGCCGAAGCCCGGCGCCCGCCCCGGCTTCCGCGTGCTGTGGCCGATCGCCCGCCGCAACCGCGACTTCCCGGCGTTCGGCGCCCCGCTGCTCGCGGTGGCCGACGGCACCGTCGTCCGGGTCTCCGACACCCAGCGCGACCACCTGAGCCGCAACTCGCTGCCCGCGCTGCTGTACCTGATGATCCTGGAGGGCTCGGTCCGCGAGCTGGCCGGCGTCCGCCGCATCATCGGCAACCACGTCGTCATCGACCTCGGCGACGGCACCCACGCCCTGTACGCCCACGTCCAGCGCGGCTCCCTGGCCGTCCGCGAGGGCGACCGGGTCACCGCCGGGCAGGTCCTCGGCCGCTGCGGCAACTCCGGCAACTCCACCGAGCCGCACGTCCACTTCCAGCTGATGGACGGCCCCGACCCGGACACCGCCCGGGGCGTCCCCTTCACCTGGCGTGACATCGGCGTCCCGCGCAACGGCGAGGTCTTCGAGACCCCCTCAGCGACCGGCGCACCCGCATAGGCTCACCCCCATGCCGCCCGCCAGAAGACGCCCCCGCGCCTACGACCCCGCCCGCACCCGTGCCGCCGTCCTCGCTCAGTTCGGGAATGTGCGGGCGGCCGTCCGTAGTCTCACGGCCGAGCAGCTCGCGCTGCCGACCCGGCTCGGGGACTGGACCGTGCGGGAGCTGGTCGCGCATGTCGGGATGGCGTTGACCGCCGTGGACCGGCTGCTCGGCGAGCCCGAGCCCGTGCGGCAGGACGGGCGGCTGCTCGACTGGCCGTGCGCGATCGCCGCCGACGCGGACGCCATCGCCGCCACCGCCCGGCGCCTGGCCGCCGAGCACCCCGACCTCGACGCCCACCTCGCCGATGTCGAGCGGCGCTTCACCGAGCGCCTCGACACCCACCCGGGCAGCCGGCTGCTCCCCACCAGCGCGGGCGCGCTGCCGCTCGCCGACTACGTCGTCACCCGCACCGTCGAACTCGTCGTGCACACCGACGACCTCACCGCCGCCGTGCCCGGCCTTGACATCCCCCTCGACCGGCAGGCGCTGGCCGCCGCGACCCGGCTGCTCGCCGACGCGCTCGCCGTGAAGGCGCCCGGCGCCTCGACCGAGGTGCGGATCCCGCCGTACGCCGTCGTCCAGTGCGTCGAGGGCCCCCGGCACACCCGGGGCACCCCGCCCAACGTCGTCGAGACCGACCCGCTGACCTGGGTCCGGCTGGCCACCGGGCGGCTGACCTGGAAGGACGCCGTGGCCGAGGCGAAGCTGAGCGCGAGCGGCGAGCGGGCCGACCTGGGCGAGCTGCTGCCCCTGCTCGGCTGACCGGGCGACGGCCGCGAGGAGAGCGAGGGGAACCAGATCCTCCAGTCCTCCGTCGAATCGCCATGTACAGGCAGAAGCAGCAGCGAAGGAAGACCCTGACCGTGGCGGCCGTCGCCGCGCTCGTCCCGCTCGCCGCGGCCTGCGGCAGCGAGAAGGCGGACGACGGCAGCGCCTCCGTAGGCGCCGGAAAGCCCATCACCGGCGTGCAGTGGAGCATCGACAGCGTCACCGTCGACGGCACCACCCACAAGGCACCGGACGAGGCACGGGTCCGGATCGACGACGCCGGCGCGGCGGAGGGCAGCACCGGCTGCAACACCTTCAGCGCGCGCGCCGACGTCAAGGGCGAACGCGTCCGGCTCAGTGACGCCATGTTCACCGAGAAGGCCTGCGACAAGACGCCCGTCGAGTTCGAGAAGTCCCTCGGCCGCGCCCTCACCACCGGCACGCTCACCACCGAGAGCAAGGGCGACCGCCTGACGTTCACCACCTCCGGGGGCGACACCGTCAAGCTCAGCCGGGCGAAGGACGCGTCCCTGTACGGCACGAAGTGGACCGTGACCGACCCGGCCCAGCAGGACCGCGCCCACCTCACCTTCGACCCGGAGGCCAAGACCGTCTCCGGCCGCCTCCCCTGCAACCGCGTCAACGCCAAGGCCACCGTCAGCGACGGGCGTATCACCGTCAGCGCCCCTTCCACGACCCGAATGATGTGCGAAGGCTCACTCATGGACGCCGAGAAGCGGATGCTGAGCTTCCTCAAGGGTCCGGTCGATTACCGGATCGATCAGGAAACCCTCACCCTGACCAGCGAAGACGGGACGACCGTGCGAGCCGTGGCCGATCAGTGATCCACTGGTGAGCCGAAATCCCCAATTCGGACCAGTGGTCGATCTCGCCTACACTCGGTGGCGTGCCACGTGGTGACGGTCGACTCAATCACGATCTGCTTCCAGGCGAGAAGGGCCCCCAGGACGCATGCGGCGTCTTCGGTGTCTGGGCTCCTGGCGAAGAGGTCGCAAAGCTCTCCTACTTCGGGCTCTACGCCCTCCAGCATCGAGGCCAGGAATCCGCGGGTATCGCGGTAAGCAACGGTTCCCAGATCCTCGTCTTCAAGGACATGGGCCTGGTCTCCCAGGTCTTCGACGAGACCTCGCTCGGTTCGCTCCAGGGTCATATCGCGGTCGGTCACGCCCGCTACTCGACCACCGGTGCCTCCGTGTGGGAGAACGCCCAGCCGACGTTCCGTGCCACCGCGCAGGGTTCCATCGCGCTCGGGCACAACGGCAACCTCGTCAACACCGCCCAGCTCGCCGAGATGGTCGCCGACCTGCCCAAGCAGGACGGCCGCTCCACCCGGGTCGCGGCGACCAACGACACCGACCTGGTCACGGCCCTGCTCGCGGGCCAGGTGGACGACGACGGCAAGCCGCTGACCATCGAGGAGGCGGCCGGCAAGGTGCTGCCCCAGGTGCGCGGCGCCTTCTCCCTCGTCTTCATGGACGAGCACACCCTCTACGCCGCCCGTGACCCGCAGGGCATCCGCCCGCTGGTCCTCGGGCGGCTGGAGCGCGGCTGGGTGGTCGCCTCCGAGTCCGCCGCCCTCGACATCTGCGGCGCCAGCTACGTCCGGGAGATCGAGCCGGGCGAGTTCGTCGCCATCGACGAGAACGGCCTGCGCACTTCGCGATTCGCGGAAGCGAAGCCCAAGGGCTGCGTCTTCGAATACGTGTACCTGGCCCGCCCGGACACGGACATCGCCGGCCGCAACGTCTACCTCTCGCGCGTCGAGATGGGCCGCAAGCTGGCGAAGGAGGCCCCCGCCGAGGCCGACCTGGTCATAGCGACCCCGGAGTCCGGCACGCCCGCCGCCATCGGGTACGCCGAGGCCTCCGGCATCCCCTTCGGCAACGGCCTGGTCAAGAACGCCTACGTCGGCCGCACCTTCATCCAGCCCTCGCAGACCATCCGCCAGCTGGGCATCCGCCTGAAGCTGAACCCCCTGAAGGAAGTCATCAAGGGCAAGCGGCTGGTCGTCGTGGACGACTCCATCGTCCGCGGCAACACCCAGCGGGCCCTGGTCCGCATGCTCCGCGAGGCCGGCGCCGCCGAGGTCCACATCCGGATCTCGTCCCCGCCGGTGAAGTGGCCCTGCTTCTTCGGCATCGACTTCGCCACCCGCGCCGAGCTCATCGCCAACGGCATGAGTGTCGAGGAGATCGGCACCTCCATGGGCGCCGACTCCCTCGCCTACATCTCCATCGACGGCATGATCGAGGCGACCACCATCGCCAAGCCGAACCTGTGCCGTGCCTGCTTCGACGGCGAATACCCGATGGAGCTCCCCGACCCCGAGCTGCTCGGCAAGCAGCTCCTGGAGACCGAGCTGGCCGCCGGGCCCGCCGGTACGGCCGCCGCCGACGCCATCCGTCGCCCGTAGCCGTCCGTCCGCAATACCTGCCGTACGACACGAAGGTTCTCATCGTCATGCCTGACACAACTGGTGCCAGCTACGCAGCCGCGGGCGTCGACATCGAGGCGGGCGACCGCGCCGTCGAGCTCATGAAGGAATGGGTGAAGAAGACCCGCCGCCCCGAGGTCCTCGGCGGCATCGGCGGCTTCGCCGGGCTCTTCGACGCCTCCGCCCTCAAGAACTACGAGCGCCCCCTGCTCGCCTCCGCCACCGACGGCGTCGGCACCAAGGTCGACATCGCCCGCCAGCTGGGCGTCTACGACAGCATCGGCCACGACCTGGTCGCCATGGTCATGGACGACATCGTGGTGTGCGGCGCCGAGCCGCTCTTCATGACCGACTACATCTGCGTCGGCAAGGTCCACCCCGAGCGCGTCGCCGCGATCGTCAAGGGCATCGCCGAAGGGTGTGTCCTGGCCGGCTGTGCCCTGGTGGGCGGCGAGACCGCCGAGCACCCCGGCCTGCTCGGCGAGGACGACTTCGACGTCGCCGGCGCCGGTACGGGCGTCGTGGAGGCCGACCGGCTGCTCGGCCCCGATCGCATCCGTACGGGTGACGCGGTGATCGCCATGGCGTCCTCCGGGCTTCACTCGAACGGGTACTCGCTCGTCCGGCACGTCCTGCTGAACGAGGGCGGCCTCGCGCTCGACGCCCATCTGGACGGTTTGGGCCGCACCCTCGGCGAGGAACTGCTGGAGCCGACCAAGATCTACTCCCTGGACTGCCTGGCCCTCCTGCGCACCACCGAGGTCCACGCCTTCAGCCACGTCACCGGCGGCGGCCTCGCGGCCAACCTGGCCCGTGTGATCCCCGACGGACTGCACGCCGTCGTCGACCGCTCCACCTGGACCCCGGGCGCGATCTTCGACCTCGTCGGCCGCACCGGCCGGGTCGAGCGCCTGGAGCTGGAGAAGACCCTGAACATGGGCGTGGGCATGATCGCGATCGTGCCCGAGGAATCGACGGACGTGGCCCTGACGACCCTGGCCGACCGCGGCGTGGACGCCTGGGTGGCCGGCGAGATCACCGACCGCACGGACCACGAGACGGGCGCGGCACTGGTGGGCGACTACGCCGGCTGAGACCCCGCGGGTAGCACAGAACCCGGCCGGTGACATCCGTCACCGACCGGGAAGGTGCTCAGTGCAAGGTCAAGCGCCGCGTCGCTGTTGGCTCGGGGACTGGCCGTCCTCGTCCTCGTCGTCGTCCTCATAGAGGTCGGCGTACTTGGCGTACACGTCATCGTCTTGCTCATCGTCCTCGAATTGCTCGCCATTCGGCGGTTGCGAATTCGACGGCGATGCGCCCAGCTCCTCGGCCAGGCGGGAGAGATCAGTCCCACCGCTGTTGTACTTCAGCTGGCGGGCGACCTTCGTCTGCTTGGCCTTGGCCCGGCCGCGCCCCATGGCTCGACCCCCTCAACGACGGGGCTCGACGGCCCCAGAGTCTTGACACGCGTTCATGGTCCGGAACGGGCTCTCCGTGGAGAGACCGGTCCGTAGGGCTTCCACGGTACCTGAGCCCACGCCCATACGGTACGTCGCCCGCAGCACGTGGCCATCCCCAGGACCTTCGAGGCGCCCCGTCCTCGCTGGTCAACGGCGATTTTAACCACCTTTCGACGGTCGACCCGCCGGGATAAGTGAGAGTTCTCTCCAACTCCCCCCGACGGGTACCGGTCAAACCTGCGAGGGCCCTGCCCGATCACCGGAGGACCGCCGCGGGATCACCCCCGCGGGCGCGCCTCCGCCATCCGCTGCTCGGCGATCCGGTCGGCCGCGGCGGCCGGCGGAATACCGTCCTCATTCGCACGTGCGAATATGGCCAGCGTGGTGTCGAAGATCTTCGCCGCCTTCGCCTTGCACCGCTCGAAGTCGAAGCCGTGCAGCTCGTCGGCGACCTGGATGACACCGCCGGCGTTCACCACGTAGTCCGGCGCGTAGAGGATCCCGCGGTCGGCGAGGTCCTTCTCCACCCCCGGGTGGGCGAGCTGGTTGTTGGCGGCGCCGCACACCACCCGGGCGGTCAGCACCGGCACGGAGTCGTCGTCGAGCGCACCCCCGAGCGCGCAGGGGGCGTAGATGTCGAGGTTCTCCACCCGGATCAGCGCCTCGGTGTCGGCGACGGCGATCACCGAGGGGTGCCGCTCGGTGAGGGCCCGCACGACGTCCTTGCGCACGTCGGTGACGACCACGTGCGCGCCCTCGGCGAGCAGGTGCTCGACCAGGTGGTGACCGACCTTGCCGACGCCCGCGATGCCGACGGTGCGGTCGCGCAGCGTCGGGTCGCCCCACAGATGCTGGGCGGAGGCCCGCATGCCCTGGTAGACGCCGAAGGCGGTGAGTACGGAGGAGTCGCCGGCGCCGCCGTTGTCGGGGGAGCGCCCGGTGGTCCACTGGCACTCGCGGGCCACGACGTCCATGTCGGCCACGTAGGTGCCGACGTCGCACGCGGTGACGTACCGGCCGCCGAGCGAGGCGACGAACCGGCCGTAGGCGAGGAGCAGCTCCTCGCTCTTGATCAGCTCCGGGTCGCCGATGATCACGGCCTTGCCGCCACCGTGGTCGAGACCGGCCATGGCGTTCTTGTACGACATCCCGCGCGCGAGGTTCAGCGCGTCGGCGACGGCGTCCGCCTCGCTGGCGTACGGGTAGAAGCGGGTACCGCCGAGCGCGGGGCCCAGGGCGGTGTTGTGGAGGGCGATGACGGCCTTGAGGCCGCTGGCCCGGTCCTGGCAGAGCACGACTTGCTCATGACCCCCCTGGTCCGAGTGGAACAGGGTGTGCAGTACATCAGCAGGTGCGCCGGTTACGTCGGTCACGGTGGTGACTCCTGTGTAGGTTCGGCGGGTGGAGACCTGTCCCCGTGAGGGTGGCGGGGACTGTGGCACGAGATTAGAGCCTGACGGGGCCCCCTCGCCGCACCGTGCCCAGGATCACCTCCGCACGGAGTACGGGCGTGCGACGATTTGCTGAGGTTCCCGCGCGTTTGTGATCGGCTCCGGCAGGTTTTCGGTGCGGTGCGCGGGGGAGGGAGCAGGCGTGCCCAAGGTGTCCTCGGTGATCGTCCCCTACGCGGCGTACCTGCGTGTGTACGAACCGCTGGCCGCCTTCCGCGAGCCGGAGCGCGAGCACTGGGCCCGGTACGCCCGCCGCCCCGACCTGCCCTCCTACCAGGTGGAGCTGCGCCGCTCCCTGGCCGACCTGCTCCCCACCCCGCCGGTGGCGGTGCCGGTGCACGAGAGCGCCGACGCCTTCGTGGCGGAGGTCGACGGAGTGGTCTGCGTCTGCCCCTGGCGGACCCGGCTGCGCGGCTGGCAGGCCCTGGGAGAGCTGGCCGGGGACTTCCCGGAGCCCGTCCTGGACGCCCTGATCCCCCCGGTCGTACGCCGTGAGACCACGCAGGACTACGAGCGCTGGCTGGAGCGCAACCCCGACGCCCGCCCCTGGATCCGCACGGCCACCTGGCAGGTGCCGATCAACTGGTTCGTGCTGGTCTCCGACGCGGAGCGGGAGTACGACAAGGGCGGCGACGACCAGGGGCCGACCGCGCCGGTACTGCGCTACCGGACGCCGATGGTGCAGGCCCGGCGGCGGGTGGCCCGGGGGCTGCGGGCCCTGAAGGAGGCCGTGGACGAGGGTCCGCTGATCGACGGACTGATGGACGTCGGGCGCTGGCTGGAGGAATTCCACCCGCGCTCCCTCGTGGAGCTGGACTACGGCGGGCTCGTGCACGCCGTGCCGGCCGGGGAGCTGGAGGACGACCACTCCGCGGCGGACGTGGCCGAGGGGATCGAGGCGCTGCGCGACGGCGACCCGGCCACCGCGGGGGAGGCGTACGGGCGGCTGGTGGAGCGCTGGCGGTCGGTCCGGGACCGGCGCTCGGCGAACTGACGTTTGACGTACCGCCCGTTTTGAGGTTTCGTCTTCCGATCCGACACCCGTCACGGATGTGCTGATGCCTTGTCAACAAGGGACGTAGGTCCCGATCCGGGCATGTGCGTCAAGCGTGACGGACCGCACGTACATCACTCTTGCGCCCCTTCCCCCTCCTCATGCCAAAATAGGACAAGGAGCCCGGGGAGGGCTCCTTCCGTCCTGCTGTGATGCACTGTGGGCGGATTCTCAGCATTGCACGCTTTGGGGGGTCTCGTGACTCCTGATCGCCCTGTGACTGATCGTCACAGTGGCGTGACTGTCCGCTATGGCATGGTCCATCGGCTTCCGTCGCTGATGAACACCTGGGAGGGCAATTCCATCGGTTTGGCCGACGCGGCTGGACAGATGGTGTAGTTGTAGTGCCGAGGACAAGCCGTTCGTCCTATAACCGACTCGACTCGCGTCCGCCATTTCGGGCAACGCGGGTCAAGGTGCAGAATTTAGAGGAATGAACCGAGAAGGTTCGGTTCTCCCGAGGAGGCCGCTCATGACCGCTCGCACCCCTGATGCCGAGCCGCTGCTGACCCCGGCTGAGGTCGCCACCATGTTCCGCGTCGACCCGAAGACGGTCACGCGCTGGGCGAAGGCCGGCAAGCTCACGTCGATCCGCACGCTCGGCGGGCATCGCCGCTACCGCGAAGCCGAGGTCCGCGCTCTGCTCGCGGGCATTCCGCAGCAGCGCAGCGAGGCCTGAACAACTGAATAACCGGGCAAAACGGCAGGTCCCCCAACCTGTCGAGGCGCTCGGAACCACAGCTCCAAGCGACGCCGTTCCTGCCCCAACAGGGGTGCGTCGTTGATCGCGCTGGACTCCGCCGGGTCCAGCGCGATCTTTTTGTGTCCGGCCCTGTGCGCCGGGACGAGGCCGGGCCGGTTCTGTGAGCGGCCTTGTCGGAGTCTGGGGAGGGGTGTCGGATCGGCTGTGCGAGCACTGCGAGAGCCAGTGCAATTGCACATATTAAATTGACCAGTTGTAGGGGAGCCGTAAGTGCCACGGTTTCAAAAACTCATGCGGTGACACCCGTCACACGACGCGGTGGTTGTTGGCCGACCTGCCCGTGCGCTAGTGGAGGCATCGCTTCCAGGAGGTCTGCGTGGCAAGGGTGTTGGGATCCTCCGTGGATCACGCCACGGGCACGCTCTCGTCCTCGAGGCCCTCTTGACGTCCGGTCGGAGACTGTGGCCCCGGAGCGTCCAGCGCCAGGCGCAACAGCCGGTGGCAGATCGCGCAGTGGCGCGTCGCGTGACGGTACGACGACGCGGCCGACAGATGCGCGCGGAGCAGGGCCCGTGTCTCGTGCCTGACCGATGCCGCCATACGCCACCTCCGGGGCCGCACACGGGACGTTCCCTGCTTCTTGAAGTACCGAGCGAATGTGACGCCGTCAAGGCCGGGAGAGGGGCGCCCAGGGCCTCTGGGGGTCGTGGGGTGGAACGAGGCTGCAGACATGAGAAGAGGCCCGCACCAGACGGTGCGGGCCTCTTGTTTGCGGTCCTGACGGGATTTGCTGTACCCGATGGCGGCTGCGCCGCGGGCGCGGCCTCCACCTTGACAGGGTGGCGAGTGGTGCGCGGAGCAAGAAGAAGGGCCCGCACCGATCGGTGCGGGCCCTTCTCTGTTGCGGTCCTGACGGGATTTGAACCCGCGGCCTCCACCTTGACAGGGTGGCGAGCACTCCAAACTGCTCCACAGGACCAGGTTTCGCGGCGCTTCTTCTGCGTTGCGCTGCGAGAAGAGACTGTACAGGAGGGTTGCGCCCGGGTCGAACTCACCCTCCGCACAGGCCCCGTTACGGGCCGGGCGCTACGGCGCGAGCGCGTCGATCGCCTTCACGATCCGCTTGTCGGAGACCGGGTACGCCGTGCCCAGCGCGTGCGCGAAATAGCTGACCCGCAGCTCCTCGATCATCCAGCGGACCTCCCGCACCTGCTGCGGCACCGGCCGGCCCTGCGGCAGCTGCTCCAGCAGCCACGCGTACTCGTCCCGCATCTCGTGGACCTTCTCCATGCGCGACGTGTCCCGCTGCACACCGGTCGGCATCTGCTGCAGGCGCCGGTCGGCGGCGACCAGGTAGCGCATCAGGTCCGGCAGCCGCCTGATCCCCGCCTCCGTGACGAAGCCGGGCTTCACCAGCGCGTCCAGCTGCCCCCGTACGTCCTGGAGGTTCGCCAGCAACGCGGGGCTCCGTACGGACTTCAGGCGCCGCTCGCAGGCCTGCCAGGCCGCCAGCACCTGCTGTACCTGGCCCACCGTGCGGACGGTCGTGTCGACGATCTCCGCGCGGACCCGCTCGTACAGCTTCCGGTAGGACTCCTCGTCCCACGCCGGGCCCCCGAAGTCCGCGATCAGCTTGTCCGCCGCGGCCGTCGCGCAGTCCTCGAACAGGGCCTGGATCGAACCGTGCGGGTTCGCGGAGAGGTTCAGCTTCTGCTGGTTGGTCAGCTTCTCGGAGGCGAACTTCGCCGGGTTGACCGGGATGTTGCGCAGGATCAGCCGGCGCGTGCCCTTCCACATCGCCTGCGCCTGCTCGGCCTCGGTGTCGAAGAGCCGCACGGAGACGGTGTCGCCGTCGTCGACCAGCGCCGGGTACGCCTTTACCGGCTGTCCGGCCCGCCGCGTCTCGAAGACCCGCGACAGCGTCCCGATCGTCCAGTCCGTCAGACCCGAACGCTCCACCGACTCACCGCCGCTGCGCTCCGCGGTGGCCGCCGCGGCCTGCGAGAGCGCCTTGCGCGCCTTCGGCCGCAGCCGGAGCTTCAGCGCCTCCAGGTCCTTGTCCTCGGCCAGCTTGCGGCGCCGCTCGTCGACGATCCGGAAGGTGATCCGCAGATGTTCGGGGACCTTCGCCCAGTCGAAGTCCTCCGCGTCGAACGGCACCCCCACCATGCGCTTCAACTCCCGCGCCATGGTCACCGTCAGCGGCTCCTGCAACGGCACCGACCGGTCCAGGAACGCCTGCGCGTAGTTCGGGGCCGGCACGTAGTGGCGCCGGATCGGCTTCGGCAGGGACCGGATCAGCTCCACGACCACCTGCTCCCGCAGCCCCGGGATCTGCCAGTCGAAGCCCTCGTCCGTGACCTGGTTGAGCACCTGGAGCGGCACGTGCACCGTCACGCCGTCGGCGTCCGCCCCCGGCTCGAACTGGTACGTCACCCGGAACTTCAGCGGACCCTGCCGCCAGGAGTCCGGATAGTCGTCCTTGGTGACCGCCCCCGCCTTCTCGTTGATGAGCATCTCGCGCTCGAAGTCGAGGAAGTCGGGCTGCTCGTGCCGCTTGTGCTTCCACCACGAGTCGAAGTGCGCACCCGAGACGACGTGTTCGGGCACCCGCTGGTCGTAGAAGTCGTACAGCGTCTCGTCGTCCACCAGGATGTCCCGGCGCCGCGCCCGGTGCTCCAGCTCCTCGACCTCGGTGAGCAGCCGGCGGTTGTCCGCGAAGAACTTGTGGTGCGTCCGCCAGTCGCCCTCCACCAGGGCGTTGCGGATGAACAGCTCGCGGCTGACCTCGGGGTCGATCCGCCCGTAGTTCACCTTGCGCTGCGCCACGATCGGTACGCCGTACAGCGTGACCTTCTCGTACGCCATCACCGCCGCCTGGTCCTTCTCCCAGTGCGGCTCGCTGTAGGTGCGCTTGAGCAGGTGCTCGGCGAGCGGCTCCACCCACTCCGGCTCGATCTTCGCGTTGACCCGGGCCCAGAGCCGGGAGGTCTCCACCAGCTCGGCGGACATCACGAACCGCGGTGGCTTCTTGAACAGCGCCGACCCCGGGAAGATCGCGAACTTGGCGTTCCGGGCGCCCAGGTACTCGTTCTTCGCGCCTTCCTTCACGTCCTTCATGCCGACGTGGGAGAGCAGTCCGGCCAGCAGGGAGACGTGCACGCGGTCGTCGGGGGCGTCCTCCTCGTTGAGGTGGATGCCCATCTGCTTGGCGACCGTACGCAGCTGCGAGTAGATGTCCTGCCACTCGCGGATCCGCAGGAAGTTGAGGTACTCCTGCTTGCACATGCGGCGGAAGGACGACGAACCCCGCTCCTTCTGCTGCTCGCGGACGTACCGCCACAGGTTGAGGAAGGCGAGGAAGTCGCTGGTCTCGTCCTTGAAGCGGGCGTGCTGCTGGTCGGCCTGGGCCTGCTTCTCCGACGGCCGCTCCCGCGGGTCCTGGATGGACAGCGCGGCGGCTATCACCATGACCTCGCGGACACAGCCGGTCTTGTCGGCCTCCAGCACCATCCGGGCCAGCCGCGGGTCCACGGGCAGCTGGGCCAGCTTGCGGCCGGTGTCCGTCAGCCGCTTGCGTACGTCCTTCTGCGCCGGGTCCAGCGCGCCCAGCTCCTGGAGCAGCTGCACGCCGTCGCGGATGTTGCGGTGGTCCGGCGGGTCGATGAAGGGGAACTTCTCGATGTCGCCGAGGCCCGCCGCGGTCATCTGCAGGATGACGGAGGCCAGGTTGGTCCGCAGGATCTCGGCGTCCGTGAACTCCGGGCGCGCCTCGAAGTCGTCCTCGCCGTACAGCCGGATGCAGATGCCGTCGCTGGTCCGCCCGCAGCGGCCCTTGCGCTGATTGGCGCTGGCCTGCGAGATCGGCTCGATCGGCAGCCGCTGCACCTTGGTGCGGTGGCTGTACCGCGAGATCCGGGCGAAACCGGGGTCGATCACGTACTTGATGCCCGGCACGGTCAGCGACGTCTCGGCGACGTTGGTGGCCAGAACGATCCTGCGCCCGGTGTGCTGCTGGAACACCCGGTGCTGCTCGGCGTGCGACAGCCGCGCGTACAGCGGCAGTACTTCCGTGAACCGGTACTTCTTCTTCTCCAGCGCGTCCGCCGTGTCCCGGATCTCCCGCTCACCGGAGAGGAAGACGAGGATGTCGCCCTTGCCCTCCCCCATCAGCTCCTCGACGGCGTCGGTGATGGCGGTGATCTGGTCCCGGTCGGCGTCGTCGCGGTCCTCCTCCAGCAGCGGCCGGTACCGCACCTCCACCGGGTACGTCCGCCCGCTGACCTCGACGATCGGCGCGTCACCGAAGTGCCGCGAGAAGCGCTCCGGGTCGATGGTCGCCGACGTGATGACGACCTTCAGGTCCGGCCGCTTGGGCAGCAGCTGGGCGAGGTACCCCAGCAGGAAGTCGATGTTGAGGGACCGCTCGTGGGCCTCGTCGATGATGATCGTGTCGTAGGCGCGCAGCTCGCGGTCGGTCTGGATCTCGGCGAGCAGGATGCCGTCCGTCATCAGCTTGATGAAGGTGGACTCCGGATTCACCTGGTCGGTGAACCGGACCTTCCAGCCGACCGTCTCCCCGAGCGGAGTGTCCAGCTCGTCCGCCACCCGCTCGGCGACGGTGCGTGCGGCGATCCGGCGGGGCTGGGTGTGCCCGATCATGCCGCGGACGCCACGGCCCAGCTCGACGCAGATCTTCGGGATCTGGGTGGTCTTGCCGGAGCCCGTCTCGCCCGCCACGATCACCACCTGGTGATCACGGATGGCGGCCGCGATCTCGTCCTTCTTCTGGCTGACCGGGAGCTGCTCGGGGTAGCTGACGACGGGGACCCGCGCCCGGCGCTCCCCGACGCGCTGCTCGGCCTTGGCCACCTCCGTCTCGATCTCGGCGAGAACGGCGGCGCGCGCCTCGGGCTTACGGATCTTCCGCGCACCTTCGAGCCGCCGGCCGAGCCGGTGCGCGTCGCGCAGTGACAGCTCGGCCAGCCGGGGCGCGAGGGTACCGAGGGCGGGGGCGGGATGCGTAGACATACGGGTTCCAGGATCTCATCCCCGGGAAAAACCTGGCGAACGATTTCCGTCCGGGCGACGTCCGGGCAACACAGAACCCCCGTCGATGATCTCGACGGGGGTTGTATGTGGCTGGGGCCGGGGTCGAACCGGCGACCTATCGCTTTTCAGGCGATCGCTCGTACCAACTGAGCTACCCAGCCGTGAGGTTTCACGTGAAACCTCAGCGGTCCTGACGGGATTTGAACCCGCGGCCTCCACCTTGACAGGGTGGCGAGCACTCCAAACTGCTCCACAGGACCAAGCTTCGTACGACAGTGTCGCACATGTACTGCGTGCCCCCAACGGGATTCGAACCCGTGCTACCGCCTTGAAAGGGCGGCGTCCTAGGCCGCTAGACGATGAGGGCTATCGGCCCGCCTGGGCGCTTCGCAGCGCGTCGGGGACGTGAGAAGCATATGGGATGGCGGGAGGTATCGCCAAAACGGTTTACGAGGGGCTGGGGGAGGGGGTGGCGCCCGGCTGGTTCTCCTTGGGGAGGTGGCGGCTGACCTCGGCCGTCGTCAGGCCCAGACCGCCCAGCTTGATCTCGTCCCAGGCCTGGAGACGCCGGGTGTCCCGGTCGAAGTAGAGGATGGACGCCTGGATCGGGTCGGGGTACTTGCCCTCGACCGCGCGCAGTCCGCTGCCGCCGGTGGAGCCCTCCACGCGCAGACGGGTGCCGTACTTCATGACCTCCATGTCCTCGCGGTGGAGATGGCCGGCGAGGACCAGCGGCACCGCGCCGTCGACCTCGCGGGCGGCCGACGGCTCGTGGGCGATGGCGATGTCCACGGGGGTGCCGGCGGCGCTCTGGTCGCGCAGGGCGGAGGCCAGGCGGGCGCCGGCCAGTTCCTGGGAGGCCTCGGCCCCGTCCGACTTGGAGCGGTCGGGGGTGAACTGCGGGTCGCCGATGCCGGCGAAGCGCAGGCCCGCGACGTTCCGGGCCCGGCCGTCGTCGAGGACGTGGACGTTCTTCAGGCTCCGCAGATACTTCTGGGTCTCCCGGGAGTCGTGGTTGCCGCGGACCCACACGTACGGCGCGCCGAGGTCCTCGATCGGGTCGAGGAAGCCGTTCTCCGCGGCGGTGCCGTGGTCCATCGTGTCGCCGGAGTCGACGATCACGTTCACCTTGTACTGCTCCACCAGCGAGGCGATGATCTTCCAGCTCGCCGGGTTGAGGTGGATGTCGGACACGTGCAGGACGCGGATCGTGGTCGGGTCGGGCTGGTAGGCGGGGAGCGTGGAGGTGACGTCGTAGAGCTTGGTCACGTTGGTGACCAGGCGGGCCAGTTCCTTCTGGTAGACGTCGAACTCGGTCACGATGCTGCGCGCGTTGCCGACCAGGGAGGGCGCGGAGGAGAGCAGGCCGGAGAACCTGGGTTCCAGGACCGAGTCGGGGTTCCAGGTCGCGTAGGCGGTGCCGCCGGAGGCGACCAGGAGGGTGAGGGCGAGCCCGCCCGCGGCCAGGGCGCGCCGGGGGCGGCGGTAGACGGCGAGGCCGAGGGCGGTGGCGCCGGTGACGACGGCGACGCAGGAGCGGACGGCGAGGTCGAGGGTGCCGTGTTCGACGTCGTGGGCGACCTCGTCCTGGAGGCCGGAGAGGCGTTCGGGGTGGTCGACGAGGGCCTGGGCGCGGTCGGGGTCGAGCTGGTCGACGTTGACGTCGAGGCGGACCGGGGCGATGTGGCTGTCGAGCTGGAGGGCGCCCAGCGGGGAGACGTTGATCTTCGTGCCGCCGGTCACGGACGGGCGCAGCGTCATCGTCGTGTTCATGGGGCCGACGGGGACGCGGACGTTGCCGACGACCAGCAGGCCGAGCCAGGCGCCGAGCAGGACGACGGCGACGAGGCCGACGGCGCGGGTCCAGGGCCGGGGGCGGGCGGCCAGCTCGGGTGTGGCGGTGGGCGTCCGGCGGGCGCGGAGCCGGCGGGTGAGGGCGCGCGGGGCGTTGCGGATGGAGTTCATCACCTGGGCCAAGGCGTGCGGGGCTGCGGCTGGGACGCGGGCCATTGGTCCCGTATGCCCATGGCCGCGGGCGGATATGCGGGTCGTACCGCATGGTCGTACCCGACAATGGGTCTGTGCTGGAGATGACGCGCGAGGAGTTCGAGGAACTGGTCGCCGAGGCGCTGGACCGGATTCCGCCGGAGTTGACGCGACTGATGGACAACGTCGCGGTGTTCGTCGAGGACGAGCCGCCGGCGGAGGATCCCGAGCTGCTCGGGTTGTACGAGGGGACGCCGCTGACGGAGCGCGGGGAGTGGTACGCGGGGGTGCTGCCGGACCGGATCACGATCTACCGGGGGCCGACGCTGCGGTTCTGCGAGACGCGTGAGGACGTGGTGGCGGAGACCGAGGTGACGGTGGTCCACGAGATCGCGCACCACTTCGGGATCGACGACGAGCGGTTGCACGCGCTCGGGTACGGGTGAACGTACTCGGGTGCGGGTGAACGTCTCCGGGTACGGGTGACGCGCTCGGGTCAAGTCCGCCTCGCCGGGCGCGTGTCCTCTTGTGGGTGAAGGGAGTTGGGCACGGCGACTCCTTGAACCCCGGAGGTGGCCGCCCGTGCGCCCCTTGTACGTACCCGTCCGTCTGGCCGCCACGGCCATGGTCGTCGTCGCCGCCACCGGCTGCATGAGCGTCGGCGACGACGAGTCCGGAGGGGGCGTCAGGCCGTCGCACTCCGCCGGGGAGCGGGGCGGCGAGGCGCCCGAGGGCGGCCCCGCGGGCCCGGGCGGGAGCGCCGGACACGGCGCGGCGGCCGGCGACGAGGGGGACGGCAAGGGGAAGCGGGCCAAGGGCGGGGGCAAGGGCGACGGCAAGGGGAAGGCCGGGGACGCGAAGGGGAAGGGCGGGTCCGCCCCCGAGCGGCCGAAGGAAGGCGGACCCGGGACCCCGCCGCCGAAGGGCGGGGGCGACGGGCCGGGGCCCACCTGGACGCCGCCCGCGGAGCCCTCCCGGACCGTGGAGCCGGAGCCGACGCCGACCGAGCAGCCGCCGACGACCCCGACCCCGGAGCCGACGGTGGCGGAGCCCTCCTCGTCCGCGCACGAACCGCCGGGGACCCAGCTCGCGCAGCGGGAACCGGCACCCGCGGCCGGTGCTCCGGCCTAGCCGCATCCCCCGGCTGACCTGGGCATTGCGGGCCGGTTTGCCTTCGGGGGTGTGAGGTGCGTATGGTGGTAGATCGTTTGATCCCATTTGCCCGGCGCCACCGCAGAGCGCGCCGTGTGGCGCGTTCTCTCCCCCTGCCGTGGTGGACCGCATTGAGGCGGTCGTATTGCGAATCGCGATTCACGGAGTTGACGGGCGCGTGCCGACGAGAGACTCCGGAAGGTTTCGCATTCGCATGTCCATGACCAGTACCGATCACGCCGTCATGCCCGAGAACGCCGAAGGCGTCGAGGGCGCGACGGAGGCCGTAGAGGCCGCCGACACCCCCGCGACCCCCGAGGTGACCTTCGCCGAGCTGGGCCTGCCCGAGGGCGTCGTGCGCAAGCTCGCGCAGAACGGCGTGACCACCCCCTTCCCCATCCAGGCCGCGACCATTCCGGACGCGCTGGCGGGCAAGGACATCCTCGGCCGGGGCCGCACCGGCTCCGGCAAGACCCTCTCCTTCGGTCTGCCGACCCTGGCCACGCTGGCCGGCGGTCGCACCGAGAAGCACAAGCCGCGCGCCGTCATCCTCACCCCGACCCGCGAGCTGGCCATGCAGGTCGCCGACGCGCTCCAGCCGTACGGCGACGTCCTCGGCCTGAAGATGAAGGTCGTCTGCGGCGGCACCTCGATGGGCAACCAGATCTACGCCCTCGAGCGCGGCGTCGACGTCCTGGTCGCCACCCCGGGCCGGCTGCGCGACATCATCAACCGCGGCGCCTGCTCCCTGGAGAACGTGCAGATCGCCGTTCTCGACGAGGCCGACCAGATGTCCGACCTGGGCTTCATGCCCGAGGTCACCGAGCTGCTCGACCAGGTCCCGGCGGGCGGCCAGCGGATGCTGTTCTCCGCGACCATGGAGAACGAGATCAAGACCCTGGTCGACCGGTACCTGGACAAGCCGGTCAGCCACGAGGTCGACGCCGCCCAGGGCGCCGTGACGACCATGTCGCACCACATCCTGGTCGTGAAGCCCAAGGACAAGGCGCCGGTCACCGCGGCCATCGCCTCCCGCAAGGGCCGCACCATCATCTTCGTCCGCACCCAGCTGGGCGCCGACCGCGTCGCCGAGCAGCTGCGCGACGCGGGCGCCAAGGCGGACGCGCTGCACGGCGGCATGACCCAGGGCGCGCGCACCCGCACCCTGGCCGACTTCAAGGACGGCTACGTCAACGTCCTGGTCGCCACCGACGTCGCCGCGCGCGGCATCCACGTCGACGGCATCGACCTGGTCCTGAACGTGGACCCGGCCGGCGACCACAAGGACTACCTGCACCGCGCCGGCCGTACGGCCCGCGCCGGCCGCACCGGCACCGTGGTCTCGCTCTCCCTGCCGCACCAGCGCCGCCAGATCTTCCGGCTGATGGAGGACGCGGGCGTCGACGCCACGCGCCACATCATCCAGGGCGGCGCGGCCTTCGAGCCGGAGGTCGCCGAGATCACCGGGGCCCGGTCGATGACCGAGGTCCAGGCCGAGTCGGCGGGCAACGCGGCGCAGCAGGCCGAGCGCGAGGTCGCCCAGCTCACCAAGGAGCTGGAGCGCGCCCAGCGCCGCGCCACCGAGCTGCGCGAGGACGCGGACCGCCTGGTCGCCAGGGTCGCGCGCGAGCGGGGCGAGGACCCGGAGACGGTGCTGGCCGAGGTGGCCGCGGCCGCGACCGAGGTCTCGCTGCCCGAGCAGCCCGGCGCGCGCGACGTGGAGAAGGTGGAGAAGCCGGAGCGCGTCGCCTCGGCCGGCCGCGACCGCTTCGCCGACCGCGGCGACCGCCGTGACGACCGCCGCGATGACCGTGGTGGCCGTTCCTTCGAGCGCCGTGACGACCGCGGTGACCGTGGTGGCTTCCGTCGCGACGACCGCCGTGACGACCGTGGTGGCCGTTCCTTCGAGCGTCGTGACGACCGTGGCGGTTCCCGCCGTGACGACCGCCGCGATGACCGTGGTGGCCGTTCCTTCGAGCGTCGTGACGACCGTGGCGGTTTCCGCCGCGACGACCGCCGTGACGACCGGGGCGGGCGCTCCTTCGAGCGCCGTGACGACCGCGGTGACCGCGGTGACCGTGGTGGCTTCCGTCGCGACGACCGCCGTGACGACCGTGGTGGCCGTTCCTTCGAGCGCCGTGACGACCGTGGCGGCTTCCGCCGCGACGACCGCGGTGAGCGCGGCGGACACCGCGGCAGCGACCGCCCGTTCAACCGCGACCGCCAGGGCGACCGTCCCGGTTTCCGCTCCGGCGGCCACGACCGCCCGTACGGCCGCCGTGACGACCACCGCGGTTCGTCCGGTTCGTCCTTCGGCCGCCGTGACGACAAGCCCCGCTGGAAGCGCAACGGCTGACGCCTGAACGTCCGTACGCGCCGTGGCCCCTGCCCTGACGGGTGGGGGCCACGGCGCTCCCATTTCGGCCACGTGGTGACGCATGTCACGCCCGCCCCAAGGGAATTGCTGGGGGCATGACAGATGACGCCAAAGTGAGTGGGCTGTCGGACGAGGAACGGCTGGCCCAGCTCGGCTACACCCAGGTTCTGGCCCGCCGCATGTCGGCGTTCTCCAACTACGCGGTCTCCTTCACCATCATCTCGGTCCTCTCCGGCTGCCTGACCCTGTATCTCTTCGGCATGAACACGGGCGGCCCCGCCGTCATCACCTGGGGCTGGGTCGCCGTCGGCCTGATGACCCTCTTCGTCGGCCTGGCGATGGCCGAGATCTGCTCGGCGTACCCGACCTCGGCGGGCCTGTACTTCTGGGCGCACCGCCTGGCGCCGCCCCGTACGGCGGCGGCCTGGGCGTGGTTCACCGGCTGGTTCAACGTGCTGGGCCAGGTCGCGGTGACCGCCGGCATCGACTTCGGCGCCGCGTCCTTCCTGGGCGCGTACCTGAACCTCCAGTTCGACTTCGAGGTCACACCGGGCCGCACGATCCTGCTCTTCGCGGCCATCCTCGTCCTGCACGGCCTGCTGAACACCTTCGGCGTCCGCATCGTCGGCCTGCTGAACAGCGTCAGCGTCTGGTGGCACGTCCTCGGCGTCGCGGTCATCGTCGGCGCGCTGACCTTCGCCCCCGACCGGCACCAGTCGGCGTCGTTCGTCTTCGGCGAGTTCGTCAACAACACCGGCTGGGGCAGCGGCGTCTACGTCGTCCTGATCGGCCTGCTGATGGCCCAGTACACCTTCACCGGCTACGACGCCTCCGCCCACATGACGGAGGAGACGCACGACGCGTCCACGGCCGGCCCGAAGGGCATCGTCCGCTCCATCTGGACGTCGTGGATCGCCGGCTTCGTCCTCCTCCTCGGCTTCACCTTCGCCATCCAGTCCTACGAGGGCGCCCTCACGTCCCCGACCGGCGCGCCGCCCGCCCAGATCCTCCTGGACGCGCTCGGCGCCACCGCGGGCAAGCTGCTCCTCCTGGTCGTCATAGGGGCGCAGCTCTTCTGCGGGATGGCGTCGGTGACGGCGAACAGCCGCATGATTTACGCCTTCTCCCGCGACGGCGCGCTGCCCTTCTCCCACGTCTGGCACACCGTGAACCCGCGCACCCGCACGCCGGTCGCGGCGGTCTGGCTGGCGGCCCTGTCCGCGCTGGCCCTCGGCCTGCCGTACCTGATCAACGTCACGGCGTACGCGGCGGTGACGTCGATCGCCGTCATCGGCCTCTACATCGCCTACGTCATCCCGACCCTGCTGCGCCTGCGCAAGGGCGAGGCCTTCGAGCGGGGGCCGTGGCACCTGGGCCGCTGGTCCCGGGCGATCGGCGTGGTCGCGGTGGCGTGGGTCGGCGTCATCACGGTCCTGTTCATGCTGCCGCAGGTCTCCCCGGTCACCTGGGAGACCTTCAACTACGCGCCGATCGCCGTCCTGGTCGTCCTCGGCTTCGCGGCGACCTGGTGGCTGGCCTCGGCCCGCCACTGGTTCCTCAACCCGGACCACGCCCGCACACGCGCCCGCGCGGCCGCCCGCGCGAACGCCCCCGAGCCGGTGGACCCGTAGCCACCGCCGCCCCCGACGCGGCCGTGACCGGGATACCCGATCGGCGTCACGGCCACGTCGGGCTATGCTCGGTGTGGCAACATCACGCAGCACCGCGCGGCACCCCCTGGGCCCTTAGCTCAATTGGCAGAGCAGTGGACTTTTAATCCATTGGTTGTGGGTTCGAGTCCCACAGGGCCTACCAGTCGGCCGGACCCCAGCTCACAGCAAGACTGAGCTGGGGTCCGGCCCGTTTTGACCATGGGTGGCACCCAAACAGTGATCGGTGTCACTCATGTGCCGCCGGTGGAGCATCTCGGCCATTCGTGTGAGACCAAACCATGTGCCGTCAACTACAGCTCTAGGCTGAGGTGTTAATTGGATGGTCCCTTGACGTGAAGGGCTGGGACGGCGCCGTGAGAGTGCAGCTTCCTCCTGAGCCGGCGTGCTTCGTCGACCGCGAGGAGCAACGAGAGCATGTGCTGCGTGCGCGGAGGGAGTGGGCGGGGCGGTCGCGGCCGATGCTCGTGACGCTCAGCGGGCCGCAGGGCATCGGCAAGACCGAACTGGCCCGACTGCTCGCCCGTGTCCTGCGTGACGAGTACGGCTACCCGGACGGGATTCTGTCCGTGGATCTGGATGACTTCCGGCTGGGCGGCGGGGCGGATCCCGGAAACGTGCTGACGGAGCTGCTCGTGTCGCTCAAGGCGGAGCCGGGCTTCGTCGCACAGGATTTCGAGGCCAGATGTAAGCAGTACTGGAGCAGGACGGACGGTGCGCGGCTGATCCTCATCGTGGACAACGCACGGTACGGGTCGGAGATCGTCCCGTTGCTGCCCGCGTCCGGTGACAGCCTCGTGATCGTCACCAGCCACACACCGCTGCGCGACCTGGAGGACGGAGCCGCGCTGGGGCTCGCGCTGCCGCCACTGGAGGAGTGGGCGGCCACCGAGCTGCTGGAACTGGTCGTCCGCGATCCGCGACTGGCAGCGGACCCCGAGTCCGTCAGGGCACTGGTCCGCCTGTGCGACGGCCACCCGGCGGCGCTCCACGTCGCCGCCGGGTGGGTGCGCGAACACCGGTTGCGCCCCCTGTCCCGCTTGGTGTCGCGACTGCGGGACGACTGGGCGGAGAACGGAGTGCCCGGCGTGGAGCTGTTCCTGGACACCATGTACGAAGGTCTGTCGCCCACGGCCGCTCTGGCGTACCGGTTGCTGCCGCACCATCCCTCCACCACGTTCACGTTGGACTCCGCCACCGCGTTGCTCGGGCTGGGCCCGGAGGCGTGCGAAGCGGCACTGGAGGAGTTGGACCGGGTCGGACTGCTGGACCTGAGTGCGGTGCTGGCCTCGGTGAACGGCCGGATGCGACTGCCCGGGCCGCTGCGCGCCCACGCGTTGCGCCGGTCGCGTCAGGACGCCTGGCCGGAGGAAGCGCAAGAGGGCCTCGAGCGACTTCTCCGGTGGCTGGTCAGGCAATTCCAGCGCGCCGACCGGTTCGCCGCTGGTCCCCGCCTCATTGTCGGTGACGTGTTTCCCGCGGTGGACGGTGCGCCGGACGCTCTCATGGAGGATCCGCAAGAGGCGTCGGACGACGCGGAGAAGGCGGAGCGCACCGACCGTGCCTCCGCCTGGCTGTACGACGAGCGCCATGTGCTGTTCGCATCGCTGCGGCTGGCCCATGAACGGGAGATGGACGCCGAGGTGGTGGCGCTCTCCGAGCCGGTGTGGACGTACGCGTTGGACCACCCGCACCAGTCGGACGTCACGGGGGCTCTGCGGCTCGCCGTCGACTCCGCGGTCCGCGACGGTGCCCGGGCCGCCTGGCTGGTGCGTACGCGCTGCCAGCTTGCCCGGAACTTGTGGGAAACCGGCCTGCTGGACGAGGCGGGCGCCCAACTCGACGACGCGGGGGCAGTGCTCGGGCTGCTGGGGGACGACGAACGGGACTGCAAGGTCGCCGCGTCCCTCGTCGAGTTCCGCGGCATGCTGGCCGGAGCCCGAGACGAATGGGGCACTGCGGCCGCCGAGTTCGCGAGGTGCCGGCAGCTGCACGCCGAGATCCCCAACCCCTACGGCGTCATGCTCCAGACCTACCGGCTGGGAGAGGCCAGGGCGAAGCTGGGTGAGCTGGATATGGCCCACGGGCTGCTCGCCGAGGCACACGACATGGCCGTGGCACAGGAGCGCGAGAGGATGAGCCGCCGCACCGGCTTCGCGCTCGCCGGCGTACTGTGCCGTCTCGGCCGGCCGGCGGAGGCCCGTCCGTTGTACGAGGAGTCCCTGCGCGCCGCGCGTCGACGCCGGTCCGGGTTCGACCAGGCCCGGATCCATGACGCGCTGGCCGAGCTGTGCCAGACGGAGGGACGGACCGCCGAATCGGCCGAGCACCGTACTGCGGCTGGTGACATCAGGCGCCTCAGCGGCTTGGGCGCCTAGCGTGTTCCGTGGTGCGTCCGGGTCAGAAGAGTTCCGCGACCTCGTCAGCGGTGGCTGGGCGCAGCACGAGGGCGTGGGCGCGGTCTCCGATGACGCAGCTCAGCCGGCTCGGTGCCGCGGTGGCGGCCGGGGACCGGTGGAGCAGCCAGGCGTGGACCGCCGACGCCGCTGCGGCCGGATCGATGCGCGTCACCCGACCGCCTTCGTCCCGGGGCTCGACCTCGACGGCGTACGCATCGGGGTGGCCACACGTCCTGAGCAGTACCAGGCCTGACGGGAGGATCGCGGCGGCCGAGCGGCAGCCCGGGTACGCGGACAGCGCGTGGCGCATCCAGCCGTCCGACGTCCAGGAGAGCCCGGGCTGGCCTGCCGGGACCGGGAGCGGGCGCCGGTACAGCAGTCCCGCGGAGTGGATGAACGCCTGGCTCGCGGCTCCGTGCTCCGCAGCCAGGTGGTGGCCGGGTGGGCCGATCCCGACGGGGCGCCGAACGACGCGGATGCCGTGGCCGGTGGTGTCGGCGTCCACGTCGAAAGCCGTCGGCGCCCGTTCGGCGGCGAGAGGCCGGGGCAGGAGGCGGGGCGGACAGGGAGCGCCGGGAGGCTCCATGCCGAGCAGGCTGTAGAGCTCGGCGCGTAGCAGGTTGAGTGCCCTGCCGCGGTGCGCGAAGGCGGCTTGGGCGGCCTCTGCGGCCGTTCCCGGCCGATAGCCGAGAAGGGCCTGCTCCAGCGAGTGCGAGTCGGCGGAATCCAACCGCGGAACACGCTTCAGGAGCTGGTCCATGGGAGTGCCCGGGATCAGTTCGACTCCGCCCTCGTAGGCGCTGACGACCGGCCGGTCCTGCGCGGCGCAGTAGTACAGGGCCGTGGAACCGTGGTCGGTGATCAGCGCGTCGGCAGCGATCAGGACGGACGCCCACTCCTCGTGCGGGCGTACCAGGACCATGCCCGCGTCGAGGGCCGGGGCGAGCCGCTCGGTCAGCTCGTACGTGCCCAGCCGGCTGTGCTCGTTGGGGTGGATCACCATCGCCAGTTGATGGGCGTCGTAGGAGAGTTGGGCGGCCAGCTTGGCGGGGAGATCCGGCTGCCGCCTGAGCAGCGACTCCGGGCCCCAGGTCGAGACCAGTACGAGGAGTCTGCGCGACCCCGTTCCCAGCGCCGCACGGTAGCGCTCACGCAGCGGGCGCGAGGCGAGGACGCGCTCCAGCGTCGGGTCTCCGACGACCTTGGCCCGCTCGGCCGCACGCGGGTCGACGGCGGCTATGCGCGCTACTTGATCCGGATGGGCAACGGCGTGGAGTGTGACGGGTGAGCTGTCTCCCTCGCGGAGCAGGAGGTCCGGGTCGAGCCCGGATGCCGAATCCGAGTACTCCCCGGGGATCGACTTGTTGTACCCGGCGCCGTGCGGCAGCAACACGTGCCGGCCGCGGAGCAGGCGCAGGTCACCCTTCGGACTGGCCGAGAGGACCAGGTCGTACGAACGGTTGCGCGCCTCGTCCCAAGGCACCAGCGTCCCACCGACGCCCTCGATGGCGGAGAACACGTCGACTCCGAAGTCGGAGCCGGGTACGAGCGTGAAGTACCGAGTGATCCTGTCGTCACCGGACAGTGCGGGGAGTGCGTCCAGCAGGCGGTAGAGAGCCACTGTCGAACGGGCGGCAAGCAGCACCGTCGCCCGTCGCCCGTCGCCCGTCGCCCGTCGCCCGTCGCCCGTCGCCCGTCGCCCGTCGCCCGTCGCCCGTCGCCCGTCGCCCGTCGCCCGTCGCCCCAATAGTCGATTCTAGCCGGGGCTGCCCGCCGCTACGTGGTGTTTGCGCAGGTTGGGCGGCTTTCTCGGCGTCCTCGTGAGGCATATTCTGATCGTACCGGCCATGCCGTTCCCGGTACCTGAGGATGGGTGCATGGGTGAATGGGGTATCGCGCTGTTGGCCGCGGGCGCAGCGATCGTGGGCAGCGTTGTTACGGGCTGGTTCAGCAGGGGCGCCGGTCAACGCCAGGCTCAGGCGGCCCGTGATGCGGCCGACCGGCAGGCAGAAGCACTGCTGGAGTCCGTCCGGATGACGCTGCGGGGCGCCGACGGGCAACGTGCGATCGCGCTCCGGCGTCAGGTCTACGCCGAGTTCCTCTGCGCTGTGGAGACGAGGATCCTCGCCGAACGGAGCGGTCGGGGCGACGGCGACGAAGAGCTGCTTCTGCAGCGGGCCTACGCCGGTGTCGTTCTCGAAGGGCCGGAAGAAGTCGTGGCCGCGGCGCGTGGGTTCATTGACAGCCTGGCGCGTCACCAGGCGCTGGATCGAGTGCAGGAGGCGAGGACGGCCTTCATCGCGGCGGCACAGCGGGCAGTGGCACCTTGACGGTGCTTGGCAACGAAACGATGTGAGTCGTTACCAGGCCGACTTGAGCGTGACGCGCCGAGACGCGGGCTGTTCAAGCCTCGGGGATCTTTCTACGGTGAGGGCTGCACCCTGTCCAACCTCCAGTACTTCGACGAGTCCGAGGATGAGCTGCGGGCGATGACACGCACAGTCCTCGCACGGTACGGGGACGAGGCCACCTATCGCACCAACGTCAGCAAGACCGGCAGCGCACCCGGCACCCTCGACTTCACGCTGGAGGGCATGGGGTACAGCCCGATGAGCGTCTTCGCGGAGGACTGCGGCGTCGTCGTCTCGGACACCGAGGTCGGCCTGTTCTGGACTCTCAACGACCTGTGACCCGGCTGCCGACCCCTCCTGTCCGCGGATAGGGTCCTGCGGCATGAGCACAACACCGCCCGAAATAGGCCGCGTTAGTCGGATCACCCCGCGCCGCCTCGGCACCGCCGCCGCGATCTACGGCGTGTTCGTCGCGGGGTGGTACCTGGGTCAGCCCGTCACTCCCGAATGCCACGTCGACCAGGCCGACCTCGACCGGATCGCCGAGGAGTACGAAACCGAGCCGTCCCCCACGCCGACGCCGTCGGCGAACCCGTCACGGTACGGCTCGGGGCCGGGCCTGGCCCACATCCCGGGTGGGGGCACCTACGTCAGGCAAACCCAGACGATCACCGCCTACGCCGTCTCCTGCACCAACGACACGAGCGAACGCCCCCGCATGCGAGCGTGGTTCGAGGGCCAATGGCGGTGAAGGGAGGGCGCGACACTCCCAGGGTGCCCGCCTGGATATCCGTGCGCCGCCTCGGCGCTGTCACCACTCTGTACGCGGTGTTCCTGGCCGGATGGTGGCTGGGCCAGCCCGTGCGCTCCGACGGCTGCCTCGAAGACCGGCGGGCGGACGGCCGCTCCGCACCGGTGGAACCGGCCGACCCCAGCCGATACCTCGACAACCTCAACCTCGACTTCGGTCTACTCGACTGGGCCGATGACATGGACGGCTACCGCGACGGCGAGTACGGCCCCAGCGACTACGGTTACGACCTGCAGGGCGGGTCCGAGACGTACGTCACGTCCGGCCCTGCCTACGCTCCTTGCTCCTACAAGAAGCGCGCCCGTCTGCTCGCGTGGATCAACGGCGACTGGGGCTGACGACGTGGGCTGGCTGTGTCGTGCTTCACGCGAGCGGCCTACCCTGGGTGGGAGAGTGCCGGTCGCCGGACACGGGGGAGCAGCATGGCCGACTACGAGCCCTTTCTCAGCAGGCGCGAACACCCTGCCCGGACCCTGCTCACCTCGTTGTGGGCCCTGATTCCCGTCCTGACGCTCGGGCTCGGGACGCTGCCGCTGATGATCCACGCGTCGGTGCGCATGAAGAGCTGGGCGCAGGCGCTGGCCACGGTGCCCTACGTCGGGGCGAGTGCGCTGTACTTCATCTTCGACCCGGATGTGTCCGCCACGTACGAAGTCCTCTTCGGTGCGGGGATGTTCGTCAACATCCTCGGCGGGACCGGACACGCCTTCGGGATCCGGTCCAGGGTGTGGAGGAGCCGCGACGCCGAGCAGTTCCGTCCCCTGCAGGACCGGCAGCGCGCCCTGCTCGCCGCGCACCGCGACGAGCGGGCGGCGCGGGAGACGGCGCGCGCGATCGCCGACGCCGACCAGCGGCGGGCCGTGGAACTGCGTATCGGCCGCGCGGACTTGCCCGACCGCGAGTTCCCCGACGGCGGTCTCGTCGACGTCAACAACGTGCCGGCCGGCGTCCTGGTCCGCCTCCTGACCCTGTCGGACGGCCAGGCCGCGGAGGTCGTACGGATGGTGAGGGTGGTCGGCGGCTTCGGGTCGGTCGACGACCTTTCGGTCACGATGGATTTGCCGCCGCGGCATCTGGACGCCGTAGCGGATCGCCTGATCTTTCTGCCGCCGCAGGCGGAGACGGACGACAGCGCCCGGTAGGTCGTCCGTCGGCGGTGTCTGAAGACGGCCGGCCGACGACGACTCCGGCCACCCCTGCGGGGACGGACTAGATTCGTAGGCATGCTGCGCCCAAGGATCACGAACGAACTGGTGGTTCCGCCCCTGGCACCCGCCGGGCCGGAAGAGCCGGAGTTCGGCCAGTGACCCACGACGGGTCCAGCAGGCCCCTCCCCTACGTCCTCCTCTCCGCCGCCGTCTCCCTCGACGGCTGTCTGGACGACACCGGACCCGACCGGCTCCTGCTGTCCAGCCCCGCCGACTTCGAGCGGGTCGACGAGGTGCGGGCGTCGGTCGACGCGATTCTGGTCGGGGCCGGGACGGTCCGGGCCGACAATCCGCGGCTGCTGGTGAACTCCGCCGAGCGGCGGGCAGCCCGCACCACGGCCGGGAAGGCGGAGTACCCGCTCAAGGTCACCGTCAGCGGCAGTGGTGAGCTGGACCCGACGGCGCGGTTCTGGCACACCGGTGGGGAGAAGGCGCTGCTGACCACGGACGAGGGGGCCGGGCGGGCCCGGGCGCTGGGGATCGCCGGCGATGTCGTCGTCCCGCTCGGCGACGCGCTCCACTGGCGGGCGGTGCTCGAGTACCTGTACGACCGGCGCGGGGTGCGGCGGCTCATGGTGGAGGGGGGCGGGACCGTCCACACCCAGCTGCTTCAGCAGGAACTCGCCGACGAGCTTCAGCTCGTTCTCGCGCCCCTGCTCGTCGGCGACCCGGCCGCGCCCCGGCTCTTCGGGCCCGGCGCCTACCAGGGCGGGCGGCTGCGGCTGGTGGAGTCGCGGCGGATCGAGGACGTGGTGCTGATGAGGTACCTGCCCACCGCGCCCGGCACCGGTGAGCACGTGAGCGCCGCCGACCGGCACTGGCTGGCGCTCGCCTGCGAGCTGGCCGAGCTGTGTCCGCCGTCACGGACGGCGTTCAGCGTGGGGGCGGTCGTGGTCGCCGCGGACGGGAGCGAGCTGGCGCGCGGGTACTCGCGGGAGGGCGGCGACCCCGTCGTGCACGCCGAGGAGGCCGCCCTCGCCAAGGCCGACCGCTCCGATCCGCGGCTCGCGGGGGCCACCGTGTACAGCAGCCTGGAGCCCTGTGCGCGCCGCGCCTCCCGGCCCGCGCCCTGCGCCCGGCTGATCCTCGACGCCGGGGTGCGTCGCGTGGTCACGGCCTGGCGGGAGCCGGACACCTTCGTGCCGGGGGCGGACGGCGGCGGGGTGCTCGCCGCCGGGGGCGCCGCCGTGGTCGTACTGCCGGAGTACGAGGGGCGGGCGAAGGCGCCGAACCGTCATCTGGACGGGTGAGGGAGATACGGATGTGCATTCCGCCCCTGGGATGACGTACAGTGGAGAACACAACGACGCGGGGTGGAGCAGCTCGGTAGCTCGCTGGGCTCATAACCCAGAGGTCGCAGGTTCAAATCCTGTCCCCGCTACTGAAGGCCGAGGGCCGGAATCCGAAAGGGTTCCGGCCCTCGGTGCGTTCACCCGCTCGGCCCTCACCGCTCGCCGCCCACCCCCGCCGCGGGAAACCTGGAGTACGGCACGGCAAGCGGCGCGGACAGGGGGTGGCGGGAGACCAGTGGTGCGGGCAGGTGACGTCGAGGACGAGGGAGCGTACGCCAGAGCCGGCGGCCGGCTCCCCGGCGATCCCGTGCCCGACCCGGGCCTCGGTGACGAGACACCGCCCGTGCCGCCCACCGGGCAGCCGCGACCGTGGCGTACGTCCTACGGCCGGGTGCTCGTGCGCTCGCTCCCCGTACTGCTGATCATCGTCGCCGTCCTGTACGACATCTTCACCCCGCGCTACTTCACCGCCGGTCCCCTCTACACCGCCGCGCCGCTGGTCGCCGCCCCGATCTACTCCCGGCGGGGCACCGCGCTCACCGGCGTCGCCGTGGTCGCCTCGGTCGTCGGGCTGCAGATCGGCAAGGGCGTCATCCACTACGTCGACTCCCTCACCGAGCTGATCACCATCGCGACGGTCGCCGCGCTCGCCGTCTTCGTCAACGCCTTCGTCCGCCGTACCGACGAGCGCCTCGCCATCGCCCGGGAGATCGCCGAGGCCGCCCAGCGCGCCGTACTGCCCGAGCCGGCCGAGCGGATCGCCGGCTTCGAGATCGCCGTCGGCTACGAGGCCGCGCAGGCCGGCGCCTTCATCGGCGGTGACCTGTACGCGGTGCAGGACAGCGCGCGCGGCGTCCGGCTCATCGTGGGGGACGTGCGGGGCAAGGGCATGGGAGCGGTGGCCGCCGTCGCCGTGGTGATCGGCGCCTTCCGGGAGGCCGCCGAACAGGAGGCGACGCTGGAGGCGGTGGCGCAGCGCCTGGAGCGGGCGCTGGCCCGCGAGGGCACCCGGCGCGAGGGACTGGACGCCTTCGAGGGCTTCACCACCGCCGTCCTGGCCGAACTCCCGCACGGCGCCGGGACCGTACGCATCGTCAACCGCGGGCATCCGCCGCCCCTGCTGCTCCACGGCGACGGCACCGTGGGGTCGCTGCCCGCCCGGGAGTCGGCGCTGCCGCTCGGCATGGGCGAGCTGGGCGTGTGGCCCGACCGCGCGGAGGAGACCGCCTTCCCCGGTGGGGCCACGCTGCTGCTGTACACCGACGGGCTGTCGGAAGCCCGGGACGACCGGGGGGAGTTCTACGATCCGTACGCGCGGCTGTCCGGCCGCGTCTTCCGCCACCCGGCGAAGCTGCTCGACACCCTCGCCCGCGACGTGCGCCGCCACTCCGGGGGCGGGATGGCGGACGACATGGCGCTGCTCGCCGTACGGCGGCCACGGCGCGGCGAGCATGATCATTGTCACGAGCCGTGACGGGGTGGCGTCCCTCCGCATAACAACTGACGATCCGTCAGAAGAAAGTGGCGTGAAGGGGAATACTGACCGGCGGTCAACTCGCCCGGTTTTCACCGATCCTGAGGTGTACGTCCGGGCTGTTTTCGTTAATGATCAAGAGGAACAGCTTGGAATCCGGGCCCCGGGTCTATTAACGTTCGATAACGCAGCGCGGTCGTCCCAGCCGTCACAGAAGGCGGCTCCGTGCGCACGCGCCGAATCCCGCAAGGGAACCGGGGAACCACCACATTGGGGTGAATCGGGCGTTTGACGTCGTGGCAACACGGCTGCATGCGCGCGTAGGAGACCTTCCTGCTCCGAACCCGTCAGCTAACCCGGTAGGCGAAAGGAAGGAAAGGAGTACGCCCACGTGGCGTCCAACCGGCCTGCCCCCGAGGCCCCGTTCGTGCCCAGTCGGCACGACACCGAAACCTTCGGCTACGAGAGTTACCGCACCGAAGAGGGCCCTTGGGAGGAGTGGAATCCCACCGAGGACTCCATCCGCCCCGTACGCGGCCGGCACCGCGTCGCCAAGCAGCGTGGCGGGCTCGCCCGCAGCTCCACCGTCCTGGGCGTCGGTGTCATAGCCGCCGTCGGCGCGGGCGGCATGGCCAGCGCGCAGACCGGCAAGCCGCCGGTGTCGATCTCCATGCCGGACCTGCCCAACGTCGGCTCGCTCATCTCCGACGAGGACGCGCCGCAGCCGGAGGGTTCCAGCACCCCGCTCAGCGGCATCGGCGTGACCGCCGCCGCCGACACCACGGAGGGCACCGACACCGCGGGCGCCGGTGAGTCCCTGCGGGCCCGGATCATGGCGCAGGCCGAGCAGCAGCAGGCCCAGGTCGAGACCAAGGCCGCCGCCGAGGCCGCCGCGGCCGCCGAGAAGAAGGCCGCGGAAGCCGCCGCCAAGGCGGAGAAGGAGGCCGAGGCCAAGGCCGCCGCCGCCAAGAAGAAGGCGGAGGAGGAGGCCGCGAAGAAGGCCGAGGCCGAGCGCCTGGCCAAGCTGGCCAAGCAGTTCACGCTGCCGACCTCCTCGTACACGATCTCCTCGACCTTCGGCCAGGCCGGCGCCTACTGGTCCTCCGGCCACCACACCGGCCTCGACTTCGCCGCACCCACGGGCACGCTGCTCAAGGCCGTGCACAGCGGCACCATCACGTCGGCCGGCTGGGACGGGTCGTACGGCTACAAGACCGTGCTCACCCTGGATGACGGCACCGAGATCTGGTACGCCCACCAGTCCTCCATCAGCGTCAGCGTCGGCCAGGAGGTCACCACCGGTGACGTCATCGGCCGCGTCGGCGCCACCGGCAACGTCACCGGCGCCCACCTCCACATGGAGGTCCACACCGACGGCGGCTCCGGCATCGACCCGATGGCCTGGCTGCAGAGCAAGGGCCTCACCCCCTGAGTCACCGGCCCATCCGCTTCCCCGCTGGTCCCCGGCGGTCCTGACGGCAACCCCCCGACGTCAGGGCTGCCGGTTTGCGGGGTTTTCGCGTCCGTACCGGAATGACCTGATCCGGTGCGTTCGTTGACGCCCTACATGACTTCTCTGCGCAAGCTCGGCTCCTCCGACCTGGAGGTCTTCCCCCTCGCCCTCGGCGGCAACGTCTTCGGCTGGACCGCCGGCCAGGACCGGTCCTTCGCCGTCCTGGACGCCTACACCGCGGCCGGCGGCAACTTCGTGGACACCGCCGACTCGTACTCCGCCTGGGTCGACGGCAACAGCGGCGGCGAGTCCGAGACCGTCCTCGGCCAGTGGTTCGCGGCCCGCGGCAACCGTGACGACGTCGTCCTCGCCACCAAGGTCAGCCAGCACCCCGAGTACCCGGGGCTCTCCGCCGCGAACATCAAGTCTGCGGCCGACGCCTCGCTGCGCCGCCTGGGCACCGACCACATCGACCTCTACTACACGCACTTCGACAAGCCCGAGGTGCCGGTCGAGGAGATCATCGGCGCGCTGGACGAGCTGGTGAAGGCGGGCAAGGTGCGGCACATCGCCGCCTCCAACATCTCCGCCGAGCGGCTCGCGGCCTCCCTGGAGTTCTCCGACCGCGAGGGCCTCGCCCGGTACGTCGCCCTCCAGCCGCACTACAACCTGGTCTCGCGCGACACCTACGAAGGCGGGCTGCGCGACCTCGCCGAGGGCGCGGGACTGGCCGCCGTGCCGTACTACGCCCTCGCGGCCAGCTTCCTCACCGGCAAGTACCGGCCCGGTGCGAGCGTCGACAGTCCGCGTGCGGGCGGTGCGGCCAAGCACCTGGAGACCGAGCGCGGCCGGCGGGTGCTCGCCGCCCTGGACGAGATCGCCGAGGCGCACGACGCCCCCGTCGCCACGGTCGCCCTCGCCTGGCTGGCCGGCCGGCCGACGGTGGCCGCGCCGATCGCGTCCGCGCGCACGGTGGAGCAGCTGCCCGCACTGCTGGGCGTCGCGGAGCTGAGCCTGACGGACGACGAGGTCGCGCGGCTGACACGGGCGTCGGCCTGAGCGTGACGCCGCGGGTGCCGGCCTACGGGCGGTAGGGGCCCGGCGGTGCGTATGGGTGGGCGTACGGGACGTACGGCGCCTGGGCCGGGTACGGCGCCGGGGGGCCGCCGCCGTACGGGCCGTACGTCCCGTGCGGGTACGCCCAGGGCGGCGCGGGACGGGGCACGGGCGGTGCCGTCGCGCGGGCCGCGTGGTCCAGGGCCGGGCGGGCCGCGCCGCGCCGGTGCCACAGGGCGTCCAGCATCTCCCGCTCCCGCACGGCGTAGTCGGCGCCCGCCCCGCCCCGGCGGCCACGCTGCCGCAGGAACGCCAGCGAGGTCGCGTACGCCTCGTACTGGGCCACCGCGCGTGCCGCCTCCTTCCCGCCCTGCCGCCGGGCGTGCTGCCGGGCGACGCGGCGGGCCCGCATCGAGCCGAGCGCGTGCGGCTCCGCGGGCGTCAGCCACCCGGCCAGGACATACGCGGGCAGCTCGGCCCGTACGGTGCCCAGTTCGCGCTGCCGGGTCCAGATCACCAGCCAGGTCAGCAGGCCGAAGGCCGGCACCATGAAGGCCGCGTACACGGCGTAGAAGCCGTACTCGCCGAACGCGGCCGAGCCGTTCCACAGCGCGTGCACGCCCATCGCGAGCAGCAGGCCGGACAGCGGGAGCAGGGCGCGGCGCAGGCGGTGGCGGCCCGCGGAGAGCGCGGCGATGCCGAAGCCGATGCCGGTGAGCACGGTGAAGAGCGGGTGCGCGAACGGGGACATCACGACGCGGACGAAGAAGGTCGCCGCGGTGACGGAGGCGATGCCGCTGCCGCCGGTGAGCTGGTCGGTGCCGAACGCGGTGCCTAGGTACAGGATGTTCTCGGTGAAGGCGAAGCCGGTGGCGGTGACCCCGGCGATCACCACTCCGTCGACGATGCCGGTGAAGTCCCGCCTGCGGAACAGGAAGACCAGGAGGACCGCGGCGGCCTTGGCGGACTCCTCGACGACCGGCGCTATCACCGTGGCGCCCAGGGTGTCCGCGCTCGCCGGGTCGGCGGTGGCGGTCGCTATCCATCTGGTCGCGAAGCTGTTGGCGACGATCGCTATCAGCGCCGCCGCGCAGGCGCCCCAGGAGAAGCAGAACAGCAGGTTGCGCCAGGGCCCGGGGTCGACCCGGTCCAGCCAGCGGAAGGCGGCCACGAGCAGCGGCACGGGCAGCACCGCGAGGCCGAGCCCGACCAGGAACCCCCGCGTGCCGGTCTGTTCGCGGACCAGGGCCAGGATCACCAGGCCGGAGAGCGCGAGCAGCGTGATCAGCGCGCCGTACCGCACCCAGGTCCGCTGCCACCAGTGCGGATGCGTACGCGGGAACGTGGGCTGACGCGTCGGACACGGGGGACTGGCCACGGCATGGACCCTAACCGGTGGGAGGCTGCTCTTCGTGGGGATCGCGGAGCTGTACGCGGCGGAAGACCAGGTCGTTCACCACATGTCCCTTGTCCAGTCCCTGGCCCTCGAACCGGGTCAGCGGCCGGTGCGCGGGACGCGGCGCGAAACCGCCGTCCGGGGCGGTGTTCTCGAAGTCGGGGTGCGCGGTCAGCTCGTCGAGCATCTGCTCGGCGTACGGCTCCCAGTCGGTGGCGCAGTGCACGAAGGCGCCCGGCGCGAGCCGGGTCGCGGCCAGCGTCAGGAACTCCCGCTGGATCAGGCGCCGCTTGTGGTGGCGCTTCTTCGGCCACGGGTCGGGGAAGTAGACGCGCAGTCCGGCGAGCGAGGAGGGGGCGAGCATCTCGCGCAGCAGGATGATCGCGTCGCCGTTGGCCACCCGGATGTTGGACAGGCCGTTCCGCTCGGCGAGACCGAGGAGGTTGCCCTGGCCCGGGGTGTGGACGTCCACGGCGAGGATGTTGGTGCCGGGGTCGGCCTCGGCCATCTGGGCGGTGGCCTCGCCCATGCCGAAGCCGATCTCCAGGACGACCGGGCGCGCGTCGCCGAACAGCTCGCCGAGGTCGAGGTCGCGCTGCCCGTCGATGTCCAGTCCCCACAGGGGCCACAGCCGTTGCAGCGCGTCCGCCTGGCCGGCCGTCACGCGGCTGCGCCGGGGCTGGAAACTGCGGATCCGCCGCTCGAAGTGCGACCCGGCGGGGTCGGCCTTCGGCCCGTCCGGGAAACGCGGCTCCCCCTTGGCACGGGTGTGCCTCAGGGAGGTGCCGGTGTGGGTGGCGGCTGGCTGGTGAGCGTCGGGGGCGCTGGGGAAATCAGACACAGTGCCCCCAATTTTACGGCCCGCCCGTGCCGGGCTCACGAGCCTCCCAGCAGGGTCAGTGCCCTGCGGCCCACCTCCCGCCCGATCGGCAGGGCCGCGGTGGCCGCGGGCGACGGCGCGTTCAGGACGTGCACCGCGTGGGGGCCCTCCTTGATCAGGAAGTCGTCCACCAGCGTCCCGTCCGCCAGCACCGCCTGAGCCCGCACGCCGGCCGGCGCCGCGACCAGGTCGCTCTCCGTCACGGACGGCAGCAGTCTGCGTACGGCGGTGGTGAAGGCCGCCTTGGACAGCGACCGGCGCAGCTCCCCGGTGCCGTACCTCCAGTGCCGCCGCGCGATGTGCCAGGAGCCGGGCCAGGCCAGCGTCGCGGCCAGCTCGCGGGGGCGGACGACACCCCAGCCGTAGCCCTCGCGGGCCAGCGCCGGCACCGCGTTCGGCCCGAGGTGCACGCCGCCGTCGATGCCGCGGGTGAGGTGCACCCCGAGGAACGGGAAGGCCGGGTCCGGCACCGGATACACCAGTCCCCGCACCAGCTCGGGACGGGCCAGCTCGTAGTACTCGCCCCGGAACGGCACGATGCGCATCCCCGGGTCGTCGCCGGTCATGCGGGCGATCTCGTCGCAGTGCAGCCCGCCGCAGTTGACCAGGACGCGGGCGCGCAGCACCTCGCCGGAGCGGGTGCGGACGGCGACGCCGAGGCCGGGGCGGCGGTCGATGTGCCGTACCTCGGCGCCGTAGCGCAGCTCCGCGCCGGACGCCCGGGCCAGCTGCCGGGCCACGGCGACGTAGTCGCAGATGCCGGTGGTGCCGACGTGTATGGCGGCGAGGCCCCTGACCTCGGGCTCGTACTCCTGGATCTGGGCGGCGCCCAGCTCGCGTACCGGAATGCCGTTCTCCCGGCCGCGCTGGACGAGGGCGTGCAGGCGGGGCAGCTCGGCGCGGTCGGTGGCGACGATCAGCTTGCCGGTGACGGCGTGGTCGATGCCGTACTCGGCGCAGAACTTGACCATCTCGGCGGCGCCCCGCACCGCGTAGCGCGCCTTGAGCGAGCCCGGGCGGTAGTAGACCCCGCTGTGGATGACGCCGCTGTTGCGGCCCGTCTGGTGCCGGGCCGGGCCCGGTTCCTTCTCCAGGACCGTGACCCTGGTGCCCGGGGCGGCGCGCGTGATCGCGTACGCCGTCGACAGGCCGACGATGCCGCCGCCGATCACCAGCACATCGCAGTCGAACACTCGTTCCATCTCCCGGTCCACCTCCCGGCTTCGATAGTGCACTGCGCCACTGACAATGCCTTCAAACCCGGAAGGGGCGGTGTATCAGGCCGGCTGCGTCAGGCCGGGGTCACCAGCAGCGGCCGCGCGCGCTCACGCAGCTCGACCACGCGCGGCTCGTCGCCGTACGGCTCCAGGCGATGCAGGAGGTCCTTCACGTACTCGGTGGTGCGGGCCGAGGAGATGCGGCCGGCCACCTCGACCGCCCGCACGCCCTGCTCGCAGGCCGCGTCCAGATTGCCCGACTCCAGCTCGGCCACCGCCGAGACGACGAGCCGGAGGCCGTGCGAGCGTACGAACTCCTCCGTCGGTTTCGACAGGGCCTGCTCGGTGAAGCGGCGCACCTGGCGTGGTGCCTTCAGGTCGCGGTAGCACTCGGCCGCGTCGGCGGCGAACCGGTCGTAGGAGTAGAAACCCAGCCACGACGGGTCGCTGTCGCCGGGGCGGGCGCGCTCCAGCCAGCTCTCGGCGGCCTTCAGTGCGGCGCCGGCCGCCGGTGCGTCGCTCGCGCGCGCGTGGGCGCGGGCCTCCACCAGGCGGAAGAAGCTCATGGTGCGGGCCGTGGCCAGGCCCCGGTTGCGCTCCAGGGCGGCCTGCGCGAGGTCCACGCCCTCGTCGCCGAAGCCGCGGTAGGTGGCCTGGAGGGACATCGAGGCGAGGACGTAGCCGCCCAGGGGGACGTCGGCCGCCGCGCGGGCCAGGCGCAGGGCCTGGATGTAGTAGCGCTGGGCCGCCTCCTGCTGACCGGTGTCGAAGGCCATCCAGCCGGCCAGCCGGGTCAGCTCCGCCGAGGCGCCGAACAGGGCGCGGCCGACCTCGTCGGAGTAGGAGCCGAGCAGCAGGGGTGCCGCCTCGACGCGTAAGCACTCGGGGACCATCGACGAACGCCAGTCGCCGCCGCCGTACTTGGAGTCCCAGCGGCGGGCGTCCTCGGCGGCCTCCCGCAGTTTCTGCACGTCGCTGTGGCCGACTTTGAGCGGTGCGCCGGAGCCCTCGGCCGGGCCCACGTCGCGCGCCACCGAGCTGTCGGCCGGGGTTATCAGCCACCGGGAGGCGGGCGTCGCGTACGCGCTCACCGCGAACGAACCGGCCAGCGACTGCCAGATGCCGCCGCCGGCCCGGCGGCCGGCGAGGTCGAGACGGTACAGCTCGGTGGCGGAGCGCACCGCCTGGCCGACGTCCCGTGGGAAGGCGAGGCCCACTTCGGGGGCGGGATCCGCGTCCGCCAGGCCGATCTCGTGGAGCGGCACCGGGCGGCCGAGCTTCTGGCCGATGGCGGCGGCGATGAGGTGCGGCGCGGCACCCTGCGGCACCATCCCCTTCGACACCCAGCGCGCCACCGACGTCTTGTCGTAGCGAAGTGTCAACCCGCGTTGAGCGCCAAGGTCGTTGACGCGCCGGGCGAGTCCTGCGTTGCTGATTCCCGCGAGGGCGAGAACGGCGCCGAGCTTTTCGTTCGGCCCGCGTTGCTCCCTGGACATGCGCCACCCCTCGACACAGACGGCTGCCGCGCTGGCATAACCACGCGGCATTCGTAAACCCAGCGTAGTTCGCCGGATCCCAGGCGTTAAGAGGCATTGTTCCGGATGGCGGGATTGTGGTCCGTACTCAAGTGCGTTGTATGTACGGTCCGTTGCGGCGTGCTCCCGGTGTGTGGCCGTGCGCCCGCCCGTGCGCTCTTCTCCGGCCATCGGGGGAGCGATTCCATGGGCGGTGCGTGGGTCGGCCCGCTGTACTGGATCCAGTGGGCTGGGGGACACCGCCGCCTACATCCCCGCGGGCGGCGGACCGGCCCGGGGGGCGAGTCCCGCCTCCCGGGCCGAGCGCCGGCGGGCGGGCGGGGAGCCTGTACGCAGCGTGTTCGAGTCTGTCCGTGTGTCGTCGATTTGGCTGAAAATCGTTCCTGGTATTTCGGGCGTACATCCGTCCTCACCACGGGAGTTGAGGGCGCGTTGGGGAGCCAAACGGCGCGTTGTGGGGGCGCATTCGAGTCGTCTTCGCGCCCTCGGACGGAGCGCGAACGGAGCGCGGATTGAGCGCGGATTGAGCGCCGAGCGGAAGCGGAAGGGGAGTTGACGTCCTCGCGCGAGTGACCGCGAGGACGCATTCACGGGAGCCAGTGCGGCTCCGCCGCTGCTCTGTGGCGCGCCCTTCATGGCAGCATGGGGAACCAGTTCGTACGGTGCACTGGTTGTCCCCAGCCTGTGGAGGCGTCGATGCGGTGGTTGGTGGGGTGGAGCAGCGCCGCCGTGGGAGCCGCGGGGATCACCGGTGCGGCCCGGTCCGCGGGCGCCACCGGGTACGACGGCGAGACCGTGCAGCCCGTCGGCGCCCAGCCGTTGTGGGGTGACCCCGACCCCCTGTGGGCGGTCGGCGACTGGCGCCCCGACGAGGTCCGCGTGGTCGACGCCGATCCGCAGACCCGGATCGCCGTCCTCGGCATCTGCGGCGCCTCCGACGAGCAGCTGCGGGTCGCCCTCTTCGCCGCGCGCGGCGGCGCCCTCCGGCACCTGACGGCGTGGCCCGGCAGCTACACGGCCGTCGTCCAGGTGGGGCGGCGGATCACCGTCTGCGGCGATCTCGCGGGCGCGCGGCCGGTGTTCCACACCCCCTGGTCCGGCGGCACCGCCTACGCGACCGCCGCGCTGCCCCTGGCCGACCTCGTCGAGGCCAACCTCGACTTCGGCCACCTCGCCGCGCTGCTCGCCGCGCCCGACGTGCCCGCCGCGCTGGACGACTCCACCCCGTACGACGGCGTGAAGCGCGTTCCGCCGGGGCATGCGCTGATCCTGCGCGCCGGGGCGCGCGAGATCGCCGGGTACGAGCCGGTGGCCTCGCTCGCCGTCGCGGCGCCCTCCGCCGATCCCGACCGTGCGGTGGACGGGGTGCGGGACGCGCTCGTGGAGGCCGTGCGCACCCGGCTCGCCGCGCCGCGGCACGTCCCCGGCGACGGCATCGACCCGGGGCCCGTCCCGGGCATGGGGCCCGCGGAACGGCGTGCCGCGCGCGGGATGCCGGTTCCGGGGATCGGGGCCGACCTGTCCGGCGGGCCGGCCTCGGGCACGCTGGCGCTGCTGGCCGCCGGGCTGCCGGGGATGCCGGGGACCGTGCTCGGGCACGGCACCGGTGCCGGGGAGCGGCTGCTGGCCGTCACCTTCAACGACCTCGCCGTGGGCGGTCAGGAGTCCGAGGTGGCGCGGGCGGGCGCGCTGGCGGCCAACCCGCGGCTGCACCACGTGGTGGTAACCGGCGGGGAGGACATGCTGCCCTACGCCGACCTGGACGGGCCGCTCACCGACGAACCGGGTTCCTCTCTGATCGCGGCCGCGCGGCACCGGGCGCGGCTGGCGGCGGGCAGCGCGGACCACTTCACGGGGTACGGGGCGCGGCAGGTGCTTGACGCCCATCCGGCGCGCCTGGCCGATCTGCTGATGGACCGCAAACGGCGCCATCTCGTGCGGCCGGTCGCGGCACTGGCCAAGGCCGACGGGTCGGTGCTGGTCCCCGCGCGCGTGTACGGGGCGGCGCGGCGGCTGGCGCGGACGCCGTACCGGACGGGTCTCGAGGTGCTCGCCGAGCGGCTGCTGCGGCGGCGGTTCGACGCGCTCGGTGACGGGGCGATGGACGCGTCCCTGGCCGCGCTGACCTGGGCCGGGCCCGGGCCGGCGGCGCGGTGGCTGACCGGAGAGGCGCTGGCTGAAGTATCGGTTCGCCTCCAGACCTCGTCGCAGCGGTCGGGGGTGGGGCCGGGGCAGCGGCCGGGTGACTTCCGCGCGCGTACGGCGCTGGCGCGGCAGGCCGCGGACGTGCGGGTGCTGGAGCAGGCGGCCGAGATCCGCTTCCAGCGGCTGCACGCGCCGTTCCTCGACAACCAGGTCGTGCGCGCGTGCCGTGCCCTGCCGGAGGCGCTGCGGGTGCAGCCGGGGGCGCGGGCGTCGATTCTGCGGACGGTGCTGGAGGGGGCGGGGGTGAGCGAGCTGCCGAGCGGGTGGGGGGCGCCCACGCAGGCGCTGGCCGCGTCGGCGGCACGGGCGGGGCTGCGGGTCTCCGCGGACTCCCTGCTCGGCCTCTTCGAGACGCCGCTGCTCGCGCAGGCGGGGCTGGTGGAGGCGCGGGTGGTGCGCAAGGCGGTGCGCGCGGTGGCGGCGGGGGAGGCCCTGCCACTGGACGGCGTGGCCGACCTGGTCTCCCTGGAACTGTGGCTCCGCCGCCTCCTGGCCCGCCGGGGGACGTGCTGGACGGGGACGCCGGCCCGCCAGCGGGCGGTACCGGGCGGGATCGCGCCGGAGCGGGGGGCGTTGGGTGGGGCGGGGGCTGTGGTGCGGCGGGGGTGATGCCTGCGGCGGCCTGTGGCGGGTGGGGTGGGGGTGCGCGTAGCGCTTCGGGTTCGGTGGTGGGTCGGGGCCGCGCCGGGGGGTGTCCGTCCTCGGAACGGCGCGGAATCGGTCGGCCACA